>JANWWW010000006.1 GCA_025055295.1 Deltaproteobacteria bacterium | reverse complement strand
GAAGCTATTAAATCCGCCCAAAATTTCTCGATTTTATTGGGACTTGCTTTGGGATACGAGACGCAAGCAGTTTAAGCAAGCTAACTTACAGCCGATAAATACTGGTCTCGGAGAGGGAACAAACTACGAGTTTATTTTCCTAAGCTTAATAGTGTCTTGTATTTCTAAACTATTGCCATTAAGAGTTGAACAAAAGAATGAACCGATTTTGAGCCCTACCTGCATGATGTCATTTTTGGGTAAGTTAATGCTTTATTTACCCGAAATGCTTGCAAACTGGTTTTCCAGCTCATGTTTTTCAATTTTTAACTGCTCATATTTTTGCTTTTCTTTTAGAACCACTTCATAAGGCGCCTTTGACGAAAAATCCGATTTTAGCAACTTTTCAATTCTTTCTAACTGTGCTTCTACTGCGTCTAGACGTTTCTGTAGTTCCTTTTTTAGAACCGGTATGTCCCTGATTTTAATAAAAACTTTTTTAGTTCGAACCAAAATTTCTACATTACAGTCTGATGATTGACACTTGTTACACCTTGAAAGGGATGCGACTATATCATCTTCATAGTTAAAAGATTTTTCAACAAAAAAATCAACCTGATCTGTGGAAAACTGTTTGAATCTTCTGAGCAATCTGACAATTTCGAACAAAGAAAGCATGTCATAATCCGAATTAGCAACCTCAAGTTTATAGCAAGTCAAATCGGAGAATCTTTTTTTAGCAAGCAGCATCTTCTCACCCAGAAAATTCGTGTGCAAATACTCTGTAACGAAGGGAGCAAATGGGTGAAACATAAAAAGAATAGCTTCAAATGCGCTCTTAAGTGCGGTTTTTTGCTCAAGGGCAAAAGGTGTCTTCAAAAGGACCTTGCTAATTTCAATATACCAATCGCAAAATGTGTCCCAAAAGAACGTGTAGATATTGTCCAAAACTGAGGAAAGCTCAAATATTTCGAAACCTTTTTTGTACTCTTCGCATTTCGTTCTTGTTGACCTGATTAACTCTGCGCATAATGGATGAATTATGTTTGTGGCGGTTTCTGGACCCGAGTTCAGTTTGATGAACTTGGCGCAATTGTAAAGCTTATTTAAAAATCTTGACCAAGGCTCGCATTTTGAAAAACCAAATCTAATATCTCTTCCAGGAGTAAAACCGTTTAGAAGGCTTAAACGCAAAACATCTGTTCCGTATTTGCTCTGAACTTCTTTCGGCTCAATTCCATTCCCTCGCGATTTGGACATTTTTTGACCTTTTTCATCCAGGATTAGTCCATGGAAATATAATTTTTTAAAAGGAATTCTATTTGTTCTGTATAGACCTAAAAGTATCATTCTGCATGCCCAGAAAAAAAGTATGTCCCTACCCATGACCATTAAATGGGTGGGATAATTGTGAGACCAGTTTTCGCATGCCGTAAGATCGAGAAGATTATGCGCTACGAGAGTTGAGTATGCCCACTGTCCCGATGAGAACCACGTGTCGAAGGTGTCTGGGTCTTGTGACGCATTATCGGGGACTTCCCTAGAAACGCTAATGACATCCCCGTTCTGATACCATGCAGGGATCCTGTGACCCCACCATAGTTGTCGGCTCACATTCCAATCTTCAAGTCTTTCGAACCACTGAATGATTAGTGAGCGAAACTCTTCTGGAAATACCTCCAATTCGTTTTTATTCTTAACCCTTCGCAAAGCTTCTTCTTTCAGAGACTCTACTTTTATCCACCATTGGTCAGTTACTAAAGGTTCGATGACGTCTTTTGCTCTCTCTGAAACTGGAATAAAATGCACAATTTCCTTTGTATCTACAAGAAGACCTTCTTCTTTTAAGTCGTTGATAACTGCTTGTCTAGCCTGCTGAATAGTTAGCCCGCAATACTTGCCTCCGTTTTGGGTTATCAGACCGTCCTTGCCTATGACCTGAACGATTTGCAAATTTTTTTGCTTGGCAATTTCAAAGTCTTTGAAATCGTGAGCGGGTGTTACCTTGAGAGCGCCTGTTCCATAGGTCGGGTCAACAAGCGGGCTGGCAATTATGCTGACTTTTCTATTTATACACGGAACGGTAACTTCACGCCCTATTAAATTTTTGTAACGGACATCATCTGGGTTGACCGCAACCGCGGTGTCTCCAAGCATTGTTTCTGGTCTTGTAGTCGCAACTGTAATGCCTTTATGCAAATCGACCTCTGGCAGATAAACCAAAAATTCTTCAGACTTTAATTTTTTAACAACTGGATGTAAAACACACTTTCTGCCTTTTATCAAAGCTCGTTTAGGCGGATTCATCAATTTTTTAACCAAAAAGGCATCGTTTAAAACATCGTCTGGCTCCAAGTCAAAGTAATTATCGCCTTCATGCTCTAACTCGATGTCGTCCGACCACGGGTACACAATAAAAAATAAGGTCCCTGGCTTTTCAACATGTTCAACCTCTATGTCAGAAATTGAGGTATTTGAAACAATAGACCAATTGACGATTCTTTCAGCCCTGTAAGCATAACCTTGTTCATAAAGTTTTATGAAAGTGTCCAACACAATCTCTGAAACTCGAGGATCCAGAGTAAACAATTCAAAATTCCAGTCAGCGCCAAGCCCGAGACTTTTCTCTTGCGACCTCATGTAATTGGCTCTATCGATACAGAACTCGTAACACCGTTTATATAGTTCTTCTCTTGTTAAGGTTGTGGTGTCTATTCCCTGATCTCTTAATAATTTTTCAAAAATGACTTGAGTTTGTATCCCAGCATGATCTTTCCCGGGCAAAAGGAGAACATTTTTACCAAGTTGTCTTTGGAATCTCCCTATACAATCCATGATCGTATAACCAAACGAATGGCCTAAGTGTAACTCGCCGTTAGCGTTGGGCGGTGGCAAAACGAAAATAAAATTCTCGTCATACTTTTGATCGCGGCTGAATGTGAAACAGTGATTTTCAAGCCAAGTGGCGTATATTTTTTCTTCTTCGATTTCAAGCTCGTCACCCAAGCGGACCCTGAACATACAGAGATTATCTTTCAAAAAACGGATAATATCTATCGCTAGTTGGCAACTTTTTCTTGGTTTTGAGTTTTCCTCATTATTTCGCTCTTTAATTTGATGTACTCTTTCTCTGGCAAAACCCGAAGCTCGCCGGGAATTAAATTTTTGAGGCTGAAAGGTCCCATTTTGACTCTCTTGAGTTTCAAAACAGGATGAAAAATTTTTTCAAGACATTTTCTGATGACACGATTTTCGCCGGAATGAAGGGTGATCCTTAGCCAGGTGTTCCCTCCGTTTTGCTGGATCACTTTAATTTCATCAAATTTGATTAATTTTTTATCTATAATAAGTCCTTTTCTGAGTTTTCTTAAGTCTTTTTCCTCAAGGATCCCTGAAACCTTCACATCATAAGTTTTTGAAACTTGAAATTTTGGATGTAGCAGGTGGTAAGCTAGGTCGCCGTCATTTGTTAGAACAACTAGCCCTGTTGACCAGTAATCCAACCTTCCAACCGGAAAATATCCGTGAAGCGTTTTTGGAAGATAATCCGCTACAGTTGGCCGTCCAAGCGGATCGCTCATAGTGGTTAAAACTTTTGCAGGTTTATAAAAAACCGCCACACCCTTTGGTTTTTGCTTTAATATTTTATCTTTGTATCTAACGATATCTTTGGACGGATTTACGGGAAAATCAGGCGTTTTCACCACCGATTTATTGACGGTGACTTTCCCATCTAGCACAGCCTTGACCAGTTTTCTTCGAGACATGACACCACAGCTTAAAAGAAATTTAAGCAACGGCGTCTTTTTGGTTTGGTCTGGCATTTTTTGATATTGAAAGACTTTGGTCCATAATATGGCAAAAGAAGCAAATTATCAAATCTCAAAAAGCAGCTCTTTTATGGCTTAGAGCAAAACCGAAAGCCTCTAGGTCTTAGAAGTTCTTCTCAAAGTTTAGTCAATCACGTTTTTTTCCCGCAAGCCAACGAAAAATACCTATCGGATTCACACCCAGCGCAATTTTTTTGAGTTGGCGCTTGTTTAAGGAACCAATCAGGCAACTCCATCACATTGCCATCGGTTTTAAAATCTTTCATTTTTTCAATACGCCAGTCACCTGTGTTGCAATCAAAACTATACTTTTGAATGCTTTTACTGACATTCATTTTGTAAGGTGGGTTGTAATACACGTATATATCGATAAAACCTTTGTTGCCCTCTTTTTTTATCGATTTTGGATCATAATAACTTACCCCGCGTTCTCCCAACTCCAGGGCTTTAATTAAACCAAGAGAATTAATCTCTTCATAATTTTGCTGACCATAAACGACCGCAAACACCAAAAAAAGTGCCAAGTAAAGCAAATTTCTGGACATTGAAATGACTCCATTATTTTACAACCAAGTATCAAGTCTGAAGCAAGTACTTCGTTGGAACAGACTTTTTTTTGAATGGGCTCGATGTCAAACCACTCGATCTTACACTGATCAAGAAGGCAACTGGATAAAAACGACTTTTTTCACAAAACGAGTAAGTATGTGTTTTCTTGCGCAAAACAAGTTGTCGAAAAACAGCTGCGATTGAAAATTTGTTACATTTTTCAGGTATGAATCGCTTTTCGTTCGATCGTTTGTTTCTTGTGTGTGTCCCTGACAGGCATTAATCAGGACAGCAAGCAGAAGGAACCTTTTGAGATATAAAATTGAATATGATTCGTGTCAAGAAACAGTGAAGGTCTTTCGAAAAACGATTTTTTCTTAGGAAAAAAAGTATTAGGAGTCTTAAGCACTTTATTTGAGAAACTTCAGACTTTTTTTCAAAAAACTCTTTCCTGCAAACTCATTAACAAAGCATTATCTCAGTTGAAAAAACGACGTAGTTTTTCGGTCTTTATTACAATTTTTACCGTTACTTGACTAATGCTAGAACAAGGATTGACATGTGTGTATGGTTGAAATTTCTAAGGCTCAATCATTTGACCGTCATGAACGGATTCAGAAGTTACGAAAGATGTCGCTTTCGTTTGTGGTTGAAAAATTTGATGAACTTGCCAAAAGACGGGCACAAATAGGTTTTTCTCTAAGTGATTTTTGTCAGGATACTCAATTCCCTGAATTTCTTTGGGAACGTTGGAGACAGGCTGCCTTGGAATTAGAACAAAAATATCCACAGGAAGCGGCACCACGTGTTCTTGACATGTATGATCTTGAACAGGGTGGAAATCAGGGATCAAAATTTTTGAGGTTATGGTGGGAAAAAAGCAAGTGTAGTTATGCTCTCTGGTTTAAAAGACAACCTTATGTTCAAGAATTAGCTTGGCAGTTTCTCAAGGAAATACTGTCAGTATCAGATGAAAAACTAGAAGATAGACTTAGATTAACAGGTGATTTGTTAGTTATTCTACAGTCATTTAAAAACCCAGATTTTGTGGATATGGTTTTGGATTATGGTTTGTTTGACCATGAGGAGCTTAGGTACCAAGTTATTTGCATATTATTAGATAGTGGTTCAGATAGGGCTTTAGATTTTGTCAATCAGAAATTTAGGGCACACTTTAGACATTTGAATGAAGCTGATGGAGTTGGGGAATCTATCCTAATATCCTTTAATGATCCTGAGGTGACCATAGATTATGATGACCATTTTTGGCTAGCCGAAAGCATTTATGGGCTTGGGGTAAAAAAGAAATTGACAATTGATGAACTGTTTTATATCGCCGAAAGGATCGATCTACCAGCGTGCACTCGGAGCGCAGCCCTCAGAGCATTAATCGAGTTACAATCTAAAGATGAATTGTCAGAACATCAGGAAGCACGGTTTGTTGATCTTGTAACTCGTGTAGTTGAGTGGAATGCTGGAGCAAGGGCAGGAACATTCAGCGGTTCTATCCATTGTAGCTTTAGAGACAAATTTTTACCAGGAAAATTAATTAAAAATCTAAAACATTCGCTTGTTGTCAGCCAAGATGCTTATTTAAGAAAAGAAGTTTTAAGTTTGCTCATAGAGTCTCAAAGCTTGCGATTTGAGGAGTATCTCGCTCTTATAGATAACGAATTACGGAGGTTAGAAAAAGGTGTATCTCGTGCTGACTCGAGTGAAATTATGACTATTGCCCTCTGGGAAATGACCCAGTTAGCTATCGAATCAAATGACCACGATTGTTGCATTCGCTCAATAACTGCGTTAGGTAAAGTCATCTCTACTGTAAAAGTGCCAGGTCCCATTTTGTTAACTGCGATTTTCTGTCGAGGCAGATTTCTAAGAGAGGGTTTTGAACTCAGTAAGCAGGAAAGGTGGTCTTTAAATTCAGTATTTGAAACAGCACTGGGTCTACTTAACATGGCTCCAACAAGGGTGGATAGGAAGTTCCTTCATAAAGTTTGTCTGGCGTTATATTTCATCGGTATAGTTCCCGACTCAGTAAGTTCGGAGCAACTAGCTGAGTGGCTCAAGTCAATAGGTACTGATGGGGAGTTTTGTGCTTGGATCAGGCAAAATTGCAAAACAGATGATAGATTTACCTGCGAATTTTTAGAAAAAGAGGTTTTATCGATTAGAAGGTTTGACTTGGATGGTTTATCCGTGGATAAGGGCTCTAAACTATTTAACAATCTTAGGGGCGTTGGATCCTAACAGAGCTAGAAATGTTGCAGAAAGTATGCTACAGGAAACCAATAGAATCTGGTCAGGTTTGATTGAAGAAGTCCTCAAAATTGATTTTGACGCATTTTATCCAATAGTTATGAAGTTATTAGAGTCCGATGAAACGCCAACTGAGACAAAAATTGAGGTTGTATTTGGGGCGCTTAGCACAGTGAGAGCTTTGGTTTCTGACTCGTCGTTTTCATAATTAATAAGTTTCCTACACGGAGGTAACCATAGTTTAAGTCTATCAGCTGAAATTTTTCCAAGTTATAGGCGTGGTCTAATGAAACACTCAAGGCTTGAATACGTCAGTGACCAAAACCACTAGAACAACACTTTTATAATTAAGCATTTTTTAGGTTTGTATAAAAATTATGGGTTTGTTGAAAAAGTAGTACTTCGGAAATGAAAACCAAAAAGGACGTCCCTTTATTTCTGTGAATGTAGTGTATGGAAAGTATCGATTTTATGAAAGGAACGAGACACGACAAGATAAGATAGTATGAATGCTCTTAAAAGGTTTTTACAAGAAACCATATCTCAAGCTCTGCTAGTAGAGCCTAAAACTGCCATAGAGGCTAAGCAGTATAAAAGAAACTCCGAAGGTCAGAAAGTATGAAGAAGGTATCGGCAAAAGATAGGTTTCAGGTGGTAAAGGACTTGAAGGTAATCTATAGAGCCACAACGGTGTCAGAGGCTGAGGAAGGGCTTAAGGAGTTTAAGGCTAAGTGGAATGGTAAATATCCAGATGTAGTCAAGATGTGGGAGAAGGACTTTCAAGGCATAACATCCTTTTTCAAGTATCCGTTTGAGCTTAGAAGACTTATTACGACTACTAATGTCATCGAGAGTGTCAACAGCAAGCTAAGGAAGGTGTTATATGCCAAAAGGTCAATGCCATCAGAGAAGGCGCTACTTAAGGTATGTTATGGTGTTTACTTAGACCTTTACTAGAGGTGGTCAAAACACAGTATTCCTAACTGGTATATTATCAACAAACAACTTCAAATTTTGGTTAACCAAGGTGAACAAGGATGTTATAATTTACACAATCAATTAGACAATCGCTGTTTTAACACCTCGTCAAATGTGTCCGCCATCAATTTGTTATTGATTGTTCTTGGGGTACATTTACACACATCACATCTTAACTTGATACCGCAATTTGACTTTTCTATCGGGTCGGTTTTGATTTGTGCTACACAACTTCCAATACATTTGCTTCATTCTACACCTAGTACTAAATTTTTTTTTTAAAACTTTAACGGAATAAAAAAGATTGCTATGGTTAATTTTAATAGTATTTTTTAGCATGTGAATCTTCGTTAGAATAATTTTCGTCATCGCCGAGGTGGCGGAATTGGCAGACGCGTCGGACTCAAAATCCGATGCCCTTCGGGGGCGTAAGGGTTCGACTCCCTTCCTCGGCACTTTTTTCCGCTAGACTGAACATGAAGACTATAGTCAAAAATTTTTTAGAAGTATTTGAGGAGAGATACGCTAGTTTTGCGTTATCCGTTGTAACAGGTCGAGCCATACCAGATATCAGGGATGGCCTAAAACCAGTTCAAAGGAGAATAATTTTCGCGATGTATTCCGACCTTCGCTTAATGCCAAACGGACAAACAAAAAAAAGCGCTTCCGTCATAGGCAATGTCCTAGCTAAGTATCATCCACATGGTGATCAGTCAAGTTATGAAGCACTTGTTAGACTTGCCCAACCTTTCTCCCTTTTGCACCCGCTAGTCATTGGGCAAGGCAATTTTGGTTCAATTGACGGAGATCCTCCTGCGGCTTATCGATACACTGAAGTTAAATTATCTGAATTAGCGCTTGAATTGTTGAAAGAGCTGAATCAGAATACGGTGCCTTTCTTGCCAAATTTTGATGGCTCTTCATTTGAGCCCGAAGTTCTTCCAGCCCGATTTCCTCATTTGCTGGTCAATGGAGCTTCAGGCATAGCGGTTGGTCTTTCAACAGCTATTCCGCCACACAATCTTGAAGAAGTTTGCAAAGCCTGTATCGAACTCATAAAAAACCCGAACGCATCAATCAAAGATATCCTCAGGATTTTAAGGGGACCTGATTTCCCTCTTGAATGCGAGATAGTGGCACATAGGGAGGAATTATTAAAAATTTATTCATCAGGCAAGGGAAGTATTAAGTTAAGAGCATTGATTGAAGAGGTAAAACTACCGCGCGGAAAGCAGGGTTTGATTGTTAAATCTGTACCTTATTCAGTACTAAAATCAGCTGTTCTTGAGAAATTACTGACGCTCGTTGAACAAAAGAAGGCTTCCTTTATTGAAGACGTCAGAGATGAATCCGACAAAGATATAAGAATAATAGTAATAATCGACAGTAATGTTTCACTCGACAAAGCAAAAGAGTTTTTACTTAAACATACGCCACTTGAGATCGATTATCCGATTCAGTTTACAGCTATCGACGTCACGCCGTCTGACAAGTACCTACCGATTACGTTTGATATTATCACATATTTCAAAAAATTTATCAATTTTCGCAAAAACACAATAAAGAGGAAACTCGAATTTGAGCGTGAGAAACTGCTGCGCCAGATCAATCTTCTTGAAGGAATTGAAATTGTTTTAAGAAAATTCGACAAATTCATGCAAGTAATAAGAAAAAGTCGCTCAAGGGTCGAATGCGCCCAGAAGCTACAGGATGTTTTCTCAATATCCGACAAGCAGGCGGAGTTTCTTGTTGATTTAAGAATTTATCAACTTAGCGAAGCTAGCTTCAAAGAATTTATCATGGAAAAAGAAAAAATGGAGCAGGAAAGTCGACAGCTGAAAAAAATATTGGATTCTGATCAAGAAATTAATAAGGTGATAATTGGAGAACTTGAAGAAATCATAACCAGATACAGAACCAAGCGAAAATGTAGAATTATCGAGAAAGTTGACACAACTAAAGTTCAGTTAGAGGACATTATTGGAGAAGAGGAGTGGTATATAGTTGTTAAAAAATCTGGATACATAAAAAGAACAAGGTCCGTTTCCGAGGATACCGCAGATGAGAATTTAATTTGTAAAAAAATTAAACTTAACACTGTGGTAACGTTTTTTACAAATTATGGCAACCTATACGCTTTAAAGGCGATTGATTTTCCCGCTATCACTGGAAACGGGGTTCCACTTCAGAATAAACTGAAAATGCTTGATGGCGAACGTGTAATATACGCCGTCACAGTTGACAATGTTACACAGAATGAAACAAAAATTGTTTTGATTAGCCGATCTGGTTTCGGGGGCATAAAAGTGTTGCCGGTTTTGAGTGTTCCGAGGAAAAAACCGAAAAGCCTAATCAAAAAAGACTCTGATATTTTTTTTGCAAAATGCACGCCAGAAAGCGGATATCTTGTTCTGAAGACAAACTTGTCTAGATTAGCCATATTGAACATCAAAGAATTGCCAGAAATTGTGGGCAAAAAGATGAAAAAATTGCTTAAATTACTCCATCAAGAATCGCTAATTGATGTTTTACATATTCAAAGCTTAAACGAAGATTTGGCTAGTAATTTAAAGTTGAACAGTTTGGAAAAGTTTTTTTGCAAAGTAGGAGGATCGCCAAAATCTGTGAAATAAATTTGTATGAAGTATACCGCAAAGGATATTGAAGTTCTTGAGGGGTTAGATGCTGTCAGAAAAAGGCCTGGAATGTATATCGGCCAGACTGACACACCTTTTCAGCTTTTGAAGGAGATCGTCGATAATTCGTTGGATGAAGCAATCAACGGTTTCGCCAGAAAAATTGCAGTGGAACTGGATGCCTCGTTTGAGGTGATTTCAATAGAGGATGATGGTAGAGGTATACCGGTTGATATTCATGAAGGACAAAAAAAGCCTGCAGTAGAAGTAATATTTACTGTTCTTCACTCTGGCGGAAAGTTTCGAGAAGGGGTCTATGTGACTGCGGGAGGACTCCATGGAGTTGGAGCATCGGTCGTCAACGCGTTGTCCGAGTTTCTCCAGGTTGAAGTTTTCCGGGATGATAAGTTATATAAAATTGAGTTTTCTCGAGGCAAAACAATCTCACCGTTAAAGTCTTATCCGGGTATTAAAAGCAAAACCGGAACAAAGGTGACTTTTAAGCCTGACAAATCTATTTTTAAAACTGCAAAATTCAATCCATCTGAAATTGAAGAATTGTTGAAAGTCAAATCTTTTGTCTATCACGGTGTCAAATTTGAGTTTTTAAACAAGTCAAGTGGTCAAATGCTTGTATTTGAGAGCCACAGTGGACTTAAATCCCTTGTCGAAGGCTGGGTGTCTCAAAGCGGACTCAGTATCGTTGGCAACGACATCATTCACATTAGACACAATGCCGATATAAAAACTGAAGTAGCTATAGCCTGGACTGACTCTGAATTTGAGGCCTTCAGATCTTTTGCCAATGGAATCGAGACCAAAGCTGGCGGCAGTCATCTTGATGCGTTAAAGGCAGGGATCGTAAAAGCTGTAAGAGCTGTTCAAAACCATTTTCCGCAATACAAAAGTTTAAAGTTTACCGCTGAAGATATCAGAGAAGGCATTTGTGGAGCTGTCAGTGTGTTTATCCCCTCGCGTTATAATTTCTCTTTTCAGGGACAGACAAAAGACAGATTAAGTTGCTTGGAATGTGAACAGGAAGTAAACAAAATTTGTTCAGGTATCGAAGAGTTTCTAAATGTGAATAGAAATTTTACTGTCAAAGTCCTTGAGAGAATTGAGGTAGCTTATCGGTCGCGGCTATCCTCTAAGGCGGCAACAGCTAGTATAAGAAAAAAAATTTATGCGAGCCAAAAGTTCTCTTTGCCTGCCAAGTTAGCGGATTGTGTGTCACGGGATACGTCAAAAAACGAACTTTTTATTGTTGAGGGCGACAGTGCTGGTGGCACAGCTAAACAGGCGCGAAACAGGGAATTTCAGGCTGTATTGTCTCTTAGAGGTAAGATTATGAACACAGTGGTTTCGCAATCGTCAAAAATTTTTGACAATCGTGAAATAATCGACCTCATAGCAGCCATAGGCACATCAGTAGGGGAAACTTTTTGCATTGACAAACTAAGATACGGTAAAATCATCGTATTGACCGATGCGGATATTGACGGCATGCACATATCAACATTGCTTCTGGGTTTTTTTGCTAAGTGGATGACGCCTTTATTGGAACACGGAAAGATTTTTCTCGGAAGACCTCCTCTTTATCGGGTATCGTTGAAGGCTAGCAAAGGGGGAGGGGAGAAGGTTTTTTGGTGTCATTCCGAGGAGGAAAAAGAAAAAATCGTAAATGACAATTCCTCTGTTTCTGTAACGCGTTTCAAAGGTCTCGGAGAAATGAATCCGGAGCAGCTCTGGGAAACCTCAATGAACCCAAAAACAAGAACCTTGGTTCATGTTTGTTTGATAAACTATCATGAAGTCTTGAGAAAAGTTCAGGATATCCTCGGCAGAGATACGCGTTTTAGGTTAGATTTGATTTCATCCTACTTGGAAGTTGCTGAATTAGATAGGTAATTTATGCGCGATTTCAAAGAGTACGACGAATTACTTGAACTTTCCAAGCAACTTCAGGTTCAGCCGGAGTGGCTTGCAGAGAGAACCGTACCTGAATTTGTTTTCAAGACATACGGCACTCAAGGTAGTGAAATTATTCTATTGCACGGTCTATTTGGTCATCTATCCAACTGGGAAAAGGTAATTCCGATACTCAAGGATTACTGCAGAGTAACCGCATTGGAATTTCCTATATTAAGAGGTAGAAAATCTGAGGTTTCGGTAAAAGCTCTTGCTTTATATGTTTTATGCTTTCTTCGGTTTTATAACTTTGAAAAGTGTTACCTGTGTGGAAATAGCCTTGGCGGTCATGTCGCTCTTAGAGTTGCGCTCTTAAAACCTGATCTGATAAGAGGTCTTATATTGGCGGGTCCATCTGGATTGTATGAGAACTCTATAGATACACTTCCTGTAAAGCCAGATCGGCAATATATTAGAAAACACATGTATCGAGTTTTTTTCGATAGCAAGCATGTTACAGATGAATACGTGGAAGAGATATACAGAATTATCTCGGATAAGGAGAACGTCAAAAGGCTTCTTGTTGCGGCAAAAAGCGCCAAAAGAGATTATTTGTTTCATGAACTTCCTCATGTCCAAGTTCCGACCCTACTTGTTTGGGGTAAGGATGATGAAATTACCACTCTAGAAGTTGGTCAAGTTTTTGCCTCTCGCCTCCCAAATCCAAGGCTTGTAGTGAAGGAGTGCTGTGGGCACGCTCCCATGATGGAGGCCCCTGAATGGTTTGCGGAGGAGACGTTAAAATTTCTTAGGCAGACTCAATAGGTTTACTTTCTACCTTATTGGGGAAAGGTTAATGTATTAATTTTGCGAAAAAGATGGGCAGAATCACCGTTAAAATCGAGAACAAAACGAAAATGCTAAGTCCTGCGGTGAAAATTGAAAATATCAATGAAACTAGAAAGAGAAGTATAAAAAGCCCAATGAAAAATACTGTAAACGCTAAAATGTTGGATAAAACGAAATTTAACGCGAAGGTAACAGCCTGATAAAAGTCAGTTTGTTTGACTATTATATAAGTGGCTGAAATTAACGCCACAAATGAAATAAAAGTAGCAATAATCCCAAAAGTTATACCTGCAACGACACTGGTAACTCCAAATGAGATTAGGTCAAATTCGAAGTCATCATGAGGCTTTGTAAAACCTTCAGTTATAAAATCTTGAGCATTCGACGAAATTATCCAAGACGTCAATTCTGACAGCAGGTATTCAGTGAAGAACCACAAAAAACCTATTAACAAAAGAGGTTGGATATGTGGTTTAACGTGTTGAAGCGCAGACTGTAAAGTTTCTTTTTGAAAGTACACGACTGTAAAACTTATAAAAATTGGGGTCATAATTTTAAAAATCAAATAACCGGACGGCAAATTTACGTCGTTCTCAAATAATAAGCCCTCAAATTTACTCGTGAGGTAAAAAGCAATTATGGACAATACAATGACCAAAATCGTTTTTTGAGGTTCATAAATAACCTCCTTTGCTGTTGACACAAATTCTTCTATGAGCCGCTTTATTGAAAATTTTTTCGTTTCCATGAAAGAGCATCGTAGCATATGTATGGAAGCTGTAAAAAGGCGGCAAACATGGCAAGTTAAAAGCTTAAAATTATGTACTAGGCATATTTTTTGGGTAACATAAAAACCGACTAAAGCTCGATGAAGCTAATAGCCTGAATTACCTACTCCGCAGGCCATGTTTTCGTCTTCAGTAAAGAAGGGGTTAAAAAAGTAAAATTTTTTGTTTTGCGTCGAATTTCTCCTATGAATGTTGGTTTTTAGATTTGGTTTTCTGAAAATGAACTTCTCTAATGAAAATTTTTAGTTTCCTTGTTAAGAAATTTGACGTTATTTAGAATTGCCTGCATAAAGGCGATTTGACAAATACTTATTAATATCCACTTTTTTGGCTCTGTACCATAAATCTTCCAATTTGTAAAAATCCCTCAAGGGCTTGTAAAAAATATGAATTAAGATATCATAAGCGTCAATTAGCACCCATTTTGGATTTTTTGCTCCTTCTACCGCGCGAATATCAATTTGTCCTTTGAGATCATTTTGGATTCTTCTCAGTATTCCTTCACTGTGCTTCTCACTTCGCGAAGAACAAATTATTATAAAAGAGGCCAAATCGCTTATTTTGTGAATATCAAGCGCAATAATATCTTCCGCTCCAGCAATCGATAAGGTTTTAACAAGCAATTTTAGCTGTTTTTTTAGAGATTTAGTAGGATCAACAAAATGTTCTGATTTTGACCGAAAATTAAAGGCTAAATTATCTCTCCCGCTTTTCATGTACGTTTTTCAACTCGATCTTTTAGACTAGGCTGAGTTTGGCGATGCATATTTTTTCCGTAAAAAAAAATGTATTTAAAATTCCCGATAAATCTGTATAACGGTCAAAACCATTACTACCTAATGACTGAACTTCATTCTTATGATTATCAGCGAGCGAAATTACTTTCAATATATAATCTAATAATATCTTAACACTAAAATTGTAATGTTGACAAGACGTATTCTTAATGAACTTGGTCTCTTGCTGTCACTAGAGAAAATTCATACGCTAAAAAAATTTAAGAATTTTTTATATGCTTCAAACAATAATTTAAACCTCACCCGAGTGCCTCCCTCCGATTTTACCGTCAAGCATGTCATTGACAGTTTATTGCTCGCTCCTTTTCTGAATTTGCTTTCACCAAAAACCGTTCTCGATTTCGGTACAGGTGGGGGCTTTCCGGGTGTTCCATTGGCAATTTTTTTGCCTCGAATTAAATTTTTTCTCTTTGACAAAAGCGCGAAAAAAACGAAATACTTACGAAAAGCTCGGGATAATCTACAGCTTGATAACGTCTCGGTGCTTGAGGAAGTTCAACGTTGTGATTGCGTAGTGTCTCGAGCTGTTGCTGGTACAAATGAATTGATACAGTTGACAAAAGACTGCTTCAGTCTCTGTGGTCTCGCGTTGAAAAGCGAAAAGGTTCTTCAAGAACTTCGTGGAATCTCCGGCTATTTTTTCAACGTTTACGCACACGAACTTAGAGACTTTCCCTTAAGAACCCGTGTCATCGTATACTCTCCACAGAGAATTTTGCTTGAAGTGCCAAATTTCAAGATTATTTATTCCGGATAACCCGACATACAACACCCTTCAGGTACAATGAAGGGGGAAAATTGAGCAAATACGGGTGATCCACGTCCTGCAGCAAATAGTGAGTAATCAGTACAGAACTTTGACATTCATTGGAAACTTCTTTAAGCACCTCTTCTAGATGAACAAGACTTATATGCCATGAGCAAGAAAAAAGAACAAAAATGCCGTTATCTTTTAAAATTTTAACACATAAGTTGGCCAGTTTTTTGAAACCAACGAGGGCGTTATGTTGATGTTCCCGCTTAGAGGTAAATGCAGGTGGGTCGCAAACAATAATGTCATAAGTTTCCCTTTCCTGATGATTTCTAAGAAATTCAAACGAGTCTTTTCGAAAGATTTTGGCTCCAGAAAGCTTATTGATACGTAAGTTCTCTTCAAGTAATTCAATAGCTTTTGAACTCTCATCAACAAAGGTGACTTCTTTGGCTCCTTGTTTCAAAAAATGCACTCCGAATCCGCCGGTGTAGCAGAAAAGATCCAAAACGCGAGAGTTACTTTCCGCGAATTTTGATAAAAATAACCTATTAGCCCTCTGATCCAAATAAAATCCCGTTTTATGGCCTTGCCCTAGATCGACATAAAATTGAACATCTCCTTCAAGAATCCTTACCAACCTTTGAGAATCAGTTTGTTCGATGAATTCTGACTTGACCATAACTTGATTTTTTCCGATGGTTTCTTTTACACAATCCAACAAGTCACTGGCATATGGCCTTAAGCCTTGGGATGTGATTTGAACAACCGCTATTTCTTCGTAGTCGTCTATTATTATTCCCGGGAATCTATCAGCCTCGGAAAAAAATAGTCTCATGGCGTTTGAGTTCAGGCGGAGTTTTTTCCTGTATGCTAAAGCCCTTTGTAGGGCACACTGGAAGCTGCGTATTGGATTTGGTTCTTTTTCCGAGAAAATTTTGAAAATTATTCGATCTCCATTTTCGAAGTAAGCGTAAAAAACCCGTCCGCCGCTTTCTACTTTGACAATATCACCCTCTTGAAGCTCATCTAGCCTTCTCAAGTCGTTTTTGTTTAACGCTTTCTTTGGAATCCACGGATAAGTTTTTTTTAGCTCATGCCAAGCGACTTTTATTTCCATTTAATGTTGGTGAGATTAGTTTGTCCTTTCAAGAGCACTCCATGGCGTCCAAAGTAGTCTCGTTGAGCTTGAATAAGATTAAATCCAAGCGGGAAACTTGCAGTTAGACCGGTTAAGTAATTGTAAACCGACATGCAACAAGGCATGAAACATCCGGCATCCAATCCAATCTTTATAAAATTTTTTAACGAAGCCATTTGTTTTTCAAAATCGTAAATAAAGAAATCCCTGATCTCTCTGGGACCCCTGATGAAAGAATCTGTGGAGTCAAGCTCTTCGACAGTTAAACGGTGTATGTGATCACTCGCTAATATACTGCCAGCTTGCCATACCTTAAAAGGCTGATTTAGTTTGAAATTAAAAAGCTCGATCTCTCTTGATTTTCTTAAAACTTGAACTGCCTGATCATATATTGCTATGTAGAATAGATAAAATAAATCGATCAAAGGTCCGCAGTCTATCTTTTTGTCGACCATTGTGGAATTCCTCAACTGAAATTCAGAAAAGTAATGGCTAAGGTTTCTGGCTTCAACTGCGCAGGTGATATTAGGCACACCCAGTCCGTAATCTAGTGCGGTTTGGACAGCCCATTTTCCGGTTCCTTTTTGACCTGATTTTTCTTCAATTTGATCAAGTATTCCGTTTTCTTTGGAGAAATTGAGAATATCGATAGTGATTTGAAGAAGATAAGAATTTAACTCGGTTTTCGAAACACTTTCGAAAACTGCGGCAATTTCAAAATCCTCCAGCTTAAATTTTTTGAGACATGCGTAAATCTCACCTAAAAATTGCATCACTGCGTACTCTATAGCGTTGTGTAGCATTTTGACGAAGTGTCCGGCCCCTGAACCTTCGAAAAGCTCTACACAAGGGTAATCTTTCGTTTTAGCCGCAACACGTTCCAAAATATTCTTGACATGCAGAGAGCGTTCGGTTCCACCCAACATAAAGCTTGCGCCATATCGAGCTCCCTCCTCCCCACCGGATATTCCACAGTCAATAAAGTTAAATTTGTCTCTGTATTTCTGCGATAACTGTCTGGATTCCCTGTAAAAAGAGTTACCAAGATCGACAACAATGTCGTCGGGGGACAGCAACGGGGCCATTTCTTCCAGTACCTTATGGACTGCTTCGCTTTTTATCAAGAGAAAAATTACCCGAGGGTATTCCAGCGAATCTAAAAAGTCTTGTAACAGTTCAAATCCGATAAGATTAGATGAATTTACAGTACGGACAAATTCATACGTAACTCCGGATGTCCTATTAAAAACCGAAATAGGGGTGTTTTTATCCACGAAATTTAAAGCCAGATTTTTACCCATAGTAGACAATCCATAAATTCCCAGTTTACTTGCCATCGTCGCTGGTATTATATTAAAAAAGCCATTGCGAAGTTTATCATGTAATGTTTTTTTTGCTTTTGTTAAGTTGGCTAGGGCTTTTTTGTCAAAATCTTGAATTTGTTGGGGTCTTATCGGGAATCTCTAGAGCCACCGGCTTCGTGGTTGAGGGCAAGATAATAGCTCCTTTTCATTTTGTCTTGAAAAATTGTACCGAAAGAGATTGCGTTGGGGAGTTTTCATTATCCAATAGTCGATGTAAAAAATTGCAAATAAGAAGGTATCTGACGATGGCTGATCTTGCAGTTCTTGAATGTCTAGATAATGAGTTCCGCGTTGGCGGGTTTAAGTTAAGAGAGAATTTTAACTATCATTACAAAAAAGGTCGTGTTTTGATTCCGGTCTACAAAGGTGAAAAATTTACTATTAAAAATGGCAGGATTAAGTGGAACTCCAGATTGATGTATGTGATTTCATCGAGGCTAGGTTTTGGAGCAAGCGGGAGTCCAGTCTTCGATGATAACGGCAATATTGTGGGTGTTGTAACCCGGGCGGAAAATTTACGTGACGGATTACTTGGGACTTTTATTCCTTGGCATAGATTTTCTGTTAAAGCAGTAAAGGTGAAATACGTTGCGATGCTTTTAAAGAGACAAAGAGGCCTTCACATTGAGGTGGCAAAAGATCTAATAGGGCATTATCGGCAGTATGTGAGAAATCAATCTAAATTTAAACGTTTTGTGGAGTCTATTGAATTTACAGGCCTCATTAACAAGTATATTTTTGATTTTAAAAAAGAGAGTGAAGTTAACTCGGTGTTCATTCTTCGTGAGAATGAATTTTGGCAAAAAGCCCACGTCGAGAAAGCAAGGCTTTATCCTCTACTGTTCGTTTACCATCTTGAAAAATTTGGCCTTTTCGGAATAGAAGATACTTGTCAGCGAGATATATGCGAGTTACTCGATGTTTTTAAAAGGTCAAAGTTCAGGGGTCAATGGCTTTTTGTAATTGGCTTTGGAATACTTTTATGCATATGGCTGAGTTTCTTAATTTTTATTTCTCTAGCTGTTTCTTATGCTAAACTAAAACAATAAGTGGCTGTTAGACAATTAGTTCTATATCCAGAGCCAATTTTGAGAAAAGTTTCAAAGGAAGTTAATTCTTTGAACGAAGAAATTTTTACTTTGGTTGCTGATTTAAAAGAAACTTTGCTTGCAGAACAGGGACTCGGTTTAGCCGCTCCTCAAATTGGAGTAGCTAAACGAGTCTTTGTGTTTAGAAGAAAACTGATCGATGGGGAAATTGTACAGGAAGTCATTAATCCTGTTCTAGAGCTTCGAGGCAGAACTATAGACTCAGAGGAGGGTTGCTTGAGTATTCCAGACTTTAGAGAAGTAATAAAACGACGGTCCGTCGCGGTACTTCGCGGAATTGACCTAAATGGCAACGATATTTTGCTTGAATTGGAAGGACTTGAAGCCCGTTGTGCTCAGCATGAGTTGGATCACTTAAATGGAGTTCTTTTCATTGACCACTTTACTATTCCTCAAAAGCTTCTTTTCAATGAATGGGTAGAAAAACAAGAATGGTTTAAACTAAAGAATAAGTGATAGGTTAAAATACTGTAGCATCTATATGTTTCGTTAAACCGCATTTGATATTTGGTTTATAATAAACTGCTGTGCGTATTGCCCAGAACATCCGGTGGTTTGAACTGCCCAAGGTTTCTTGTGTAATTTTCAGTAATTTTGTATTTAACATAAAACTTATATTCCCAAAAATGCCAATTCTTGTCGTTGTTGACGTTACAAAAAAATTAAGTTAAGCGATAAAACTTAAAACCAAGGAAGCAAAAGAACTTCTATCAGTGACGAAAATTACCAGGGAGACAAGAAAGTTTAACTGCGAGTGAAGATGTACTGCCATACTTGTGGACAGAACCGAGAAACACAGATTGATACAAGTGTTAAGCAAAATGGTATGGAAAAGAATGCTTCAGATTGTTGGGGTGTTTAAAGACCGTAAAGACGGACGACGAGTGTAGAGCTGGCTAATTGCTCTGGCCACTACCAAATGCATAGTATGCTTATATGCATAGGGTATGAGAGAGCTCCACAATTTGTCAATTAGACATGTAGGTGTGAAGCAGTTATTAGAATGTAACCAGATCACATTACCGGTTTCGATAGATAACTAGGAATAGTAAAAAAAGTTTTGTGAGGTTTTTACAAGTTCGAGTAGATTTGAATTAAACAGAATTTTGTAAAACTGGAACCGTTTTAAAAATTAAATGAGATTAACTGGAAGTTAAATCTGCGAAAGGCGATGGACATTATACGGCCAAAGATTTACGAGGTCAGTCACTCAAAAAACTACAGGTGGTATGCGACGATCAAAATTGAAAAAGCTTATATTGATTTATCAACTTTATATTTTAAGTTTAACGACGATCGTTTTTTGTTCACAAGATACTGGTTCGGAAAGGAAGAGGGAACGAATAAGAGAGTTAAATGATTTTCCATGTCAGCGTGGTATATTTTTATTTATTTTTATTTTATGATAAGCCGAGATCTTGCTTGTGGGTCGTTTGTTGTAATGTAAATTTATGTTTACGCAAAATTGCGTAGGGGCTTAAAAGCAACAATTATCAGGACTGCATGATCACGAGGAGCAATGAGAACGCTTTGGATCGGGGTATCAAAATCACAGGTCTGATAAATAAGTAGACCAATTTTACAACCAAGATAACTTTCCAGAGACCCTTTTTTGATGACCCCATATTATTTAAAAAATTAAAGATATTGCGCCACCTTCATGAGCACCCCGTTGAATATCCGCATGTCACGCATCTAACACATAAGCCGCTTCTAATGAGTGTAAAATTCCCGCATTTGGGGCAAGGTTCACCTTCAAATCCGAGATTTAAACTTGAATGTTTAATTTCCGTTTTTTTTTGTCGGTTTTCTGTTGGAGATGAACTTTGAATGAGATCTTTTCTATTAAGATAATATACCGCCAGTTCTTTAAAAATATAGTCGGATATAGAAGTCGCCGTTTTTATATGTTCGCTTCCAACGACGGGACCACTTGGTTCATACTTGGTATACAAAAAAGCGTCTACATACTCCTCAAGTGGAACTCCATATTGTAGTCCAATTGAAACTGCTATGGCAAAATGGTTCATTATACTTCTAAGAGCTGCTCCTTCTTTGCTCAGATCGATGAAAATTTCACCCAGTTTACCGTCCTCGTATTCCCCCGTTCTGAGATAGACTTTTTGGCCGCCTATCAAGACTTTCTGGGTAAATCCTGAACGTCGAGCTGGCAGAACTCGTCTTTCCGGAGTATGTGGAGAGAGCGCTTCCAGTTGTCTGTCATGCTTCAATGAAACAAGTGGCTGACCAATTTTTGACCCGTCTCGATAAACTGTTAGTGACTTCGCTCCAAGCTTCCATGCTAAGTAAAATGCCCTTGAGACATCTTCTATACTAGCGCTTTGGGGCAAATTAACTGTTTTTGAGATCCCTCCCGAAACAAACTTTTGCGCTTCCGCAATCATCTTTATGTGACCTTCGACCGGAATTCTTTCCTCGCTGTATAAAGAATTTGCTACCCTAAAAATTTCGAAATGCTCTTTCCTTAAATTAGGGGCTCCGACAATGGAATTATTGCCGAAGCAAAACTTTTCAGCTTGTTCGATTTCATCGTGATTAAAACCCATAAAAGTCAGAAGGCAAGCCTCCTTCCCGACATTTCTATTTAACTTTGATGATAATCTTTCTAGCAAAGATGGTGAAAAATTATTGGGAGAAAAGACTTCTCGCAGTGACAACTTTGTCATTATAAGATTCTCGACGATATTAAGGTCTTCGGGCGAGAAGCCTCGGTCCAGCAATGTGCTATGGTTAATACAAGGAGCTCCAACAAGCGTTTTGTGTCCGGTTACATATTTTTCAATTTCAGAACAGCTTTCTCTTGTATACCCTAATTTTTCGAGAGCTTCTGTGATAGCATAATTCAACAGTCGCATTTGAGATCCGCCTCTAAGTTTTTTTATTTTCACATAACTAAATTCCGGTTCTATACCAGTCGTTTCACAGTCAAGGATAAAGCTTATCGTTCCAGTAGGCGCGATAGCTGTAACTTGGGCGTTTCTAAACTTATCCCACGATCGAGCGTCTGTGGCTAACTTTAGCAATATTTCTCGCAAGCACTCAAAATTTGCAACACAGTTTAAAGAGTTACTATTTGAGATATCCTTAACAAGCTTTTCTGTTTCCACACAATGCCTTTGGATAACATCTAGCATCGACTTTTTGTTCAAATCAAATTTTGGGAAAGCGCCTAGGCTACAGGCCAGTTCGTAACTTACGCGGTATGAATTTAACGTTAAAATTGCAAGGATAGCGCAACTTAAAAAACGAGCCTCCTGTGAGTCATAAGGAATTGCCAAAGACAAAATTAAAGAACCGAGATTTGTTATACCTAACCCTATTGTTCTAAATTCATGGCTCCTCATTGCTATCTCTCTGTTTGGATACTGAGCAAATGAGATACTTATATCCAGAACTAGAGCCCAGAGCCTGCTTACATGAATAAATTGCTCTACCAGAAAATTCGACCCGCAGAAAAACTTTTTAACGTTTAGGGAGGCTAGGTTACAAGCTGTGTTGCCCAAAAAATAATATTCGCTGCATGGATTAGAAGCGTCTATCTTACCACTCTCTTTACACGTATGCCACAAATTTATTGTGTCAGTAAATTGCACCCCGGGGTCTCCACAAAACCACGCACTGAAGCACAAAAGATCCCAGATGCGTCTCGCACTGATCGATTGAACCTTTTTTCCTGACCTGTCTAAAAGATCCCAGTCTCTGTCTTCTTCAACAGCTTGCATGAAACTATTGGGAATGGCAACGGAAACATTAGTATTACCCCCGGGTGATTTTTGAACCGTATCAGCAAGGTCTTGCACCTGTACAGAAAAAGAGCTTTCGTCACTTCTGCGATTGTCAGAAAAGAACAACTCTCCAGAATTGTTTTGAATAAGCCTTTTGCCCAATTCACTCATATGCTTACTGAACTCGGTTCTTGCTTTCCATAGAATAAATTCTTCTATGTCCGGATGTTCCACGTTTAAAACAGCCATTTTGGAGGACCCTCTATCTATTCCCCCGCTTTTTATTGTGCCAGCGGAGAAATCTGATAATTTGATAAATTCCAAAGCCCCAGAGGATTCAAATCCTGAGTCGATTTTCTCCTTCTTTGACCGAAGCGATGAATAGTTTAAGCCAGCGCCAGCGCCGTATTTAAATATACGCGCCTCCGTTTGAAGAGTGTCGTAAATACCTCCAGCGCGTGTCAAAGAATCGTTTATTTCGAGTATAAAACATGCGGATACACAGGGATGTTTGTACGAACATGGGGATTCTTCTATGGATTTTGACTCTTCCTTCCAGATATAAAAACCTGTGTCTTTTTTGTTGATCCCATACGCCCACCATAAGCCTGTGTTGATCAATTGAGGCGAATTAGGAGCAGCGTACTGACCTATAAAACAATGAACAATTTCACAATAAAAATTGTAAGCGTCTTCCTCAGTGTCAAAATAGCCTAGTTTAAAACCCCAATAGGTCCATGTTCCAGCTAGCCTGTGGGCGACTTGTTTAATTGATTTTTCGGGTCCAAATCGTTTGTTTTCCGGCAACTCCGCCAATTTTTTATCATCAGGTTTTGATGGACATAACCAAAGTGGAAGCTCTTTCTCAGGAATTTTAACGGTAAAGCTCGGAACATCTTTTTTTCGAAAGTAGTTGTAGACCAGAATTTCGCTTGCGTTTATTGACCAGTGAGCTGGTACTTCGCAGTTCTCAATAAAAAGTTTAACATTGCCATGTTTGTCTGTAATTCTAACATCAATAGTTTTATACTCAAAGTCTGAGAAAGGATCCTGACTCGAAATCAACCGCGGGATTTTCACTTCCAAAATTAGATGATACTAAAAAGCTTTCTACAAGTTTAGCCGATGTTTAACACTGCATGCCCCATACTTAATCGCACGGTGTTTGATATTAAAGTTTTTACAAACCTGTTACAAGTAACGCTTTACCATGGGTGAATTTAAATACCATAATTTTCTTCAAGCCATCTCACACATTCTATTGCTGCTATACAACCATATGCTGATGCTGTAACGGCCTGCCTGTAAATGCTGTCCGAACAATCTCCGGCAACAAAAACCCCCTCTACGGAAGTAAAGGACCTACCGGGATATTTTGGAATTATATAACCTTTCTCGTCTTTTTCGAGCTCGTGTAGGAAGTCAGTATTTGGGACATGACCTATAGCTATGAAGACTCCATCCAAGTCAAGAACTGTCTCTGTGTTGTCTCGCGAAGAACGAATTTTTACACCCTTAACTTTTGTCTCTTTGTTCCCAATAATTTCAACAACGACACTGTCCCATAAAACCTCAATTTTTTTATTTGCGAAAATACGATCCTGCATGATTTTCGACGCCCGAAGCTTGTCTCGTCTGTGAATTAAAAATACTTTTCTCGCAAACTTGGTTAAAAATAAGCTTTCCTCGGCGGCAGAGTCCCCGCCTCCGATTACAGCTACGGTTTTATCTTTAAAAAACGCTCCGTCACATACAGCGCAGGTAGACACACCATAACCAAGTAGTTCAGTTTCGTTAGGTACATTTAAAAATTTGCTTCTCGCTCCTGTAGCCACTATTACAGCCTTAGCTCGGTACTGTTTATCCTGTCCGTTTATAACTTTCGGATGTTTTGACAGTTCAGCTTTAACAGCGTGATCCAGAATGAATTCGCACCCAAACTTTTTTGATTGTTTTTTCATTCTCTCAATTAATAGCGGTCCAAGAATACCATCAGGGAAACCCGGAAAATTTTCTACCTCCGTCGTGGTAACTAATTGACCTCCTGGGTGCAAGCCTTCAAGAATTAGTGTTTTTAGGTTGGCTCTTGCGCAGTAGATGCCAGCAGTTAGCCCCGCAGGCCCCGAACCCAAAATGATCACGTCAAACATTGCCGGCTCAATGATACAATAAGAAAATGGTTCAATGAAACATCGCAGGCTTTTTATACCGAACAGAGGCGAAATCGTTAAAAGAATTGTCCAATCGGCGCGGCGCCTCGGCTTTGCAGTTTTCGGAATGGTACCGCGTGGCGATTTAGGATTAGATTACAAACAAGTTCTCGACGGCTTTGTGGAATTTGACGAACAAGAGCATAACTATTTTTTGGATACAAGCTTCATCATCAATTTATGTAAATTTTTCAACTGCAATTTTCTTCATCCGGGTTATGGTTTCTTGAGCGAAAGCCCAAAACTCAGTAAAGCCTGTCAAGAGAATGGTATTGTTTTTATCGGTCCTTCCGATACACATCTAGAGTTATGTGGCAATAAGGAAGCGTGCAAGAACTCCGTAAAAGGATTTTTTAATTTGATACCCAGTGCATCTCTTTCTGATGACCTAAAGTCATTGGAAAAGTGGGTCCAACTTCACAGCCCTATTATTGTCAAAGCACAGTGGGGTGGAGGTGGACGTGGAATGCGCAAGGTTTACAGCCCAAATGAGTTGCAAATTTATCTCGAACAAGCTAGCAAGGAGGCTGCCAACTTTGGCGTGCCAGCTGTATTTGTCGAAAAGTTAATCGAAAAGGCCCGACATGTTGAATTTCAGGTCGTAAAACCAAAAGTCAAAGATGCGATTATCCTAGGCACAAGGGACTGTACTATTCAACGTAGATTTCAGAAAATCATAGAAGAGGCACCGGCCTTTATCGAGGAACGGTTAGTCCTGGAGACATCTGAAAGAATTAAAAATTATTTTAACTCAATCGACTTTTTTGGTGTTGCCACTGTGGAGTTTTTGTATGAAGGTGATCAGCTTTATTTTTTGGAGATAAACCCAAGGTTGCAGGTTGAACACACCGTAACTGAGGAAATTTTTAATGTGGATATAGTAAATTTGCAATTTTTGATTGCCATGAATGAGTCTTTCAACGTAGATCCAAAATGTGTTGGACATTCCATACAGCTAAGGATCAATGCGGAAAAAGGCCTTGACCTTCTTCCAGCTCAGGGCATTTTTGAGAATTTGAAATATCCTGCTTCCAGAGTTGAGGCCACTTACTCTCAAGGAACGGTGGTTAATTCCCACTTTGACAGCCTCGTTGCAAAATTAATTGTGTCTGCAAAAGATAGGCGAGAATGCCTAAAAAAAGCTATAAGGGCTTTGATGGATCTTGAGATTAGAGGGGTAGAAACAAACCAAGCTTTGCTGTTACTAATCTTGACAACTCATGATTTCATATCCAACAGTCACCACACAGATTGGCTTGAAAGCAAACTTAAAGAGTGGAAAGATGACAATAGGTTCAATTTGTTGAACAAGGCGTTGAGTGACTCGCTTTCGTCTGATCAAGGAGGAGGGGTATTTAAAGGATGTTTTCGCTTCAAAAAAGAAAACGATTTTCTAAAAATTGATTTAAACTTGGCCTAAACTTTATACTTTTAAGCAGTGATTTTAGGAAACTTTCTCAAAGCTTTGGCATCAGTTGTTGATATTTTTTTTAATATTTGGTTGTTCCTTTTTATTGGGCGGGCCATCACATCTTTCGTGTCAGCTGATCCATATAATCCGATCGTGAGGCTCCTTTACGACACTACAGAACCTTTAGTCCGTCCTATAAGAAAAATTTTACCCTATCCTATAAGAAGTTTTCCGATAGACATAGCTTATCTTTTAGCTTTTCTTTTGCTAGTTTTCGTAAAAGAGTTTTCTGTGTCTCTTTTACGGGAGTCTGCTAGATATTTCATGAGCCTTTAAAAATCAATTTTAGAAATGTTTGCAATTTTGTTTTTTAAGTCGCCCATGCGATTTGAAATTTGAACATACCTTAAAGTAAAATATGCATCCGTCGATGAAACGAATTGTAAAGAGTAGGGTTGGAGTTGTCGAAAGAATAAGTGGGAGAAAAACCATAAGAGTTTTGGTGGAAACTCTAATAAAACACCCTAAATACAAAAAGTATATAAAAAGACGAAAAGTTTTTCTCGCTCATGATCCGAAAGAGGAAGCAAAGGTTGGGGACAAAGTATTAATCAAAGAAGGTAGACCATATTCAAAACTCAAGTCATGGTATCTAGCAAAAATTTTACGCGATGTTCGAAATAATTTATCCCGTGTTTCAGATGAATTTATCCCTCTGCAGGATTGAAGTTGCTCGTTATTTAATGGTAAAAATTAGCCACTTATGATTGGGTTGAAAAGCAGACTAAAGGTTTGTGATAACTCCGGGGTGACCCGTGTTGTCTGTTTTCACGTGTTTGGTGGATCTAAAAAAAGGTATGCAACCGTTGGCGACATAATTAAAGTTTCAGTGCGCTCAGCTCATCCGACATCTAAAATCCCAAAAGGCGCGGTAGTTGACGCTGTGGTTGTAAGGGTCAAAAGGAAATTTACGCGCCCGGATGGCAGTGCTTTAAGTTTTAGCGAAAACGCATGTGTTTTGATTAACAAACAACGTGACCCAGTGGGAACCAGAATATTTGGACCGGTTGCAAGAGAATTACGAGAAAAAAATTTTATGAAAATCATAAGTTTAGCACCAGAGGTGGTATAAAGATAATCTAGGCAGACTAGCTAGTTTTAGGTTTCGGGTAAAAATTCATTTGATAGTTTTTGAGGATGGTTGACCTACAAAATGAAGGTAGTAGGCTCATTCAGAATGCGCTGATATTTTATTCCTAAAACACGCTAAAACAAAATCTCATTGCAAGTTTCAAATTTTTTATATTGTTTTTAGCGACGCCTCATTTCTGTATTTTAATTGAACGCATTGCATGTCTTTTTGAAAAAGTATATCGATGGATATTGCTTGTGTTCAGAATTAATTATCCAACGAAAACGATATGCCTTCGAATGTGCAGTTTCTTTGAGATATAAATGTGAGTACTCGCTTGATTTTATTGGAAAATATTTAACTCCCAGCACTTCAATTCAAGAATACAGGTCGTTGGTTCTATTGAAAGGCCGTGAGCACGATAATTTTTCGGCAAATTCGTTGCTCTCTGAGACTTCCCTAAAATTACTAAATAAATTCAAATTGCTCGCTCTTTGCGCTTATAAACTTACTTTGTAATATTCTATTAATTCTAAAATAAGTGTCGCAACAGTCTTACGTATTTTGTTCTAATGGCTGATGTCAATCGCAGCTCACCGGTTCTAATACAACCGTGTAACTTTCAAGCTCCGGTTCATCATCTGAAGTTTCTTCATCGCTATCTTCGGGCAGTTGCAAAATTTCCGCTAACACAAAACCCCTCGGTGAGACATCATAAACGTAAGAAATTCTCTCAACAGAGCTAAAATCATCCGCGATTAAGGCGTTTTTAAGCAAAAAGAAATTTCCAGAGTCATCCCATAGAACTGCGTCCGTTTGTTCTTCTTCATCGTCTGATGATTTAGGGTAGGTTAAATTGGCAAATACAAGTCCCCCTTCAGTCAATCCCTTTAACTCTAAATCCTCATACTCGATATCGGCTGGGATCATTAATTCCAAAATTCCTCCGTTCTTTTTCCAAACTACCCAAGCGAGCTCCTCTGTTGTAAAATCTCTTGAAAGCAAAACAAAACCGAGTATATCCCCATCGTTGTTTATTTTAAGTGCTGAGCCAGGTTTCACGCCGAAACCGGGAAGAATGAGCACTCTGGGGTCTCTTTTATGGTTTGACCACACCACAGGGAGTCCATAATCACGATCTGCGCTGGTGAAAACTCTGCCGCCATTTGATTTGGCTCTTAAGGCTTCACCGGCCAAAACGCCATTGTCATTTAAATCACGAATCCAAGCAAATCCCGTGTCATTTTTATTCACTAAAACTCTTTTAACATCATAAGACACGAACTTTTTATTAACCGGCTTATTTACAAAGGGTACCCAGTACGTAGATCTGCCCCTTCTCTGAGCTCGATAGCCTACTGCTAACCCTTTCTCGTTGATTTTGGTTAATCCACTTAATGGCTTGAAAACCTTAATAAATTTTCCGTTTTGAGCAAACAACCTAAATGCATAGTAATCGTCTGTGGTCTCTTTTGCAGTATAACCCACAACTTGATTCGAGTTGTTTAAATCAAGTCCAACAACAAGTTCATGCTTGTTTGATATGGACTTTGTCTTCGCAGTTTTATAGTCGAAAACGTAAGTGAGGGTTTTGCCATAGCAAAAAGTATCTCCTTCCATCGCCGTCATTAAAACTTGCCCTCTGTCATTTATGTCCCTAAACGTCAGGTCACATGTGTTCGATGGTTCTACAACATAATGATACGTGTAACAAACAGGCTGAGATATTAAAATAGGCATCAGAGCTAGCAAGCCTAATTGTTTTAAAAGATTACTGAGCCCCTTATTTACACATTTGCGTGATTTCATTAGAACTAATTATAGATTGATTATATTTCAAGAAAAACGATTGACTTTAAGCCCCACATAATCAGCCTAGAAATCAAATCTCAAAATGGTGGATTGTCACCGTCAAAACAGATTTGACTAGACACTGAGGGTGAGCGAAATAAATCCCCTATACATTTACCCACGTGAAAGACTACGAATAACAAAAATGCCACAGGCTTAAACGCTGAAAATAAGGATCATAATAGCAGTTCAAGAATCTAAAAAATCGTCTAAAACACCCGAGAATTGCTTAATTACACAACTGATTTTAGCGTGTTGTATTGTAAAATGTTTTCGTAAGTGAAAAAGCGATTTTAAAAATACTGGTATCAAAAAGCATATTTGAAAAGAGTCGCAACAAATTTTCGATTTTTTTGTTTCAGATTTGTCTAGGTATCTAATTTAAAATGTTGAAGTAAATCTGGATCATCAAAAAAGTCCAAATTTGAAATTTCCTTATTGTTAATGAAATTGCTTATTGCAACCTCAACAGGCTTGTTGTTTTTTGTTTTCGGTATGCCGGGAACCGAAATGACACGACTCGGCACATGGTATTTTGTCAGTTTTGATTTTATTTGTGTGATAATTTTTTGCCGAATTTCCTCCAGCCTTGCCCCTTGTCGCAAGACTACGAACAAAACAATTTCATCTGATTGATCCTCTTTTTTTTTGCTAACAGCAACTGCTTCGAGCACTCCATCTATCTTTTCAACCACTTCGTAGATCTCGGCTGTGCCAATTCTAATGCCTCCGGGCTTGAGGGTTGCGTCACTTCTTCCCAAAATTTTCATTGAGCCATCTTCGTAAAGGATGGCGAAATCTCCGTGTGCCCAAACGTTAGGGTATTTCGAGAAATAAGTTGAGATAAATCTTTGATCATTGATATCATTGAGAAAGCCAAGAGGCTTTGACATCATTGGCGATTTACAGACTAGTTCTCCTGTTTTATTTATTAAAGAATTACCGTATTCATCAAAAACATCGACATCATAAGCTAGGCTTCTCAGCTGAAGCTTTCCCGCGTGAATTGGCAATACAGGACAACCTAAAACGAAACACCCCAATATATCTGTACCTCCCGATATTGAGTACAGCATTATGTTGTCTTTAATTCTTTCATAAATAAACTCGAAATTATGTTCCAAAAGCGGACTTCCAGTCGACAAAATGGCTCTCAGGTTTCTAAAATCAAAGTCAGAAAAGTCATTAATGAGTTTCTGTGAAATTGAGATGTGACGCGCCGAAGTGCCAAAATAGTTCACGCCTAGGTCACTTACGATTTTCCATAAAGCTTTTCCATAATGTGACATAGGGTCGCCGGAGAAAAGGATGACATTTGCTCCTAAAAAAAGTCCACCTAACATCCAATACCACATCATCCAACTAGGAGTTGTGTAATAAAAAAGTTTTTGACCAAAACCAATATTAAGATGGATTGAAAGCTCTTTTCGATTTTCAAGAATAAATGGGCCTAAACCATGAATGATTCCTTTTGGTCTCCCAGTTGTTCCAGAAGTGAATAGAACAGCAAGTGGTGTGTTGAAACTATTTTTTTGATAAACGTCAACTTTTTCAATAATGCTCCCTTTTGGTTCATTTAGATAGTGTAAATTCGAAAGATAGGTCAGGTTCTCTTCCGTATTATGGTTCAGTTCTATAACAATCGGGGGTTTGTGGAATAGGTTTTTTTCGAGAATTTTTTCGACATCGTAGCGAAAATTTCTTCCGGAAAATTTTCTGATACTTACGACGATATCTGGTTGAAACTCCTTAATTCTCGATTTGATTATGTTTTCTCCGCTCTCAGGACCTACTATGCAGAACAAGATATTTTGGGAGGCGCATCCAAGAAAAAGTATTACGGCTTCCAAACAATTTGGAAGCACACAGAAAAGTCTCTTTGAACCGGAAGCTTTAAGAAATTTCGCAACATCTGCCACCAGTAAATGTAAAGCCTCATAGGTCACTTCAAAATCTATGAAAAGTGATTTTTCATTTAAACTAACCTGCGTAAGGGCTGGTGTTGATGAGACGGGGATATTCTCCATTAAACTTAATTTTGCTTCAGGAAAAAATTTGCACTGAACAAAATTTTCCCAATTTTCGCAGAAAGGACCCGAGAAAGTTCCGACTATTTTTTCAAAAGCTATAAGATTTCTCCAAAAGCTTTCCTGGTTGCTGATAGACCAAGTGTGGAATTTTAAGGGATTTGTGTGGCCAAGGGAGCTCATAAGCTTCCAAAACTTTGTTTTTTTCTTAAGTTCCTCAGGCGGATCGTATAAAAGCATTTTCCTCCGTTGATTGTAATGAAATTTTTTATTAAAGTCATTTGTACCGCTTCTGGTAAATGGTAAGGTTTGGTTTGTTTCTACTGTTATGGTTAATGTGCCAGGAAAAAAATCTACAGATAGAGTTTGAAATACCTTTGGATAAATTAGACCGGTATGAAGATTACTATGTAATTGGTAAACTAACGGGTGTGTTTAATAATGGCAAGGCTGCTCCATGGGATTTTGATTTAATAGATTATTTTCGGCTTTTTGGAGCGTATGAGAGAGCCAAGGGGTATAAACCGGCTCAACCAATAAAATTCTCGCACGTCGTTCATGTCCAAAAGCTTAAGATGGATTGCACGTATTGCCATTGGAGTGTCGACAAAAGTCCATATGCCGCTCTTCCCAGTGTTGAGTCTTGCATGAATTGTCACAGTCAAGTCCAATCTTCCGAAAAGCCGGAATGGGATAGAGAAATAAAAAAACTGCTTGAATTTTTCAACAAAGGAGAGCAAATTCCTTGGATTAAAGTGCACGTTCAGCCAGCCTATGTTAAATTTAACCATGAAGCTCATGTTCGTGGAGGAGTGGGGTGTCATGAGTGTCACGGTCAGGTTGCTGAAATGCCAGTAGTGGAAAGAGTAAGTAGCATGAAGATGGGCTGGTGTATCGAGTGTCACAGGCAGAGGGGAGCGAGCATAGACTGTTTTTCGTGTCATTACTGATATGTTGGTTGGTATCGGGAAAAAATCCGAAAAAAAAGTCGTCTCAAGAAGGGAGTTTTTGGTTGGTTTAGGATGCGCTTCCATAGTTGGATGCGCCGACTCAAGGATAGAAAACATTTATCCTCATTTTAAGGATCCAGAGTATGCTATTCCTGGAAACAGTGTATATTATGCTTCGACATGCCTTGAATGTTCAGCAAGGTGCGGGATATTGGTAGAAACTAAAGAAGGTCGCGTTATAAAAGTGGAAGGCAATCCTTTGGATCCGATTAGCAAAGGTGGTACTTGCGCCTTGGGTCAATCATCTGTGCAGGGTTTATATGATCCTAATCGGGTCAGAGAGCCTCTTGAGAGAGTGGAGACAACTGATGAGATTGGCAATCCTATAGTAACTTTTAAGCCGATAGGATTCAATGACGCGTTATCCAAAATCGCCACCGCTTTAAAAAACTCGAAAAACCGTCTTTTTTTATGCTCAGAGTTGGACGACCTGCACCAAAAAATTTACGATCAATTTTGTAAGGATTTAGGCTTCATTGAGGCTCAGTACGAGCCCTTTAATCACTCAGATTTACAAAAAGCCTCGTTAGACATTTTCGGCGTTAACAGGGCTCCAACTTACGATTTAACACAGGCTCAGGTGATCGTTAGTTTTGGAGCTGAGTTTTTAGAATATTGGTTGAACCCAGTTAAATTCACAAAACAATGGGCTTACATGCGAAAAAATAAACTCTGTTACCATTTTCAAATTGAGCCAAGGCAAACTTTAACGGGTTCCAAGGCTGATAAATGGATCAAAATCAAACCGAATACAGAACACCTTGTGGCTCTAGCACTACTTAAGTTCATTGTGAAGCTGAAGGATGAACGTACTCTGCCTGACAATGTTTTGAGTGAACTCAATTCGATTGACGAGGATGAATTAATTTCAGAATCGGGTATAGAAAGAGGAGTGGTAACTGATTTAGCTGCCACGTTGCTTTCTTCAAAAAGTTCCGTCGTACTCGGCGGAGGTCTGCAGGCTAAGTTTTTGCCTAAGGTATTGTTGGAAAGAACTTGTTTGTTAATTAATTATTGTTTAGGTAACATTGGAAAGAGTGTCATCTTAGGGGGAGGCCCGGCTTTCAGGTCAAATTACGGTAAAGTTCAGGACGTCTTACTTCGTGTAAAAAATTTAAAAGGAGAAGGAGCTGTTTTGTTAGTCAAGGGTAATTACGCACATTTTCTTCCGGCATCGAATTCGATATCCGAATTAAACAAACTCGTTAAGCCGGGACTCGTGGTAGTATTTGCCGACGTATTAGACAAAACTTGTGAAATTGCAGACATAATTTTGCCTTTAAATCATTTTCTTGAGAGCTTTAGTTTTAGTCTAAAAGAGAATATTGTCTCATTAAATCAACCAGCTATGTTAAATCTCTTTAAGACAAGACCTTTCGGGGATTATTTATTGGCATTAATCTCTGTTTTATCTCCATCAAGTGTCCTTGCCAAATACAAAGCTTCTGATGAATTTTGGAAGGATGAAGTCACGGGATACTTAAAAACAGGTTCCTTGAGTGATGCTTTGGAGAGGGGGTATGTTATATTTCCCAATAAGGTTCAGAGACCGTTACTGCAAAACTTTAAAATAGAGTTAAAGAACACCATAAGAGCAGTTAATCTTAACGACAACAAAAAGCTTACACTGCTACCGATAGGGTCAATTAAAAGTTGGGATGGCAGGTGCCAGAATAGATCATGGCTTCTTGAGCTTCATGATCCTGTATCTCTTGTTTGTTGGGATACATGGATTGAACTCAGTCCGCGAACTGCAAAAAAACTAAAACTAAAAAACAAAGATATAGTTTTAGTTTCTACTAAATTTGGAGAAATTGAGGCTCAGGTAGTTGTCAACACTCTGATCCAAGATGGAGTTTTAGGTGTCCCAGTTGGAATTTCGGATGGTTCAAAATCTCTTTCATTTGCAAAGCTTGTCAAAAAAGCAAACGGTTTTCTTTTGTTTGATTACGAAAATACGGGAGAATTTAAAAATACATCGTTTAAGATAAAAAAAGTTGTTTCTTATAAAAAAGCTTATCAATCTCAGGTTACAAGGTCAGAACATGGTCGAAGGATAGTAGATGTCAAAGAGCTTAGTCCAACTCTTGAACAATTAAAACCTTTCGATTACCATGAGCATCACCACGAGAAGGTTGATCTTTACAAGCAGAGGGAGCACCCCATTTTTAAGTGGGGTATGGCGGTAGATTTGTCTGTGTGTACTGGATGCTCGGCTTGTGTTGTGGCTTGTTACGCGGAGAATAACATTCCTGTTGTTGGCCCAAGAATTTCAGCTCAGGGAAGGCGTATGCCTTGGATTTCAATTCATACTTATGACAAGCCTCTTTCTGATGGCTCTGTAAGAAGAGTTTGGCTTCCTCTCATGTGTCAACAGTGTAACAATGCGCCTTGCGAGCCTGTTTGTCCGGTATACGCAACATATCACAATGAGGAAGGATTGAACGCAATGATTTATAATCGTTGTGTTGGCACAAGATATTGCGCGAATAACTGTGTCTATAAAGTGAGAAGATTTAATTGGTTCGAATATGATTTCCCGGATACACTGAAGCTCCAGCTTAATCCTGATGTAACTAAAAGAGGTGTTGGGGTGATGGAAAAGTGTAACTTTTGCATCCAAAGGATCAATGAAGGTAAATTCAGAGCAAAGAAGGAGGGAAGACTTCCGCGGGACGGGGAAATTCAAACGGCTTGTCAGCAGGCGTGTCCTGCAGATGCCATCGTCTTTGGTAATCTTAACGACCCGGGCTCAAAAGTTAGCGAAGTTTCTAGATCAGAACGTGCATGGAAACTGATCGACGAGTATGTGAACACTAAACCATCTGTCACCTACTTGGCAGATTATGTTTTTAAAATTTAGACATGGCGATATCGTCGGAAATTAATCATTCGCTAGAGTCAAGAGTTGATTACAGGTTAGTCGACAAGCTTGTTCTCAACACTTTAAAACCGCCGACGGTTAATTGGTATATACTTTTCGTAGTCATATTGGCATGTCTTGCAGTCGGAGTAAGTTGTTGGACGTACCAAATTTTGAATGGTATAGGTTCTTCTGGTAAGTCAAATCCTGTTAACTGGGGAGTTTATATAACAACATTTGTTTTCTGGGTGGGTATTGCCCATTCAGGCACTCTGATTTCAGCTGTGCTATACCTTTTCAGGGCAAAGTTTCGAATGCCTATTTACCGTATTGCCGAAGCTATGACGGTTTTTGCGGTTATAACCGCTGGGCTTTTTCCGATCATACACCTTGGTAGGCCCTGGACCTTTTACTGGTTACTTCCTTATCCAAATCAAATGCAACTGTGGCCGAATTTTAGGAGTCCACTGTTATGGGATGTTTTTGCAGTATCAACTTATCTAACCATTTCAAGTGTATTTTTCTTTGTAGGTTTGTTGCCTGACATTGCGACTGCTAGAGATAAAGCGGAAACTAAGTTTCGAAAGTTTTTATACTCTGTAGCTTCTTTGGGTTGGAGGGGCGATGCGGAAAGATGGAAGCATTACACATCTGCTTATCTTTTGTTTGCTGCGTTTGCTACGCCGCTTGTGGTATCTGTTCATAGCGTTGTTTCATGGGACTTCGCTGTAAGTGTAATTCCTGGGTGGCATGCCACTATATTTCCGCCATACTTTGTGGCAGGTGCCATTTTCTCAGGGGTTGCAATGGTTTTAACTTTGCTCATACCGCTTCGCAAAGCATACAATTTGGAGCCCCTGATCCGGGCTGAGCATTTTGACGCGATGTCAAAGCTTATAATTGTCACCAGTTGTATAGTTGGATACGCGTACATAACTGAGTTTTATGTTGCTTGGTGGAGCAACAACAAATTCGAGCGGTTTCAGTTTTACTTTAGGCCGACGGGGGAATTAGCAGTAAACTTTTGGATCATGTTTGTTTGTAACGTTGTTTTCCCGCAATTTCTGTGGATCAAACGTTTAAGAACTCACATTCCTTTTTTGTTCATATTAAGCATAATTATCAATATCGGTATGTGGTTCGAGCGGTACAACATTATTCTTCAAAGTCTCTACAGGGATTACATTCCATCTTCGTGGGGACATTACAATTTCTCTTGGGTAGAATTAGGCATACTCTTGGGCAGCTTTGGTTGGTTCGGGATGTGGATGTTATTGTTTATCAAATTTTTCCCGAGTGTTGCAATAACAGAGATTAAGGAGATATTACCACCCCCAGTTAGAGATCCAAAAAATTTGAAACATTAAAATGCCGGGTTCAAGGATTGCGTTAAGAAGTTTCGACAATAGACTAGTAATTGGGACATTTACATATCTTGATGATTTTTTGAAAGCGATAGATATGGTCAAAGAGCGTGGGCTTGACTACAAAGTTTACACACCTTGTCCAATACCTGAAGTTGAAAAAACAAGCGCCAACTTTTGGAGCAAAGTTCGTATTTTTACGTTCACGGGAGCGACTTTAGGATTGATTTCAGGATTTGCTTTGGCAATTCTGACGTCTCTTGATTGGCCGCTGCGAACCAGTGCGAAGGAAATAGTTTCCATTCCAGGCTTTGTGGTTGTCGGATATGAACTAACCATATTGTTAGGTGGGTTGTTTACTTTGTTTGGTCTCTTTTGTCTAACTTGTATTCCGGCCCTTATGTCTCCTCTAGGATATAAACCCGAATTTTCAGCCGACAAATTTGGTTTGGTGTTTAAGTGCACTGATGAAGAAGCAAGGTTTTTTATTGAAGAATTAAGAAAGTGCCATGCTGACGAGGTTGAAGTTAGGGATCACTTTTAGTTTGTTTCTAGTAGGCAGATTGACATCAATGCCTTTCAACCAGGATATGGTTTATTTGCAGCCTAAAACAGGCGAAGTCATGTATGATGAGCCAGTAGAATCCGTCCCGACAGATGGAAGCAAGAGAAAGTTCCCATCGGTTGAAGAAGCACTAGCTAAATCGAACCCCTATGAAGTAACTCCCAGGTTGTTATTCAAGGGTAAAAGGCTGTTTTTGAAAAACTGCTCTCAGTGTCATGGGGTTTATCTTGATTCATACAAGCCTGGCGCCGTCCAACCGTTCGTATACGGGTTGGATTTGTCAACTCAAGATATGAAGCTAAAACCAGATGGGCATTTTTACAGCGCTATTTTATATGGTTTTCCGCAAATTGGTGACACTAAAATAATGTATCCGTATCGTGTCAGGTTTACCGACGAAGAGGCTTGGGCAATTGTGAGCTTCATAAGGCACATGCAGGATAGGCGGTTAAAGGGAGATTGAGATTATGCATGTTCATTTTAAGGAAATACCTGTAGAAGAATTACGAAAATACGGTAAGGCTCGGTTTTACAAAGCCGAGTTCAGCCTTTTGATACTGGTACTGGTATTGACGGTAGGGTTATTGATGTTAGGACTGCTAGGAAAAGAAGAAAAATTGGTTTGGTCGGTCATTTGGACCATCATAGTTTATTTGCTGGGCGTTGGGATGGCTGGACCAGCTATTTCGGCGATACTTCTTGTTGTAAAAGCTCGGTGGAGTTCTGTTGCAGTTCGTATCTTCGAATCTTTTGTCATAGTGGGCTGGCTGGCATTCTTTCTTTTGTGGGTTATTTGGTTTGGAAAAGAGATACTATTTCCTTGGGGATCGGGCGAGGGCTTGCCTGGGAGAGAGTTTTATATGCAACCATGGTTTGCGTTTTTAAGAAACGGATGCCTTTTATTCTTTTATCTTTGTTACGCTACATGGTTTGTCATGAAAAGCGTTCGTTTGGATATAGCTTACATTCTTTCCAAGAACGACTATCATCGAGACTATTTAGATTGGGAGTATATTGGAGCTAAATGGATCGCAACACGAAACTTTTTCGAGCAGAATGAAAAAGCGCATAGGCAGTTGTGCTGGCATGCGCCAATACTGATACTTTTTTATGCAGTTACAATGTCTCTATTCGGTTTTGAATTCATTATGGGGATGGATCCAATTTGGTATTCAAACCTTTTTGGGGCGCATTACGCAGTAACGTCCCTTTATCTTGCGTGGTGTTTTGGTTTTTGCTTGAGCGTTAATCTAAAACAAAACATAAAACCGATTTCAGCCTATTTTGATCAACAATTTTTTTGGGATTTAGGTAAGTTGATTTTCGGTTTTGCCATGCTTTGGGCTTATTTTTCGTTTTCTCAGTATCTTGTTCAATGGTATGGTAATTTGCCGGAGGAAACAGCTTGGATAGCTTTAAGGGTAAGAGATTATCCGTGGAATATTTTAATGTGGTTTGTGTTCGGATCGTGTTTCGTATTTCCTTTTCTCACCTTGCTGAGTCAAGATGTAAAGAAGAATTGGCAACTGCTTTTTGTTCCAGCTGTCGTTGCCGTCATTGGGTTATATGGTGAAAGGTTTCTGTTAATAGCTCCAAGCGTTTTTGGATACGATTTTACGTTAACAACTTGGAATGCCACTTTAATAATTTCGGGGTTCTTTTTTTCCGTCGCGTGCGTTTTATATTTCTCTCTGCATTTTTTAAGCCATTATCCTTTTTTTGCTTTTGGGAGGCATTTATTTATAGACGCGGTTAAGAAGGGGGACATAAAGCTTGTTGAAGAATTTAGCTGATTTAGATCTTTAAAAAATTTTTTTTACCTGTTAGAATCGTGACTTCGATGGACAGAAAACGTGTTGTTTATTTCAGCAATTTTATAATGCCGAAAAGACCGGTGATTGATACGCTGGATAGCCGGTATGGAAAATTCATTCTGGAGCCCCTCGAACGTGGTTTCGGAATAACGCTTGGAAACGCTTTGAGAAGAGTTTTGCTGTCTGGGATTCAGGGGACAGCGATAACTTCAGTGAAAATAAATAACGTTCATCACGAGTTTTCGCCAATTCCGGGTGTTCTTGAGGATGTAGTTACAATAATTCTTAATTTAAAAGAAGTTGTTCTAGCCTTCGATGAAAAAGAGGAGGTACATTTAAAAATTGATCAAAAAGGTCCGTACATTGTTAAGGCGGGCGACATAAAAGGCGATCCTTGCGTAACAGTGGTAAACCCTGAGAAACAAATTTGTACCCTATCAGATGGAGTTGAATTCAAAGCTGAACTCACGGCACGTGTGGGCAGGGGATACGTGCCGGCTGAAAATTTAAGGGTTGAAGGTGTGCCTATTGGAACAATCTTTTTGGACGCTGTTTTTAGTCCAGTCAGAAAAGTTAATTTTACGGTGCTTGATGCGAGGGTAGGTCAAAAAACTGACTACGATAAATTGGTTTTAGAGATATGGACGGATGGTTCTGTGGATCCGAAAACCGCTCTGTACGAGGCGGCTGAAGTATTAAAAAGAAATTTAAATCTTTTTGCGTCTGACGAAGTCGTACAAGTCAAGGAGCAAGTGATTGAACCTGAACAGCCGAAACAGGTGTTGAACGAAGTTCTTTTGAGGAGGATTGACGAACTAGAACTGAGTGTCAGAAGTTCAAATTGTCTAGAATCATTAGGTATTAAATATGTCGGCGAGTTAGTGCAATTAACTGAAGCCCAGCTTCTAAGGACTAAAAACTTTGGTCGTAAAAGCTTAAATGAAATCAAGGAACGGTTATCGGAAATGGGTCTAGCTCTAGGAATGAATCTCCCAAGTTTTCCTACTAGGAAAGAGCTTGATCAAATGTATAGGGCAATGCATACATAAAGCCATGAATCACAGAAAGAAAGGTTTTAAACTCAATAGAACCCGATCCCATAGAAGAGCGTTGTTAAGAAATCTTGCAACGAGCTTGATTTTAAACGGTTCTATTAAAACTACCGAGGCGAAAGCCAAATTTTTAAGGGGATTTGTCGATGGGCTTTTTGTAAAGGCTTTACGTAAAGATTTGCACGCAAGGAGATATTTAATGGCGAATCTTTTTTCAAAAAAAGCCGTCAATAAAGTATTTTTTGAATGGCTAAAGGATGTCAGCCCCGAAAAATGCAAAAGATCGGGGTATTGCAAAATTTACAAACTTCATTGGAGACCGGGTGACACTGCAGATATGGCCATGGTTAAATTAGAAGTGTAGGGGTCTAAAGACAAATACAAGGCAGTCGAGTTGAATTTCACAAAATGGCCAAATAATCAAAATTTCCTTCGTAAATGTAGGGCGTCTTAAGATACTCGGAGTTTTATTAGATTCGCGAAAATGGCAAAATTAACTTAATTGTCAAAAGACAAATTATTGGACACCACGTTTTAAAACTAAATTTTTTAATTAAGCCATCAAGTGTTTGCGATTTATCAGGTGATACATTTTATATGATTTAATATGGGGATCAGAGTACAGGAAAAAATTTTATCGGTCAATATTCGATAAAGGATCAGCACAAAATGCAAATTTTACATCTTGAATTGTGCGATTTTTGAGACTTATGACAAAGTTACGTATTACTAATAATTGATAAAGCCTTTATTCAGCTTTTCGTGCTTGCTTAAAGTGTTAATCCATCAAAATGCTTAAAAATAGCGGGGTTTTCTGAGATTAAGTAATTTTTCTAATAGTGCGATTTTAAAAACCATTTCCGAAAAAAAATTTTATTTTTTCAGTAAAGTTCTTTTGGTGTTTTTGTTTGGTTTTATCAGGGAATTAAATGCTTAAGTTTTGTAAATATATTCCAATACGTGATTTTTCTGCAAACGATGGATTTCGCGTTGACTACTAAGACTTGAGAAAGTCTTATAACAAAACCCTAGTCTTGACAACTTACAGGTTTATCCGGAGTTTATTTCTAAATGAGTAGAGGCTCTAATTTTTTTCAAGGACTTGTTTGGTATACCCCGCAAGAATTTAAGTCAGCTAATGTTTTTTTGGCAGAATATATTTTAAATTCGTCCTGTGGCTTATTCACAAACCCCTTCTTTTTTGCCTTTATCCATTAGGACTAATCAGTGGGGTTGGCGATGCTATAGGAGTAGGAGTTGGATTTTCATTGGGCGTCGGTGAGGCTGTTGGCGTCGGTGTGTTGAGGATTGGGATCCCTGTTATGCCGCCTATTCCTCCATTTGAACCAATAGCACCGCTAATTCCAAAATATCCTCCGGTTGTTCCGGATAAACCAGAATTTCCGTTCGAGCCTGAGCCTCCATTACTGCCATTGCCACCATTTGAGCCGTTACCACCTGTTAAATTACAAAGGCCCCCAAACGTTTCGCCAGGTTCCAATTCCAAAAGGTCACATATGATGCATCCCGGCGGAAGAATGGGTATGATCGGGGTTTTAACACGAGTAGGCATGTAGCTCGGTTGGGGTGTAGGGGTTGACCCAAAGGTTGGTGTCAATGTGGGGGTCGGGGTCGGCGTGTCTTCGGGTTCATCGCATGGCCTATCCACACCCGGACATTTAAAAACTTCTATGTCGCCTGTGTCATTTATTTCGAAATATTGAGCGCTTACAGTTTCACCAGAACATTCTTGATCACTCCCTTGGTCATCTGTTTTAGAGGAACCTGAAGACCCTGAATCATTTTCACAACATCCTTCTGTTATTTCAGGTGAACATTTTTCAGGCTCTCCAGAACAACAACTCTTTTCCCATCCGCCAACAGTACAGTGAGAGTAAAACTTACCCCCTCTCGCTTCGCATGAGGATTTAAAAGTCTCTAATTCTTCATGTGAAGAGAAATTTTCAACTGTCTCACACTCCAGTTCTTCTCCACAAGCGCCAGTTGCCGGGTTGGGACAACAAGTCGCTCCTTGAAGTTCACAAATATCTTCGGCGGATCTTGGATCTTCCGTATCTGGAAATTCGAATGAGCATGTCGATCTGTCTGGCCAATCACCACAAATTTTCACTTCGCACTCGCCTTCATTGGGAGGGTCTCCTTCAGCCCATGTGAAATCACCAATTCGTAGTCCGCCTGCGATCTGAAACTCCCTGCATGCGCGTTGAAGCCTTTTTTTACATTTGGTGATCTTTGGCAACAAAGGAATACGAACTATCAGATAATTTTGTCTATCCTTTTGCCCTAAGGAATCGACATTTAAACGATAAACAAACATCGGATCCACCCGAAAAATTTGGTTAAGCCCTACCATGTAAGGCGGTGATCTTAAGCTTGCATCAAATCGAAAAGTTAATGGCTCCATGTTATAGTTCTGAATAGTAGACGGATCCCTTAATGGCCAGGCCCAAAATCTTCTGTAAACTTGGAAAGAGTTTTGATGATCCTCAAACGTTGCATTACCAGCGAGGTCGTTAGAGCCTAAATGCAACTCGAGAAAGTAAGGCCAGTAAAAATGACTCGATCCCGGAAATCTCACTTTCTTATACGTTTTAGCAAATTCTGTAAAGGGTAATAACCAATGCTTCTTTGGCAAAATTCTAACAACATTTGGATTGAAGAATACTTTTATGCCTCTTGCATCTCGGGAAAATGAAGCGCCAGAAACAACGACACGCGATAAATCAGTTTTTTGCCGGTTTACATTTATATTCTTCAAGTAAATTTTTGGACTAACTAAAATGCCTACATAAAATAAACTTGGCGATATTATAGGCAACTCAAACTCTGCTTCGACCGAGTTCTCGTAATGATTGACCCGAAGCTCTGATAATCTATTCGCAAATGTAACACTTTCATCAAATTCCCCTCGTTCAACTAAGTGAGGGTGGCGAAACAACCCTGTTTCAGGACTACGAAGATTTCGCAGAAGAATGTCATTCGAGCCCAAGGTCAAAATTGGCATTGTGCTATGGAGAGTCTGACCGTTTCCAGCAGGAATGTTACCAAACCAACCAACCGTGTAGTATGATTTTCGAGCCAAAACAGAGTGCTCAAAACTGAAAAGTTTGTAGTGAAATGACCCATGGTTGTAAAACTCAGGTATCGGTTTAACAGCGTTAATACCATGCGTGAAGCCAACATGAGGGACCCCTGCCACAGCAAAGGTTCTATAAGGAATTCTAAAATCAAACGGACAATTAATGGTTTCCAATAGGGCACTGACTGGCAGGTTCGCAAAATTAACCCTTGTGTTTAAAAGCAACTGTCCAAAATTAGGGATGAATCTATCTCTATTGTCAACTCTATAAAAGGAATGATAACAAGGAACGGGATTTTCAGCATATTTATGTAAAAAGTGTGAATCTACTCCCCATAATTCGCCTAGGGAATTAGTATTCCAGCTTGGTACTTGAGGCAGTTCAGGTAGGAAATATGTTAACCCGAATAAATCTTTTGTTATTTGATAGTCGATCGTAAATCTGTTTAAAGTGGGGCAGTGGTGGGGATTGCCGTACTGACAACTTGCCCATACGAAGTCCGTAGCTTTAACACCCATAAAATCTTGTAAAATTAAACGAGGTTGATGAATAATATTGTCGATTACGTCTTGAGCAGGATTTATTCTCATCTGGCATGAAGAGCCAAAAATGAAACTTTTCTTGAATGTCTGAAATAGGTCTGGGGTAATATTTACGACAAACCTGTAAGGTGAACCAAACCAACCAACACTTTCGTTCGAGCCACCGATCCGTATTCTTCCACCTTCAAGGACATAACTATCATTTGTATTACGCTCACAATGCCGCTTTAGATTGCTAAAGGAGTTGAACTGTTGTCTGCCTGTTAAATGATACCGGATGTGGTGCGCTAACATGCACTGAGCAAACAACCGTTCTTGCTCGTCTTGGTAAAGATAGCTGGGAACCGAAAATCCATAGACCTGCAATGTACCCATACCTCTAGGTTTAGTACTAAACACACCGCCGTGACCAGCGTAAATAATGTTTCTAGTAAATCGTATAGTTCTCAACTGGCTCGCCAAAAAGCTGGTTTCAGAGTAAAACGAGGTCTCATTGGCATGACGCTTTGTAAGAAACATTGGGAAAGGTTGAGGTTCCGATAAGTCTAATTCAATAACTTGATAGCCTAGCTTTCTCAGAAATGACGTTATGGAAGCATGCATGGCCTCAAAATTTGCCGGTCTTTGATTAGGATCATGTTCAAAGCCGAGCATTTTTACGACCTCATTGCTTTGAGGATATTCAACAGAGATTTGATCCCCACCTGCTTGTGGTTCAAAGTCATTGCCACCTCGTTGTTGATTGGAAAGTCTAAAAAAACCAGCTTCTCCTCGGCTTGCTGGGCTTGCCGCGTCATGAAAACCCGGCGGCTGATTGCTTGGTTGATTAAGCAGTATTTTGTTAATTATTAAAGGAATCAATTGCTTGGCATATAGCTCAAAGGGATAATCACCCTCAACAAAATCGTCGTTATCCACGGCGTGCGAGATCAAATGTCCGTGCAATGTTTCGGATCGCTTTACCAATACTCTACCATTTGAAAGCCTTCCAATTAAGGACCCTCGAAATTTAGTCAACAAAAAGTTCTCTTTTTCAGCTTTAGAGAGAAAAACTGAAGGTAGAAATATGGTATGCTCTAAGCGGGAACCGGCTTCCCTAAACTTTATCATATCTTCATTTGTCGTCGAGAAAACA
>JANWWW010000069.1 GCA_025055295.1 Deltaproteobacteria bacterium | reverse complement strand
CTATTTTCACCGCAACAACCTCGTTTAGATAGATAATCGGAAAATCTAAAAAATGTTTTAGGGTTTTTTTATTTTTTTCTCACAAAGTTTTTAAGGTCTAATTCAGCAATAAAGACTTGTTTTGCACAGTTTAAAGGTTGTATTTCGTGACTTTTTTCAAAGTTGGCTAAAAATTTAGAATTTTTAAACAAAGCACTAAAAGATTAAGGGCATCTTGTTATGTTATTTTACTCGTTTAAAAAACTCTTTTATAAGCCAAGTTTTTCAACCTGAGCCACATTAAATCCTAATACTTATTACTCCAAGCCAAAAAACAAAAATCTGTCCTCGGTAGGTTTAAATTCTAAAATCATATCCTGCGGGAAAATCTCAAAAGGCAACTTGATTGTGACAGCATGAAATTGATGGGGTCCTACGGCAATAACATTTTTGTCTGATGGTTCAAGCAGGTAGTAAAACAAAGAGTTATCACCTGACTTCAAGCTTAGTTTAGCAGGTCCTGAAAAGTATATCCTTAATGACTGTCGGCTGTAGTTTAAACATCTGACCTGAAGCCCTACTGGAAAAACCTCGATTAAATCCGCGTAACGATATTTCGCTATCCTGTTCAAGTCAACTTGAGCGCTCTGACAAGTTGTTTCCTGAGCTCTAAAACCCTTTGCCGGCTCAAGATACTTATCTAAAACGCCTCCGTTTAACCTCATTATCGCCATCATTCGCTCTAATGAGAATATTCGTCCCCTTACAACCAGCAGTAATTGGTCGTAGTAGTTGCGAAGTGACTCCTCCGCCAAATGGTTCTCTTTTGTCTCAAGCGTTTTAAGGTAACCAAGCGGCAGCCGCCTACTAAAATGGCCTATTCTCCAATTTTTTGTGTCAATTACAGGAAGCTTGCTAAGAAGCGGGTCCGTTAACGCAAAAACATCAATGAAATGCGTCTTTGGGGCTATGTAACTTAACAAACCCGCTGTATCTTCAACAATAACAGGAGCACTCTCCTGAGAAACCTTCCAGGGATCCTCAAAAAACAATGGATGGTCCCTTCGAAAATTGTCAAATGACCTATCTCTTATAACATACCAAAGCCTCTCAGGGGCTATGCCAGATTGCCTAATTACTATGTCTTCCCATTTCTGGTCAAAATCAAAAACAGAATACTTGTTCGCAAGGTTTAAAAGAATACAAATACTTGTTATCAAAACCAAACTATTTCGGTTTAAAGCGCCGATCAACCTCTGAATATAAAAACAGGAAATAACAACCTCTGTTCCTAAAAATCTTCCTGTTTGAAAATCCCCTCCAATCGAAACTACGTAACCCATGTGTATTAAAACAGTTAGAACAAGAGGCAGGTTTTTTTTTACATAACACGCAATGAAAAAAACCATAACAAAAGCCGAAACAGGGTCGTGCATGACAAGGTCGATAAGGTAAACAAAACCTTGCATCACGTACTGTGTAAAAGGTATGCCAGTAGAAAGCTTAGCGTAATAAGTGTTAGGAAACGGAAAGCCATAATACAAAGTTGAAAAAGCAATCCAAATAACGACAGGAAAAAGCATGACCAAACCTTTGAGAAATCGTCTGGCGCCAAGTTTTCTGAGCGCCTCAAAAAGCGGGTAAAGACAAAACAAAAAAGCGTCAAACCTAGTCAGAAAAACAAAGCCTGCAAGCAAAAAGAAAAGCCAATTAAACTCTTGATTTTCGGTTTTAACGAACAATTTTACGACTAAGAAATAAAGAAGAAGATTTTCAAGCCCTGATGATGTGTACTCCGTGTACGCATTACACAAAGCCAAAAGTATTCCGCTTGCTACGATTGTTATCGCCGAAACATTTTTATTAAAAAAAACCCGTAAGAAACAAAACAACAAAACAAGATGGGCAAAAAAGGCGGAAAAACCGGGAGTATCAAACATCCAGAAAAATGGAACTAGATAAAACAACCAAAGTGGACTTGTATAAGCCTGAACCCGTTCATGCGCGTTAAAAACCAACCCCTGCCCCTCAAGAAAGTTCTTTATCGTTCTAAAAACAATGAAAGCGTCATCTGAAAGCCAAAAAAGCTTAATAAAAAGAATTGCATGTAGCCCATAAACAAACCCTAAGGCTATTTGCCTGCTTTTGTATTTCATATAACCATCACCGTAGAATGTTCCTCCTATTTAATTTAAGACAATAAGTTAACAGAAAAATATTTAGATTTTAATTATGGCGCCACTAAAAAGAACATTCTTACATGAGGATCACAAAGTCTAAACACCTGACACTCAAAAAGCTCTAAATTACTGAAAAATATTTTTTGCCCAAGGTTAAACATTTTCTTAATTTTATTGTGTAATCAGCGTGGAAATTGCTCCAGGGACATCTATTAACCTTAGACCTGTTCTAGCATTTGCCTGAATTTTGAAATAAGCGTAAAGTAACACATTGACACTACATTTTTCACCCTCTCGAAAAACTTATGTAGAAATAATAAAACGACTTTAGAAAAAGCAATTTTATCCGAAATATCTTTTATAAAACATGTGTTGGCGACTTTGCGGTCGTTTAGTGTCACTTGTTGTACTCGTAATCACGGGTTATGGAGTTTGTTGTCAACTTGAGTGTTTTTCACAGGATAAAATTCTTAGCCAAAAGTTGCTTTGTCAGAAAGCGTGCAAGTTGATTAAACCAATAGAAAGTTTTTTTGACGTCAAATCAGACACCGTTGGTGTTATTAAGGTTGTATCGGACAGCGATTATTTTTTAAAAGTCAAGGCACCCACCTGGTCAAATGCTTTTTTTGTAAACGGCGTAATTTTTTTGCCAGTCTCTTCTGTAAAATCAAAAACCTTTGAAAGAGCATTAAAACATGAATTAACACATCTTGTGATATACAAAAATTTCGGTCCGAGGATACCGGAGTGGCTTGAAGAGGGTCTTGCACTTTACCTTGAGGGCGAGCCAAACGACATTTTGAAGAATTTTTTTAATGACTGGCGCCTGTCAAAAAATAGGTTAAGTCTGTTTCAGATAACAAGAGGGATCAGTTCACTACCAAAGAAAGACGCCGTTCAGGCTTATGCTGTCAGTTACTATGCGGTAAAACTTATGCTTGATCAAGGAAGGAAAACTGACATACTCAGGGCCCTTCAAGAGGGTTTGCTACCTTCACAAACAACCGAACAGATTGAACGCGCCCTGCTTAAGTTCTAAACTAGTTCATCCACGGAACTTTTCAAAAGAAATTCTAAAACAAGTTGTAAAATCCAAAATTCCAAGATCCCTCTTTAACTCATTAAGGACCAAAGCTCCGATGTTTTTCCCAAAAAAAGACAAGACGGCTAACCTAACGGGCTCATCCGATCCGCGTTACCAAATTTACCGGAGCTCCGGTGAAAGCGGAAATCACAGGAACGGGACCCGGGCCAAAAGTTCGGTCAACAAGACTGACCCATGCAACAATTTTTATGCCTTTCATGGTAGCCTTTGAATGAGCCTCAAGAGTGCTTCTTGCGGTTGTGATCACATCCGTCACCAAAACTGAATTAGCGCCTCTTAGAAAACCAAGCTTGCCGTTTTCAAAAAGATATTCCGAGTAAATTTCAAGTTTTAAATCATCTGATCCGACATGTTCACACCATAATGCGTAAAGTATTTCTCCAAAAAGCGTAACACCTCCTCCAAGTTTGAGAAGCAAGTTAATATCATCTAGCGCAATATTTTTCTCTAGCCTATAAAGGACGTAAGAAGCGCATACCTTAAGGTCATCCTCAGAAAGATCTTCCACTCTGTAATAATAATGACTTTCGCACCTTCCACCAATTGGAACAGGTATCTCGTGATACTCCGTGACACGGTCAAATATCTCTCGTATTTTGTTATAATCAATGTCAGCCAATGACATCCTAAAATTATAGCACCAAACTATTGATGATTTTCGTTGATTTTAACCTATTAGATGATGATAAAAAAGCCAAATTAGCCTCTTTGTTAACAATTAACTCGGTGCCTGCCAGCCACATCATCGGAATTATTGATCAAACGAGCCTTCCATATGATGCGGATTTTCCGAGAATACTTGTCGTTATTGAAGAGCAACAGTTTGTCGTTCGCTTTTTGGATAAATTATGTGTCGTCCACAAGGATCGACTTGAACAACTGGTTTACCTTCTAAACAGGTGGAAAACTTTTTCAGCTGTTTCAAAAATGTCGTTTAACTTTGATACGCCCAATCCGTGGTTCCTAAGAAAATTTTTCCCAAAAACACTTGAGGACTTAATGCGCGAGCAAAACACTCTGGATACCCAAATTTTGGCAAGTAAAATTCTCGATAGCTATTTTGAATATTCTGCGGCAGGTCTGATTCACGGTCATCTTAGTCCCTCTAACTTGGCCGTTGAGGGTGAAAAAGTTGTGTTTCTCGATCCTCTTTTGTTGCTTACATTCCCGTGGCGGAACTCAAAATACCTCGCTCCCGAAAAAACAATTAGCCCTCAAGCGGATTACTTTAGCCTCGGAGCTCTTTTTGCCGGGTTCAAAAATCTTCCCCCGCAGTATTCCGGTTTTATCATTCAAGCTTTAAACGACGATCCCAAAAAAAGACCAAGCCCGGAATACCTCCGCAAAGATGCTGTATCCTTGCAAAATTTCAAAGCGTCAAGTTCCCTTGTAAAAAATCAAGGTTACAGATTACTTTTTTTTGTTTTTTTATGCGCTTTTTTAGGAGTCTTGGCGTTTTTTATGTTAAGATCGCGTGATACAGAGATCGAGCCTCCGACATTTACTCACTCTGCGCTCATAAGAGCGATCGAAAGCAAGGATCAAAAATTTCTCGAAGAATTGGCGGAATATTTAATTTCCTCAGGGGATAAAAATTATTTTGAATTAGCTCTAGCTGCTATGCTTAAGTATGGAAATTTAGTTACTCCAAAAGTAAAAAAAATTGTCTCAAGGTTAAACACGCAAAAATTCACAAAACAAGACGTGAAGCTAATGTCTGCTACGCTTTTTTTTGAGTATGTTTCTCCAACTGTTATGAAAGACTTCTCGTTTGAGGGATTAACGGATGAAGTAAAGCTTGCGTTCGCTACCATAACAAACTCCGAACAGGTTCGATTAAATTTTGCAAACACTGAGGATAATCCCACCTTGGCAGCTATGTTAGAGGTAGCGTCAAGTTTTAATCTATTAAACCAACCCGGATTTCTATCCTTTGTCGGACAGCTTTATTTTGAAGCTTGCGACTCTCGCGAGTTACAGGCTCTAATGAAAAACCTAGATCTTAAGCCAATGATACTTTTTTTACGGGGTATGGCTGATCGAGACATGATACCTGAAGTGTGTTATGGTGAATTTTTTTCTGGTTTATCCAGTTCAAGCGTAAACCTCACATCATGGTTCTCGGGTAACACCCTGGTAAGCTGGGATAAAATCGACGCAAAAAACAAGTTGATATTGACTCTTGGGCTTTACGTGAAAGGTTTGACCGCGGATTATTATTTGGACCTTCTGAAATTTCCTATTTCGGAGGTGGCAGAGAGGGCTTTTGAAGAGATTGAAAAGAGTTGCAAGAACAGTTTGTGCAAAAAATCTCTTCTGGTTCTTTACAGGTACAAGGACACTCTTTCGCGGGAACAAGCAGTAACACTAGGTTCTCTTGTCTTTAACGACACAGGCTTTGCGGCAAAATACATGCCAGTTTGGCTGTCGTTAGCCCCCCCTCCTAATGTTGTTCTGGATTTAATATTGGCGCGAGACACATCCTCAGACGAAGACCCTGTATTATTTTTCTCCTTAACTTATCTCTTAACAAAGGAGTTTAGCTTAAATCTCAATCAAAAAATCACAATGGTAACACACAAGGACCCAAAAGTAAGAAGACTCGGAATTATAAAACTGAACCCGTTTACACAAGAAGAGAAAAAACTCCTCCTTAGGCTAAAAGAGATTGAGGTCGATAGGGAAAATCAGTCATTAATTAAACAAAAACTGGAACTGTTACCCGAAAATTGAAGATTCTTATTCTTTGTGATAGCATAGTGGCCAGTGGCGAAAAAACTAAATATAGACGCAAGAATTGTACTAAATTTTGGAAATCAGGAGGTTGAAGAAAGACTCCTTTATGTCGCGAGGACAGCCAAAGTTGTAGCCGGAGGAAGAAGGTTCAGATTTTCGGCTTTAGTGGCTGTGGGAGATAAGAAGGGGCACATTGGATTTGCGTTGGGCAAAGCAAGCGAAGTCCCTGAAGCAGTAAAAAAAGCGACACAAAAAGCAAAGAAAAAAATAATTCGCATTCCGCTTAGACAAGACACAATTCCCTTTGAGGTGGAAGGAAATTTTTGCGCCACGAAGGTTATCTTAAAGCCTGCGCGACCGGGAACGGGATTAATAGCTGGTAGCGCCGTAAGATCCATCGTTGAATTGGCCGGGGTTAAAAATATTCGTTCCAAAATAATCGGATCGACCAACCCTCATAATGTTCTAAAGGCAACCATTGAAGCTCTTTTGAAACTTCAGGATCCGGAACTCATGCTTGGAGCCCGTGGAATTGCAATACAGGACATAGGTTATTCCCCGTTTTAGGAGATGAATTATGAAAGTCAAAGTAACATTGCTTAAGGGATTAGCTGGAAAGTCAAAGCATATAATAGCTACAGCGCATTCTCTTGGTTTAATGAAAAGAGGGCGTTCAAAAATTTTTGAAAAAATCGACAGACCCATATTTGGCAAACTTCAAAAGTTAAAAGATTACATACAAATTGAATTTTTAAATTAGTTTGTTAAGCTTAAAACTGTTTGTTGGAGATCCCAAAATAAAGGGTTTTTGGGAAAACTCAGCTCAAGACAAAGTATCAAAATGTTTTACGTTTTTCCGCCACGATATATCAAGAGTTTTGTCAAGTTTTTTATCAATTCGAGTTTTAAACACGCACTTGACTAATATTTAATTAGTGGCTCGTAATCAAAATAAATAATCTCTCAGTTCTTAAAATTAGTCCAGTTTGGCCGAGACTTAGTAAAGAGCAAAAAAGTAGAGATAAGAACAGCTAAGGGGTTATAGGATTTTAATGTTTCAGACTTATTCGTGTCGTGACCACAAAATTATTTTTCTACCCAAGGAACATTCAATTTAGGCACGAACTACAGTTGAGCGTTAACGTTTCAAAAATTTTTTCGCATTAATTTAACGCCCTGCGAATTTTCTGTTAGCATTTAATTTTGCAAATTCACGCCAGTAAATGATCTGTCCAGTAAGGAACAAGGCTAAGGGAAACCATGCTAAAAGAATTCTCTGCGCCTTTTCCTTGGCAAACCAATTTTCATAATTCATAAACACGATATTCCGTGGTTCGTCCATATTCATTAAGCGCCTCCTGAGCAAAATTTATTAAATTTTTTACTTTTTCTAAATCACCCCCTCTGTTATCAGAGCCTTTCGTGCTGTGAGAGTAAATACTCCGGTGAATTTCGTGATACACATCCTGCCACTGCGAGATCAAAAGATTCGTCTTAAAAAGGAACGGTTCCATCATTTCTGGTGGAGAGTTTTCAAGAAGTTTTTCCAAATTGCATCGCAATTCCCACAATGATTTGTTGATGAATTCGGTTTTAGATCAAACCCTGTTTTTGGATAAAATGGTCAAGACACAGTATTCCAAACTGATATATTTTTAACAAACAACTTCAAGTTTTGTTTGACAAACGCGAGTGATGCGTTATATTTTACACAGTTAAACAAACAATTCCGTCAAAATTTATTCATTACAGCAAGTTTGACAAAGTTTTAACCTAAAAATAGAATATGTTGTGGATAAAACGTAATTAAACTATGTACGAAAGAGAAATATCACAAGAAGTTTTGTTACCATCTAAAAAAGTCAAAAGACAATTTGCACTTATCGACAGGTGGAAAAACGAACTTGTAGAGTTATTTGGACCTGAAGTCATTTCTTGGCTTAAAGTTTTAATCACGACGAAAGGGGGACGGCATGTTGTGTATGAGTTTGTTCACAAACATTTTGATGAACTAAAAGAACTTCATAATGAAAGTGACAGACTTGACCCCGAGTTGCTCGTAAGATGGCTCATAAAGAACAAGCTTTACCCAGGAACTCAGAGTTTTCACGAGTTTTCTA
>JANWWW010000068.1 GCA_025055295.1 Deltaproteobacteria bacterium | reverse complement strand
TCGTAATTATGATGAGATTATTAGAGCTTATGAAAAAGCGCTCTCTGAACGCGCAAATCTTCCGTTTGAGGTTGACGGTCTGGTTGTAAAAGTAAATGAGCATCGGTTTCAGGAAGAGCTTGGTTTCAGATCTCGAAGTCCAAAATGGGCAGTGGCTTTTAAGTTCCCTCCTAATGAAGCTTACACAAAGGTCAAAGAGGTTTGTTTCCAAGTAGGTAGAACCGGAGCAATAACTCCTGTGTGCATTTTTGAACCTGTATTTTTGTCAGGAGCCAAGCTATCCCGTGCGACTTTGCATAATATCGAAGACTTGACGAGGAAAGATATTCGAATTGGTGACACCATAGTGGTAAGGCGACAAGGTGACGTAATACCGTATGTCGTAGGCATTGTTCAAGAAATAAGAACTGGTCACGAGAAACGGATAGAAATTCCTTCCGAGTGTCCTCAATGCGGATCATTGTTGAGGAAACGCGGTCAAGCCGGAGTTTATTGCGAAAACCCTTTATGCCCAGCTAAGCTGGAGGCATATTTGGAATACATATTTTCGAAAAATTGTCTCAACCTTGAGGGTTTTGGTTCGAAAATTGGGCAAAAACTTCTAAATTTTGGCATTATCAAATCCTTTTCAGATGTTTTTACTCTTAGTCGCGATGATTTCCTTAAACTACCCGGTTTTAAAAACAAGCTAGCGACAAAATTAGTCGATGAAATAAAAAATAAAACACAAAACGTAGAGTTATGGCGTTTCATAAACACCCTTGGGATACCCCATGTTGGAAGAGAAACCTCCAAACTCCTTGCGGATAGATTCGTCGAAATCGAAAAATTGGAAAGAGCGACTTACGAAGAGCTGATTAGTGTTAGCGGAATTGGTCCTGAGACGGCTGGCTCCATAATTAACTTTTTTAAGAGCTATTCGTGGAAAGAATGGAAGTCAATCCTTGGAAAGGGTTTGATTAAGCTTGCCAAATCCAAGTCGCAACATAAGTCTAGTGCTTTAGCGGGCAAAGTTTTTGTACTAACAGGCGCTTTGGAAGATTTCACGCGAGACCAAGCGCGAGCAATAATTGAGGAAAAAGGCGGGAAGGTCTCAGAAACCGTGAGCAAAAAAACAGATTATGTCGTAGTTGGCAAAGACCCCGGCTCGAAACTTCAAAAAGCCAAAGAGTTGAATGTCTCCCTAATCAACGAAGAAGAATTTAAAAAGCTTATTAATAACTAGGTCCTTGAAATAGGGCATCGCAAAGAGGTTTTTTCCAGAGAGTATATCCGAACAGACCGAGCATAACCCGAAAGGTTTGAGTTTGTTCGTCAAATGAAAGTGAAAAGTAGGTTTTAAGAGTATTGCAAAAAATGTCATACGGCCTTGTCGTAAAACTCAGTGTTAGTATAAGGTACTAGGATATTTAACATTTTTCTACTTGGTTATTTTCGCCTTTTCATAAACTTGCAGTAAAGTTGAACTTTCAAACAAGCTTCATAGGTATATTGCTCTTTTGCTAATTCTATTTTCGCACGAAAAAATGGCCAGCGTGATGCAAGAAATAAGACCAGACAGCCCACTAATTAGGGCTAACCCTTTGAAAAAAAAATCAACAAAAAAAGTAACACAAAAATTTCAATCATTTAGTGAGCAACCTTTGTCAAATTTAAATCCACCCCACTGAAAATTTTATCGATAAAATCAGTATAAAGAACCTGCAAAGATAGCAAACGGGCCTTGACGGAGCTTTAACTTAACACTAAAGTTTACAAAATTATCAAAACTTAATTTTACGCTAGGTACGAGCTTTAGCAGAGCTCGTTGCAAAAAGGTTGCATTTGCTATCTTAAGTCACTGTTACCCCTCCTAAGATTACGTGCGTTCTTTGGGCGCATGAAGTTCATAATTTTGAGGGCTATCTTGTTGATCGCGGTCATAAAATCATCGTAATCAGGCTCGCCTTGTATTGGCACAAAACTGTGAATGAAGTTTTTGTCATCTCAAACACCAATTCTGTAACATTCGTTACTCAAAGCATCTAATGTCTCATTAAGCGGTATTGCTACGAGCTTCTTTAATCGTTTAGAGAGGCATATAGTTAGTAACAGCGCTGGATTTTTTGGGATCGTAACAAAAAAGTAACCTCGCTCGACCAATTCGGAAATTCGGATTTTTTCTCTATAACTTGCAAAGGGCTTTTTTTGAAAGTCGACAACTGCAATGAAAAGGATGTCAGACTTTTCTAAAATGCCAAACTTACTTCGAAAAAATATTCTGAGACAATCGTGTTGTGAACCAAGGTTTCGGAGATACACTATATTCGGTTTTAAGATGATCTCTAGATGACATTTCACTTTTTCAGCTCTGTGTTTGAATATTTGTGTAAATTCAAGCCGTTAAAAGAGTTTTCCAAAGAGGGACTTAAATTGACCTGAGAAATGCAATCATAAAATGTTAAGCCAACTGTTATGAAGCGTACCCAAACAAGTACTCGCACTCAAGTTTTTTTGAATTCTGGAAAAATTTTTAAATTTTTTGGTTTATTTTTAATTTCTCACAAAATGCTCTAACAAGCCGCTAAAACCCTGTAAAACGCAAGTTTGAAACTTTCTTTTTTTGTGTCCTGCCAAAAAAATTAATTTACACTTTAAGTTGCAAAAACTTGAAATTCAATCAAAAAGATCGAACACGAGAGATACCACTAAAATGAATAAGATGACAGCAGCCACCAGAACCAAAAGCCCCACAAAATTCTTTAAAAAGACCTCAATAAAACTAAGATCGAGTTTAGATCGAAGGTCATATCGACACCTAGGACATGGTATCTTACGAAGTCCTAGAAAACCTAGCACTTCCTGCTCATTTGATAGAACAATCTCGACATTCTGCGAACATTTCGGGCAGAACACTCTTGCTTTAGTGGACAAAGTTGATTAGTTTTAGTGTAGTATTATCCAATAATCTGCGAAATACATAAAGAAAAAATGATTATAGTTATTGGAGGAGGTCATGCAGGAATTGAAGCCGCGGCGGCCAGTGCGAGGCTTGGGGTGCGGACTGTAATGGTAACTCTATCAAAAAACAAGATTGGGGAAATGTCGTGTAATCCAGCGATAGGCGGAGTCGGGAAAGGTCAGCTGGTTAAAGAGATTGATATTTTGGGTGGCCTCATGGCAGAAGCTATCGACAAAACTGGGATACAGTTTAGGACTCTTAACTCCTCTCGGGGATCATCAGTAAAAAGTACTCGCGCACAGGCTGATAGAGTTCTTTACCAAAAATGGATGCAAAATCGAATTGAGGCATACCCGAATTTAGTGGTACTAGAAGATGAAGTTGAAGACATATTAGTGAAAAATGAAAAGGTTGTTGGTGTGATACTTAAAAGGTCGGGTCAAATCGGTGCTCAGGCAGTAGTTGTAACGACCGGCACCTTCTTGCGAGGTTTAATGCACCAAGGGGAACTGAAGAAGGCTGGCGGGAGATTCGGTGAACAAGCTGCAAAATCTTTGAGTAGTTCGCTTAAAAGGTTAGGATTTGAGTTAATACGATTGAAAACAGGAACTCCTCCAAGACTTGATAAAAATTCAATAGATTTCTCCAAATGTGTGCCCTTGGAGCCCGACCTGTCAACCCCACCTTTTTCTTTTTGGTCTGATAGAATACTTCAACCACAGATTAGATGTTGGATAACCAAAACTAATCGACAAACCCATGAACTAATTCAGGCAAACAAGAGTAGAAGTCCTTTGTTTAATGGTCAGATACAATCAATAGGCCCGCGTTATTGTCCTTCCATCGAAGACAAGGTTTTTCGGTTTCCTGAAAAAGAAAGTCATCAAATTTTCCTTGAACCGGAGGGGTTGGATTCGGAGCTAGTGTATCCAAACGGGATCTCCACAAGCTTGCCGATAGATGTACAGGACAGCTTCATTAGATTGATTCCGGGATTGGAGGATGTAAAAGTTATTCGCTATGGGTATGCTGTTGAATATGATGCTATTCGGCCAACTCAGTTAAAGCACACACTAGAATCAAAGACTATAAGTGGGCTATTCTTTGCGGGTCAAATAAACGGTACATCAGGTTATGAAGAGGCGGCCGGGCAGGGTATCGTAGCTGGTATAAATGCAGCCCTGTATTGGAAGCAGGAACCACCATTTGATCTTAAAAGGCATGAAGCCTATATAGGAGTAATGATAGACGATCTTGTTACCCTCGGTGTTGAAGAGCCATATCGAATGTTTACGAGCAGAGTAGAGTTTAGGCTCTCGATTCGAGAGGACAACGCTTACGTCCGTTTGGGTCCAAAAGCCCTAGAGCTTGGCTTAGTGAATGATGACAAAAAAAGAAAGTTGTCTGAAGCTTTGGAGGGATACAACGATTTAAAAAACAGGGCAAAATCGATTTCTATTAGCACAGAGCAAGGCTCTTTTTCCTTGGAAGTTTTAGCGCGAAGAACTGACATAGACGTTGACGCAAAATCCATTGCTACTAAGTTGGGTGTTGATCCAAAAATCCTGGAGACTGTTATCGTAGACTTTAAGCTAGCGGGGTATTTAAGTCGGCATCAGAATGAAATCAAAGCCCATGAACGGCTGGAGAAAATTAAGATTCCAAAAAACTTTCGTTATGGCAATATCCCCGGCTTGCGGGCAGAGTTTAGGGAAAAATTGGAAAAAATCAAACCGGAAACATTAGGTCAAGTGTCACGCATTCCGGGAATAACACCTGCTTGTTTGGCTTTGTTAGAGATTTTCATCAGTAAGGGCTTCAGAGATGAAAAAGTGCTTAGTTGTAGTTGAGAGTCCAACCAAGGCAAAAATAATATCAAAATTTTTGCCAAAGGAATTTGAGGTTGTAGCTTCTTACGGCCATATTCGGGATCTTCCCGTCAATAGAGCGGAACTACCCGAGAAACTGCGAAAAAAAAACATGGAGGTTGTGGGTGTTGTTTTAACAGATGACAAAATTTTTGAACCGGTTTACATAGTAACTAAAGGCAAAAAGAAAGTCGTCGAAGAATTAAGAAAAAGAGAAAAGCAAGCCGATGAGGTTTACATAGCCACAGACGAGGACCGGGAAGGAGAATCCATAGGCTGGCACATCGTTGATGAACTTAAAGTCAAAAAAGAAGTACGGAGATTAGCTTTTCACGAGATAACAAAAAAAGCTATTCTGGATGCTCTGCAAAAACCTAGATCTCTTGACCTCAATCTAGTTAAGGCTCAAGAGGCGCGTAGAATACTTGATAGGCTATATGGATACCTTGTCAGCCCACTTCTTTGGAGAAAAATAACAAAAGGGTTAAGCGCAGGAAGAGTTCAAAGCGTCGCCTTGCGCCTCTTGGTTGAAAGGGAAGAAGAGCGCATGAAATTTAAATCCGCGAGATATTTCTCCGTAGATATCGAGCTGGAAAAAGAGGGCAAAAGATTTGAGGGTAAACTAACAAGAATTAATGGCAAAGAAGTAGTAACAGGTAAGCATTTTGACCCAGAGACCGGTAAATTGCTGCCAGCCAAAGATGTTGTTCTTTTGGATGAGGCTGAAGCAAATAGCATAGTTTCAAAAATTCTTGGTAACGATCTCCTGGTTTCGGCTGTTGACACCAAACAAGTAAGGTTAAAAACCCCTTCGCCCTTTGTAACAAGTGTCCTTCAGCAGGAAGCTAATAAACGATTTTCGTTTAGTCCAAAATATACAATGTCTCTAGCTCAAAGATTGTACGAAAATGGTTTTATCACCTATATGAGAACGGACTCGACAAGCTTATCGGAAGAGGCTGTTAGTTTCATTAGGGATTACATAACAAAGTCTTTTGGAGAAAACTACCTCAGCCCCCAGATTAAGGTTTACAAAAGTTCGGTTAAAAACGCCCAGGAGGCACATGAAGCCATCCGACCTATAGTACCTTTTCAGGATCCCGCAGAGATTGAAAAAAAACTTGGTCAAGATGCTCGCAAGCTTTACGAATTGATCCTCAGAAGAACTCTAGCAAGTCAAATGCAAGACGCGCAACTGCTTAGGACGGCAGTTACTATGACATTTGACAACTATGAATTTAGGTCAACCGGCACCAGAGTAACTTTTGATGGATATCTTAAAATTTTTGATAACAACCCAGAAAAAGAAATCCCATCTCTCTCACCGAATGAGAAAATTGCTGTTTTTAGTGCAAAAGTCACAGATCATCAAACCCAGCCTCCGGCTCGCTACACTGAGGGGACTTTAGTCAGGGAACTTGAAAAACGCGGGATAGGTAGGCCCTCAACATGGGCTTCGATAGTGGATCTCGTAACCAAAAGAGAGTATGCTTTCAAAAAGAACGGCAGTTTAATCCCTACCTTTGTTTCTTTTGCCATTGTAAGGCTTTTGCGTCAATATTTTCCTGAACTAGTTGATTATGAGTTTACCGCTAGAATGGAAGATGCTCTCGACGACATAGCCGCAGGAAAGCTTGATTACAATGAATTTCTGCAGCGTTTTTATTACGGCGATGGCAACGGCTCGGGTCTAAAGTGTTTACTTGAAAAAAATTTGGGCGAAGTTGACTCGAAGCAAGTTTGTACTATTCCCGTTGTGGAAGACGAATTCGGAACTTTTTGGGTGAGAGTTGGTAAGAACGGCGCTTACCTAACCGACAGTACTAGGTATGTTAGGCTTTCACCGGAGACCCCTCCCGATCAACTGCGAAGAGACTATTGTTTAACACTTCTCGAAAACAGTCAAAAGACTTTTACTTTAAACGGTTGTCAGGTATCTGAAAAGTTTGGCAAATATGGGCGTTATCTTGAAATAGAAAACGATTCAGGGGTCAAACGTTTATCACTAAATTGGTTAAAAAACGCGCAGCTTTCAGAGGATCTAGTGCGGGTTTTATGTTCTCTCCCGAAAGAACTCGGATTCTCAGAAAAACTTGATGCCCATGTCTCAATTGAAATAGGAAAATACGGCCCCTATCTTAAAGCAGGGAGCCGTCTAAAGACTATCTCTATTGAGAAAATAGCGGATTTGAATATTAATTCAGCTGAGGAAATTTTACTGAAATCCTCATCCTTCTCCAAATTACTTGGTTACGATGAAAAAGGCGTTCCCGTTTACCTCAAAAAGGGTAGATATGGTTGTTATCTAAAAGTGAATTCTACAAATATTTCGTTAAAGAATGTTTCGGTTGAAGACTTGAACTTAGAGAAAGCTTTAGAGTTAATCAAAAGTAGGGCGAAGTAGACTGCCTTGACAAGCGCGGTTGTGCAGGCGAAGGTGAAAAAAATTTGTTTAGTGCCTGTTTTTGATAAATAAATAAATTAAATAAAAAAACCTCTTCGCAACTCTGTTCAAATTTTGAGTTTTACCCATTTGTAGTTAGGGCTTGGCAAGTTGAAATAAACAATTTTGTTAAACAATTTTATTAATGAGCTTCCAACAAGCAATAGAGAACTAGTAACTGCAGAACAACCATGGCCGAAATCAGTTATTCGAGTAGTTCAACAGAATTTCAGAAGCTTTTTTTAATTATGTTCCATTGGAGTTTTCGATAGAAACAGTTCTAAAATTGTAACGCAAGAAGAGTCACCATTTTTCACTAAATGAAAATTCTGATTTGTGTAACTCTTATAGTTTATAGTTTCTCGTCTAAGTTTACAGGGATCCTGCCCAAAAATTTAAGCTGATTAAATGTTTGGTTTCGCAATCAAGTTGTTTAATTAGTCTAAAAAATATTACACACTTAAAACTATGGCACAGGTACTACACGGACGTGCCAAGACTACGTACGATCCAAGAAATACATAACTCTAAGGAGAGTATCGCTGCTCTAGCTCGTAGGTTTGGTGTGTCAAAAAGAACAGTAAGGAAGTGGAAGAACAGGGGCTTTGTAGAAGATCTTAAGTGTCCAAGGAAGGGTCAAGGAACAAGTCTACCCCCCCCTTCAGGAGCAGATAATAGTAGAGATAAGAACGAAGCAACTGCATACACTGGATGACATATAGGTGACTTTTAAGGATAAGTGGCCTAATCTTACAAGGTCGAACTTGTATAGGTGGGCGTGTCGAAAAATGATTAATAAATTCAGTTCAGTAGAGAAATTTTTAAAAAAAAGGGTCAAGGTGATACGACAATTTTGAGATAATCTCAATTAATATGGCAATTAGAAAATATGATCCTCAAAGAAGATTTGAAGGTTTTGACATGTTAAGACAACCAAAGAACATGAATAGGTATGAAATGTTAAGGAAGGTTGT
>JANWWW010000067.1 GCA_025055295.1 Deltaproteobacteria bacterium | reverse complement strand
GTCTCGTGGGCTAAACTTCAGTACTGTCCTATGAGACAAACTGAACAAGTCATTGTTAGGCTTTTTGAGGACTTCATTGATGCTTCGTCAGTTAGTTTTAATGGCAATCAAACCGAAATCAAAAATCAAATTAAACCAGACTCGCATCTAACGAGAAATCAGAAGAATGCGCTTCGTTGCGCGGATCTTGTTTTGGATTTGTTTTCGCACTACTGGTCTGGAGGGGTCGAGTCAGCCGTGTCCTTTTTTGGAAGCCGAGAAAGTGTTGGAGACAGACGTTTTTATTGCCTTCCGAAACGCGCTAAGGACGAAATTAATCAGTCGCTCCGAGACGACGCAAATTTTAGATTCAATCTTATGTTGCAAACACTGCTAAAGGCTCTGAATGACAGACCCTCATGGCAGGCGATTATATTTGTTGAGGAGGTTTTTTCAGCCGTAGCGTGGGAAGCGGCATTAACAAAACGTGGGATAGCCGTTAAAACTTATCACTCAGATGAACCTGAAAGGGTTAAAAATTTGGAAGCGTTTAAAGTAGGCTCACTAAGGGTTCTGGTTTCCACAAAAGCGGGATTTACTGGTCTTGATATTCAAGACAAAGGATGTATAGTTGCTTTTCCGGGATTTTTATCTTCGTTGACGGATTACATTCAAAGTCTAGGAAGGTCGAGAAATTCATGTCAAGTTCTTGGTTGGCCTGCCTTCGGATTTGATAAATTTCCCAATTTTTGTAGATTTGCTCGGGAAAAACATAATTATTTTTTGGAGGCTGTTAATTCTTGCCAGATGCGTATTCAGGAAACACTCTACGGACAGGAAAGCATTTTTGAACTATTTTGAGTGCGGTACAAAGAGTGAACACGAGGGCAGATAGCTCAGTAAGCCAAAACTTATCATAGACCTTTGTGTCCAAGCCAACATTTGGGAGCATCACTTTCAACAGTAGCTAAAACTAGGAGTGTATCGCGTGTACAAAAATTGTAATTGAAAAGAGTTTTGGGAAAACTATGAGCAGAAAATGTGTCAAAAAATTTCATAAAAACTAAAAAAATTTTAACCCTAACTTAGATGAAGCGATAAATCTTTCGGTTAGGTAAAACGGTGAATGGATAAATGTGAGGATCAGAACATTCGCTTTGCGAGTGTCATTGAGTTAAATCTGTTATCGATGTTTAAGGCACAGTTTTTTTTGAAGAAATGCCGCTGATTTTTTTACTAAACTAACTTGCCCAGAGTATTTTCCTTTTTTTGGAAGGACAAGTACAGCACCTGAATGAGCCGAGAAGGATTCGAACCTTCGACCCACTGGTTAAAAGCCAGTTGCTCTACCACCTGAGCTATCGGCCCATGTTAAGAAATGCGTAGTTAAGTATATTCTAAATAAAATTTTTTAACAATCGATGACACTTTTCTTTCTATAAACTAAAATCTAACAAATAGTGGACCTAAAAAAGTTTACGGTTTATGTTGCAAGTTTTTCATATAACTACGGCCAAATACCAGTAGATCCATTTGGGCACGGGGGAGGATTTGTTTTCGATTGCCGAGTGGTTTTTAACCCTGGTAGGCTTCCCGAGTATTCGGATTATACCGGCCTTCAAAAATCTGTCGTAGAGTGGCTAGAAAACCACCCGTCCACTGCTCTTTTCTGGAATTCCGTTATTAACACTGTTGAAACAGCTTTGCAATTGAGCGATTTAAAAGGCGCTTACGAGAAGTCCTTCTGTTTTGGGTGCACTGGAGGTAGACATAGAAGCGTATATTTTGCAAATAAACTTTCAGACTGGCTAAATGAAAAAGGAGCTACAGTCATTTTAGAACATATTCAACTAAAAAAAATTGGCTTGTTGTAACATGAAAATTTGCGCGTATGTTCTGTGCGCGGGTCTTGGCACCAGACTAAAACCTTTGACGGAAAAAACGCCCAAACCACTCGTCAAAGTCCAGGACAAAACCTGCTTAGATTGGATAGTGGAAAAAATTTGTCAAACTGGCATTAATCAAATTTTTGTAAATTCATTCCATTTGAAGGAGCAAATCGAAGAACATTTAAAATCAAAATGGCCAACGGTAACAATAATAGAGGAGCATTTTTTATCGGGAACTGGCGGAGCTATTCGCGCAAACCGATATTTAGAGAATTTTGACGGTGTTCTTGTTCATAATGGGGATATTTTGAGTTCCACAAGTCTTTCGGATTTGATAAGCTTCCACGTAAAAAAGGGGTTCGATGTAACCTTAGCCTGCAACTCTGCAATTCAATCTCGGTATATTAGTTTTTTTAATGAAAGGTTGTGTGGATGGGGTAACAGTCAGAAAAGAACCTATTTTGGTTTTATCTCCTCGTCGAAACGGCATTTTTTGGGTATACATTTTTTGTCAGGTTCCGTGCTGAAATTTTTTTACAATGAAAAAACGGAAACTTTCTCGATTTTTGACATATATCTTAAATATCCCCTAAATGCTGGCGAATACTTTGACACCACTGACTTTTGGATAGATATCGGCACCATAGAAGACCTTCATGCTGCAGAAGTCATAGAAGATCTAGCAGATAAGCTTGGGCTAGTCAACACGCACCAGCAACAATAACAAGACGGTTGCGACCCAACTAACAACAAACACAGTGCCTCCAAGTCCCAAAGAATTGACAACTGTCATTTTTATAACAAATAATCCCGTGTACAAAATGGGAGCGCAGGCTCCGCAAAAGATGTGCGGGAATATGCTTGTCCATGTTATCGTTGTGCATAAGATTGTTGCAAGTAGTGCTGTGAAAATATTTCCGAGGTAGAGGTTAACGAACTTCGAAGCAAGTGTCAGCCCGTTCAGATGTTGTTTTGAAGATAAAAACTCAAACAGCAAGGAACCGGAGTCTGGGGTTACCGCACTAGAGGGCGAAATAGCGTAGGTGTACGGCCGTGTTGGTATGATCCAATAATTAAGGTCGCGAAACCGGGCGACTTTAAAATCCAAAATATTTCCATTTAGAAACCTAATAATTTTGTTGGGTTTTATAGCGATTGCCTTGCCTTCAAACTCGACTATACCCCGCCTTCCAGTGAGAATAAACTCTAGGTTGTTCGCCGAATTTTTTTTAAAAGCGTAAATTCCGGATACTAGATTTGTCTTCATTTCATATGCTTTTATCAGTAATAACCAGTTACTCTCTGAAAGAATCAAGTCTCTTAAAAATAACGGTTCTCCTTTTAGCGATTTCCATTGAGCAGTAGCGGCAACATGCGCTTTCATTTGAGTTTTATCAAAAACGATCGCAAAAATTGACGTCGTAAAGCACGTGAAAAATATGATTAAGTTTCTTAGGCTGGTAAGACTATATCCAAGAGCTTTATAAGCTCGTAGTTCACCTTGGGCCCGCAAAGCATAGAAAAAAATTCCAACACTGACTCCTACTGACATTAATAAAACCAGATTTGAGTATGTCCACCACTCCAAAATAGCTACGATAAAAGCTTGGTAGAAACTCCCCTCAAACCGTGCAACTGTATCCAGTTTTTCAAGAAGCGTAACTGAAATAAAAACCGTTGAAAAACCTAAAAATACGAGCAAGAAGTATAACGAGATTTTAGCCAAAAAATATCTAAAAATTATTTTTTTTAACATTCTCAAGCGAACCGCAAAAATGCTCTTAATCCGTTTTCGACTTTCTCGGAAGCTATAAGAAAAACGCTTTTAAGGACTAGGATCGTAAATATGATAAAAATTACAAAATATCCCTCACTGATGGGAACTGATCTCATCAAAATATGTTCAGCGCAAAAATCGCATAGGAAAATTGTCAACGAGACCATGAAGACAGATACAAAATATGTAAGAGGAAAGTAATATTGAGGGGGTTTCGGTGTCACGTGCATGCCCATCAAAAAACCAAAAAGAGCAAAGGCCGCGTCAAAGAGTGGTCCGAAGTAGCGTCTGCTAATTTCTTTGCGTAAGGAAATCAATTTATTTCGCATGGTCTCGGGTGTGACAAACTTAATTTGTAGAATATGTGATAAATTTTCTCTGCTTACTCCCGTTTTGTAAGTCTCAAAATGCTCAAGCACGGTGCGATAGAGGCTTGACAACTCTGAATTCGACAATTCGACTGAGCGCTTGAATTCCCGCACGATTTTTATGTTAAGAGGGATCTTTACGATACTTTTGGTGAACTCAGTGGTTTCAACTTCTTCATTCTCTTTCAGCAGTGTTGAAATGCCATCCTGTAATTGAAACACGGCGTCTTCTTGAGAGTGATCGATGTTTAAACTGCCTCTTTTCGCAGAGATGAAATTTATACCGTTGGTTTCCTTGGTGAAAATGAGTACGTTTTTTAATTCCCCTTCTTTGTTTTCTCCTACCATAATTTTAGCTTTTCCAAAATCAACTGTCTGCCCGGGCTTTAACAGCTTCTCTACATTGTTTTCAACAACTTCGATCAGTTTTGCCTGTAGGGCTGAATTTGAGATGGGGCGTAGCCAGTTGAGAATTACGGCGTGAACTGCAATAAATATTAGACTCGATAAACTAACAATATAAAACAACGTTCTTAAACTGTATCCCAGAGATCTTATCGCTGTGAGGTTTTTTTCGATGGATAACCTATGACCTAGAGCGCATCCTGAGAGGGTTAAAGCGATGGGTACAGATAAATCTAAAAGACTGGGCAGTGTGATAATTGTTAATTGCATTAACTCGATAAAGCTTAATCCTTCCAAAGGAATTGTGATGGAAATTTGCGTTAACTTAATCAAAAGTAGGGCCGCAACGATGGAACCTAGAAAAAGAAGTGTTAACGTAACATGCTCAAAAATTAAAAATTTGGTCAAAGTTTTATAAGTCGGATACGTCACAAATTTCATAAAATTAAACAAATATCCGCTGAGATTTTATATACTCAATTTTAGTAAAGACATTATGCTAAATCCTGACCCTGAAACTATAGAAATTTTTGACTTATCAAGGGAAGAGCTTCGAAGGATTTTGCTCGATTTCGACGCCAATAAGTATTACTTAGCGGATCAAATATTTGACTGGGTTTACAAAAAACTTTTGTTTGATTTTTCCAAGATGACTAATATACCTGAAAAGTTGAGGGCTGTGCTTTCAGCTAAATTTACATTTTCTCAGCCAGAAATAGTGTTTAAAAAGTTTTCCGCAGATGGTTCATGTAAATTTGTTATGAAGTTTGGGGCGCAAAAAGTAGAGAGTGTACTGATGCGTCATAATTATGGCTTAAGTCTTTGTGTAAGTAGTCAGGCTGGTTGCGGTATGGGATGCAAATTTTGCAAAACTGCCACCCTAGGCTTTGGCAGAAATCTAACTACCAGTGAAATTTTACAGCAAATTATTTTTGGTTTAATCTCTGCGAAAAAATCAAATCTAAAATTGCGCAACGTGGTATTCATGGGAATGGGCGAGCCGTTTCATAATTATGAAAACGTAAAAAAAACCATTCTTATCCTTACGGATCCAAAAGGCTTGGGTTTTTCCTGGAGGAATGTTACAGTGTCCACAGTAGGGCTGATAAATAGAATCAAACAGTTTTTCGAAGAGAAAATTCCTTCGCAGCTCGCAATATCTTTAAATGCTCCCACACAAGAAAAAAGAAAGCAAATAATGCCAATCAGCGCTCGCTTCCCGTTGGAAGAGCTGGTGGAAACTATAGGAATCGTCAATCTTAGACCGAGACAAAAAATTTTTCTCGAGTACGTGCTACTAGGCGGTTTTAATACATCAAATGAAGATCTCTCGCTACTAATTAAACTTTTGAAACCTATACGAGACAGAATTAAAGTCAACTTGATTCCTTTTAACAGTTTTGAGGGTGCAATATTTCAAAGGCCTCCGACACAAATTATAGAGAAATGGCGCAACGAACTCGTTAAAAATGGGTTTACAGCGACAGTTCGTTGGTCTAAAGCGGTAGATATTCTTGGAGGTTGCGGTCAGTTGGCGGGGGTCGATTGAAAATCAAATATGAAGCGTTTAGAATAAGGAGATAATGGTCGAGGAATTCAAAACTTCATTTCAGCGTCCAACGACGGCATCTTATTTTCTTATTGACGCAGATGGTTTGTCTTTGGGAAGGGTATCGTCTATGATAGCAAAAGTTCTTTTAGGCAAAAATTCACCTTCGTATGCACCATTTTTTATCGCTGATAATTTCGTTTATGTAATAAATGCTGACAAAGTTGTTTTAACCGGAAATAAAAGCAAAGAGCCTGTATACTTACATTCACTTCATATAGGCGGTTTACGGAGTTGCAGCAGAGGATCGCTTGGCAAAAAACTTCTTTTAGAGAGAGCGGTTAGTAAAATGCTTCCTAAAAACAGGTTAAGAAAGAGGTTGCTAAAGAGACTTAAAATAATTGAAGGTAATAGGTTGCCTTCTAACATAAAACATTTTGAAGTTATGGAGGTAAGGTAAATGCGGGCGTTGGCAGGCTACACCCATAAGGTTGGAACTCGCAAATGTGCCACTGCAAGAGTGTTTTTGAAAGAGGGATCAGGGTCTGTACTGATCAACGATCAGACTCCATTGAAGTACTTTGGCAGTGAGAGCGTAGTGCATCATGCCCTATACCCACTAATATTGCTTCAGCTACAGTCGCATGTGGATGTAAAGATCACGGCATCAGGTGGAGGTAAGGTTGGTCAGGCTGGCGCGGTGCGACTTGCCTTGGCAAGGGCTATAGCGGAATGGAAACCAGACACAAAGAAAACTTTGCGAAATGCGGGTCTCTTAACAAGAGATCCAAGAATGGTCGAGAGAAAGAAACCAGGTTTGCACAAGGCAAGGAAAGCAACTCAATATTCAAAGAGATAGTAAAAACTCGGTATTTTTGATACCTTATCATAGGCGTAAGAAAGTCCGGCTAAGGCCTCTCTAGAAGGATCCTTATGACGAGTGTTTCAGAAATTAAGCAGTGTTTGGATGAAGGAAAAATTGACGAAATTGTCTCCGTTTTGGATTTCCTAGAGCTTGAGGACATAATTGCACTGATTAGCGGAAGCAGTATAGAGGATAGTGTCAGGATTTTCCGATTGCTGAAGCCCGAAAGAGGGCTTGAAGTTTTAAAAGCAATGGATTCGCAGTTAGCCGGGTCCATTCTAGAAAACCTTACGGAGCCCGAAATACTTTTTTATGTAGAAAACCTTGAACCAAGATATTCGGTAAAAATTTTTGAAGAGTTCGGTAGAGAGCTTTTCGAAAAAATTCTTTTCAACCTTGAACCTAAGAAGAAAGCTGAGCTCCTGCTTCTCCTTGGATACCCTGAAGACTCAATCGCAAGGTATATGGATCTGGACTTTATTGTGCTTTACTCTACAGAGCGGGTATCTGAGGGTCTGGAAAAAATACGAACAAGCAGATTTGAGCCCGAAGAACTTGAATCAGTATTTGTAGTCGACAGCGAAGGTAAGTTTGTTGGTTCCATAAATCTTGCTCATTTGATAAAAGCTTATCCCGACCAGACAATTGGCTCGCAAAAGAAAGATACTTCCCATTTACAAGTGACTGACCCGATTGAGCTTGCTATTTCCCGCTTCTCGGAGACATCGGTTCATGTTCTGCCTGTTGTAGACTCCGATATGAGGTTAATCGGTATTGTTCGAGCTGCGAATCTTCTCGAGGCTGCGGGTGACATTCAAGCGGAGAAAATCACGGCCTTTGGTGGAACTCCTACAGGAGAAAACATTGATTATAGAACTGGTACAATAACGGAAATTTTCAAGGCGCGTTTCGTTTGGTTGGCTATTCTTGTTGTCTTCGGCGCGATTGTGTCCGGGTATCTGGCGGATCAACAGGAGATACTTGAGAAATCCCTGATTTTGGCCGCGTTTATTCCGCCGATAATCGACATGGGGGGAAACGCGGGAAGTCAAAGTGCATCGTATGTCATAAGGGCACTCGGCACTGGACAGGTCCCACCATATTTCAGCACTCTGTTTATTCTTATAAAAAAAGACATAATTATTGCTTCACTGCTGGGGTTGGCTCTTGGGTTGTTCGAGGCATTGATTAGTTTAGTCTTCAAAGATATCAATTTTTTAATACTTCTTACGGTCACGCTATCAATGGTATCTGTGGTATTGCTTGGAAGTTTGGTTGGTTTTTTGCTACCATTTCTTGCTGTAAAGCTGAAGCAAGACCCTGCTGTTCTCAGCGCTCCTGTTATAACATCGGTGATGGATCTATTGGGCGTGATGATTTATCTTGGTATTGCTAAACTTCTTGTATTGTAAGAACGATTTGAGTGGTCAGAAGCCGAGCGAACTTGCGTCGCTGTACCAGTGTTGAGTTCTTTCAATTTAATCACTCTGGTTGTGCGAGACTTCAGCGAGATCTTGTCCTGAGACTGTGGCTCTCTGCAGTCATTCTTTTAAAAAAACTCTAAAAGTTACTATAATCGGATCAGCATGATCAATACAAA
>JANWWW010000066.1 GCA_025055295.1 Deltaproteobacteria bacterium | reverse complement strand
TAGTTTATTTTCGGGCCTATCGAAAAATTCAGTCTTGGAACAACGTACTAAAAAATTTCACTTTTTTCTAAAGTTTTTTTTGCCTTAAGCTAAATTCTAGGTTAAAAACGAGTTTTTTTACAAGCTCTTTTTGAAAAAGTAACGTAATTTCAGAAATTTCTAACTTAATCCGTATGTTAAAATCTACGTGCTATTGACGCTTTTGCAACTACGGAATTCCAATCGATTTTTAAGTTTCCAACTTGTAAGCGCAGAATTATCTATTCATCAAAAATTTCCAGCAAAATCATGCAAAATTATGATTAAAAACGTTTGTTCAACATATATCGATTGTAAACAAACTTATTCAGAAGCTAAATTTTGTTTAGGGGTCTTTTTCTATAGCTTCACTCTAACTTTCTTCTTCCTCTGGGGTAACCAAACTCCCTTCGATTGCATACTCAACCGCTTTGGTTATAACTTCTTGATCTCGCTCAGGGATCAAACCTTTTTCAACAAGCTGTTTTGCCTCTTCCTCGATTATTTTTAAAATTTCCGCCCGTTTATCAGGCGATAGTATCACTGTTGGTTGTTTTACTCGTGCAATTTTTTCGGTTTTTTCAATCTTTGCAACTTTCTCAACCGGTTTAACCGTTTCCACTTTTTTAATTTTGCTGACTGGCTTTAATTTTTTTTCGTCATTCATGGTTTTATCTAGTATGAACCTAAGTTTTTCAAAAACTCTTCAAACGGAGATGGCTGATTCAACAACTTCAATCGAGCAAATACTTTCTTTAAAGAAGGTCTAACACGGGGAGGGGTGGTTTTTTCCAGATTTTTTAAAAATATGTTGGAAAAATAGCTCAATATTACTTGATGTTCTCTTATTATGGTAAGGGGGTCGCTATCCCAAGCGCTTGCCAGACCTCTCAAACTAAACCCCTCCCAGTATACTTTCCATATGAGCCATTGATGTATTTTATCTAATCTGGCGATGGCGGTTATAAGTCTCCTATAATCCGAAAAATCTCTTCTTTCATCTTGTTCCTGTTGCTCTTTTATATGAATTATCGTTGCCCCTAGCAGTAGTTGCCTTACGGAACCTCTCAAAGAGTTTAGCGTAGCGTCAGAAGGCAAGCAACCTTCCCTTAATTCTGGAAACCTTTTGAACAGTTCATATGCGGTGCTTCGCGCTTTAGCTTCCAAGCTACCAGAGAATACCTGTCCTTCCTTCCAAGCTTTTGTCGCCCGCGCGGCGTCGCAAGCTGCTTCATGAACACGCCTTCTAGCGTAGGCTCTAAATGGAATTCCCCTCTCGACTTCGTACCTGTGGGCGCATTCAACGAGAGCTTCCAAAGACGCGCTGATTAAACCGTCTACCTCGGGATCGAGCCTCCAAGCCTTAGCCACATTTCTGGCTATAACCTGAGCCCATTGCCGATTTTCCAAAATTAGCTTTTCAATAAAGTCTCTTTTTTTATTCCTCTCCAAGGCAAACATTAAAAAAAATTACGATTAAATTTTAGATGATTAAATACCTGAAGCAAACTACCAAAAATTTCCGAAAAATCCTAAAAAGTCGTGGATTTTGACATAAACAAGCTGCATATCCAGTGCCTCAAAGTCGCCAAGTCTTTGCTTAAAAAATGGAATTCAACAATTGAGCAGGAAGAAATCGACGGGATAGTGAACCTATCTCTAGCCGAAGCTTTAAACAAATTTGATCCAACAAAAGGCACTTCAATAATAACTTTTTTGTATTATCACCTTAAAGGCAATCTAATAAAACACATAGAGGCTACAGTAAAAAACAAAGAAGTTCCAATCGAGGAGGCAGGAATAGATTTTTATAATTCAAAGTTGGTTGATGAACATTGTGTCATAGATACCCAGCTTGTTTACGATCCGGAAAAAAACCTAGATCGAAAGCAGATTATGGAACGTTTTTATGAAGCCCTCGAAAATTTATCCGATCTTGAAAGAAAAGTTTTAACGCTGAATTTGGAGGAGGGAATGAAAGTACAACACATTGCCAAAAAGCTCAATCTAAGTCGAAGTTATTTGAGCAGATTGAAGCATCAAGCTCTTAAAAGAGTGTGCCTGCATTTAGCTCGAACGGCAAACCTGAAAGAGCTTCATTTTGGAAAAATTTTTGATGTAGAAGAAGACCGAAGGCGAAAAGACAAACCCAGAAGAATGAAACAAAAGCGATTCAAGCAAAAATTTGCTAAAGTAGCTTAGAAATTTCTTTACAAAAGCCCGTTACCGCTGTTAATTTAAATGTGTGTTCAGGTTCTCTGTAATAGAATTAAAGCGCCAATTGGCTTATCCTGTGACGTTCATCATAAAGCTTATTCTTCCTTCAATAGTGAAAATTCTCGGAGTGTTTTTAATATGGCAAGCGGTAATTTATGAAAACCCTGGGGGACTAAAAGATTATTCAGCTTCTTTTCTGTCTGGTTACTCGATCCTTGCTCCCGCAATCTATGTATTCCTCAGACCCGAACATGGATTCATAATAAGAGAGGTTTATGATGGAACTATTCAAAGATACTTTCTTTTGCCGGTTTCTTTCTTTTCCATAGCATTTTCACGACACCTTGGCTTTTTAATAGCCCGTATGCCGGAAATACTTGTGGCTTTCTGTATTACAATTTATTTATCAGGCTCGCAACTTTCGCTTTTTCAGTTTTTAGTGTTTTTGTGCTTTTGTTTCATGTCGTCAATTCTGCTTTTCCTTTGTTTTTGCGCCGCAGAATTAGTGAGCCTCGTACTAGAAGAAGGCTGGTCAATAAGTCATATTCTAGATCGAATTGTGATGGTTTTAAGTGGTATGGCTTTCCCGATAACTATGTTGCCTGATTCAGCTCTCAAAATTTTGCAGTTAACTCCCTTCCCATTAATGTCTTTCGTGCCCACATATCAATTATTGAATCCTTCAGGGGCAAGTTTTTCGTTCGAAATCGTTAAATTATTAATGTTGTACTCGGTTTGGATACTCTTATTCGCCTTGCTCTCTCATGCCTTGTATGAAACTGGGAGAAAAACTTATTCGCCATATGGCACATAATGATTAAATATTTAAAATACCTACTGCTTTTTTCCAAATTCTCGTTTATGAGAACAGCGTCTTTTAGGCTTGATTTTTGGCTAAGGTTTATAATGGACAGTTTTTATTATTTGTCAAATATAGTTTTTGTTTTTGTGGTCTATTCACGCGTTTCTACGATAAACACTTGGGAATATTCAGATTATTTGGTGCTTTTGTCAATTCTGTTTTTGGTTGACTCCTATCAAATGACATTCATCTCGTCTAATTGTTGGAGTTTTCCCTCAAATGTAAACACCGGCAAATTCGACTATTACCTTTTAAAGCCCATAAACACGTTTTTTTTCACTTTTTTCAACACTGTAGAAGTAAGTTCATTTTTAAATTTTGTTTTTTCCCTCCCTTTTGCTTTTTATGTTGGGTATATTAACGATTTTAGCGCAAAGCAGATCCTCACATTCATTCTAGTCGTCGTTTTAGGGTGCGTAATTTGCTCTTGTTTAAGGATTTTAATCGCGCTTTACAATTTGTGGTCTCACTCTCCATACGGTCTTGAACGGCTATGGGTAAATCTTTACAACCTTATGAGCCTGCCTGACGCGGTTTTTCCATCCGCTCTTCGAATACTTTTCACTTTTTTACTTCCCATACTTTTGGTGGCAGCAATTCCAGCTAAAGCCATAAAAGAAAATTCGATCGACCTTGTTAAAGCGTTAATTTTAGCCTGTTTTATTTTGTGCGTTCTAGTTGCACAAGTCTGGAGAACGGGGTTAAGATTTTACACCTCAGCAAGTTCCTGACTAAGAATGACTCTCAAAAAATCTTGACATGACGCTTGTAAAATCCTCAATTTCAATTGAAGTCACGTTAGTTTTTTTCTCTGCAAGGTAAGCCAACGTTTCGGAAAGCTCACTTTCCGGCACTTCAACGTATCCTTGAACAATTTTTCCTTTAAAGTTTAGTCCTTCGTAAGAGTCAAAATATATCTTCACGTTTTTGCCGAAACGTTTGAATATCTCCTCCTTAGTGCCGTCAAACTGAATCGAACCTTTGTGTAAAAAAATTATTCTTTCACAAATTTCTTCGATATCTTTCATGTAATGTGAGGTTATTATTGCAGTGGCATGTTGCCTAGCCACATAATTCTTCACAAAAAGCCGAATTTCTTGTTGACTGTTTAGATCAAGTCCAAGTGTTGGCTCGTCTAAAAAAATTAGCTTTGGTTTGTACAAGAACCCGCCTATTAGTTCCATTTTCATTCTTTCGCCTAATGATAACCTTCTTAACTGAACATATAACTTGTCTTGCACGTTTAAAATTTCGCTTAGTTCGTTTACAAAGTTTTGATAACTTTCGTCTACATCATATATTTTTGCAAGCAGTGCAAACGAGTCTAAGGGAGTTAGGTCCCAGTAAAGTTGAGTTCGGTTGCCCGAGAGGAAACAAACCTGAAGCAAATAGTCTCGCTTTCTCATACTTGGGACAAAACCGAGGCATCTTACAGCGCCTGTGTCTGGGGGGAAGATTCCACTTAAGATTTTCAATAACGTGCTTTTTCCTGCTCCATTCTCACCCACAAGTCCCACAATTTCCCCTTGATCAACACAAAATGACACATTTTTGAGAGCAGATACAATTACATAGTTTCTTTTAAAAAGCGACTTTACGCTCGACCAAAATCCAGGTGACTTTTGATGCACCTTAAATTTCTTAGACACTCCTGAAACCTCAATCACCATAATTTAGCTAACATTAAAATTAACGGTTTAAAACGAAAATTTTAGCTTCTTCTATTAACCGTCCATGGCAAATAAAACCTGCAAAACTCGAATTTTCTATGCAAGAGCCTGGTTTTTGAGTTGCTACTTTTAAAAATAATATATTTAAAAGGCTTGTCACACGCATGACATGAAACTTTTAATTAAACCTAGGTGCCTAAACTCAAAGAGCCCCGTTTATTGAGGTGTCAAGATTTTACCTGAGGTCATTTCTTTGATTCTTTCTTTTTTGTTTTCTTTACTGTTTCCTCAGATTTTTTTCCTGAGGACGCCTTCTTTGTTTGAGCCATCTCTTGTTTACTTTCTTTTTTCTGGCTTTTCGCTGCCTTTTCTTGTTTTTTCGAACCTTCGTCGACAACAGCTACGCTTACTGAAGTTTGTACTTCTGAATGCAAGCGAATTGTAACCGAAAATTTTCCCAGGGTCTTTATCGGCTCCGACAATCTGACCATATGAGGCTGGATTTCAATACCCTTTTCTTTAAGAGCAGAAATAACATCGTTTTGCGACACAGATCCAAACAGTTTACCTCCTTCACCAACTTTACGTGTAAAGATCAACTCCTGCCCCGTAATCAGATTTGAAAGGGCCTTAGCTTTGGTTATAGCTTCTTGTCTTTGTCGTTCTATTTCTTCTCTTAGTTTCTTGTACCGCTCCGCGTTTCTTTCCTCTATTGCAAGACCTTTCGGAATTAGAAAGTTTCTGGCATAACCCGGTCTTACTTCTATTACATCACCTACATTACCTAATTCCTTACAATCTTTTGTCAAAACAACCTTAACCTTTTTCATAGTCTTATATCATAACCTTGTTTAACGATATTGGCAAACTCTGCTCAGTCTAGGGCTAAATTGGCTCAACAAAAAGTGTAAGACCTTCCACTTTTACTACCTTAACCTCTTGATTTTTGCTAATAGGTTTTGAGGATACATTTTTTGCTTTCCAAATAGTTCCGTTTAAAAAAACATTACCCTCAGTTTTAAAATCTCCAAGCGCAAGGCCAACTACACCGATTAACGCCTCTGAGCCCGTCGGTGTATGGATTCGAAAGGCTCTCAATGCACCCACTATGACGATTCCCAAAATCAACAAAATACTTCCCAGAAGAGGGCCCGCTGAAGCAAGTTGGATTGTAAGCTCAATAGGCTCATAAGTGGGATCAAAATAAAAATACAAGCCTGCAACGGCTGATATTGCCCCAATTACCATAAGAACTATGGAACCAAGGAATAGGTCAATCAGAACCATTCCAAGTCCTGCGAGGATCAAAAGGCCAGCCCCCACTGTAATTGTTACAGTGCGCAAAAGTACCATGCTAATTATTAAGCAAACTATTCCTAATGCTCCAGGTATTATTGTCCCGGGGTTGTAAAGTTCAAGTATGATACCCAGTGCGCCGACAGCTCCTATAACACCGGCTACGAGAGGGTTACTTACAATCTCCAAAATGTTTTCTTTAGTTGACGGCTCCAATTCAATTCTTGGAAAATTGCGGAGGTCTTCGAGCTTAACCAATCTACCGTTAACCTTTATTTCTTTGCCGATTATTTTTTCAAAAAGTTCGTTTTCATTTTGGGCGATAAGATCGATAACTTTGTTATCAAGTGCCTCTTGGGCAGTTGCGGCAATTGATTCTTCTACGGCTTTTTTGACCCACTCAACATTTCGGTTCCGTTCTTCCCCCAAAGCTCGTGCAATGGTTGAGGTCATCTGAACTGCTTTGTTTCTTAAATCTTTAGGCAATTCCTGACCCGTTGAAGCAACAGGCGTTGCTGCTCCGGCGGAGGTCCCCGGTGCCATGCTTGCTATGTGAGCGCTTATCAAAAGAAACATGCCAGCCGAAGCAGCTGTTGCTCCTGATGGATGAACGTATGCGATCACAGGAACACTAGAGTTTAGAAATGCTTGGATGATTTTTTGTGTTGAATATAAATCCCCGCCCGGTGTGTCAAGGTAAACCAAGAAAGCTTTGACATTTTTTGACTGGCTAATAACTCTTTCGATAAACATGCCGGTTCCCATAAAAATTGGAGCCTTGATATTAATGACACCGACGTAAGGATAAGCTGGTTCGCTCAGAAGCCGGTCGGTAATGATTTGAGCTAGTAAAGCTAAGACCAAGAGAAATTTTTGCATTTCAAGTAAATTCTAAGTGTTACACTGCCCAAAGGTCAAACAAAATTTTGTTAGTTTTAGAAACAAGCAGAGAACTGTATAATCACTTTTTATGCGCTGGTTCTCGGATTACGAAGGCAGGTTAAGATTATCTTGGATTTTAGGTTCTGTAGTTGTCGGTTTTTTTTTAACTTTGTTCAGTTACAGTGTGGGAAGGTCTGCTGGTCTGAAAGACGCGCTTGAAGTTGAACTCCATAATCAGCCAAAATTTTCCGCTATCAAAATGGATCCAGATTCAGAACGAAAAACCTCTTTTGAGCCAATTTCTCCGGGTTGGTATGTGCTTGTTACCATGGACAAGAACCTTGACACGATTGTGAGACTCAGAGACATGCTGGTTGAAAACGGTTTTGGGGCATCTGTAGAAACTTTAACCATTTCAAATGTAACTTTTTACCGTTTGTATGCTGGACCCGAAACAACGAAAGATTTAGCTGAAAAACTTTTGGCTGAACTAAAAAGAGAAAATTACCTACCTTTTGATATGCGGGTTACCTACGTAAGGCAGTTATTCTGATTGATGCTCAAATTGATTGGTAGAAAATTCCTTGAATTTTCGTCGAATCTTGGAAAATGGGTTTTATTTACAATCAAATTAATCGTAAGTTTTGATGAGCATTCGAAGCCAAAGAATTTCCTTGAGCAGATTGTCAAAATTGGAACCCTAGGGTTCCCTGTTGTTGCGTTTATGTCTGTGTTCGTGGGTGGTGTAATGGCGGTACAGTCTGAGTACACTTTGAGGAAATTTGGGGCGGAAGCGTTTACAGGGTCTGCGGTTGCGCTTGCTGTGATTCGGGAACTTAGTCCCGTGTTAACTGCGCTTCTAGTAATTGGGCGTAGCGGAAGCGCAATCACTGCGGAAATCGGCGTCATGAAAATTACCGAACAGATCGACGCGTTAAAAAGCTTGCGCATTAATGTTTTCTCGTACCTGTATGCGCCAAGGTTTTGGGGTTTTACTGTTGCGGTTCCAGTTTTAACAGGCTTTTCTATGTCGGTCGCTGTTCTTGCTTCATATCTTTTGAGTGTGAACGTTCTTGGGCTCTCCTCTGGAATGTTTATCAATCAAATGCACTCTGCGGTCGAAGCCCAAGACATAATCTCAGGCCTGTTGAAAGGGTTGTTTTTTGGTATGATTGGCGGGATTGTGTCAGTGTACAAAGGATCCTTTTCGGAAGCTGGTTCACAAGGTGTCAACAAAGCGACCACTGAATGTGTTGTACTAGGCTCTATTTTAGTTTTAGTTCTTGATTTTATTCTTACCAGTTTGTTTTTAAAGTATTTATTTTAGATGAATGTGGGATAGCAGTGAACGTTTACCAAGGAAAATTTTTGCATTAATCAGGAATCCACCCATCGTAACGATGATTTTGTGAAAAAAAAATATAATCTTTAGCTTATGTCGATAAGCGTCAAACATGTTTCAAAACGTTTTGGTCCGAAAATAGTTCTAGATGAATTGAGTGTTGAATTTCAAAACCGGCAGGTTTCTGCCCTAATAGGTCCGTCAGGCAGTGGTAAATCCGTGCTAAGTAAAATCATTGGAGGGTTGATACCCTTTGACACGGGAACGATTGAGGTAGACGGTGAAGTTTTTGAAAATTCCAAGGTGGAGCGACAGGTTTTTTCTGTTTCTTATGTTTTCCAGTTTGGAGGTCTTTTCGACTCATTGACAATCTTTGAAAACGTGATTTTCCCTCGAAGAATGAAGAGGGGATTTTCAAAAAAAGACTTGCTTGAAGCTTATGAACTTTGCGAGAACTTGAATTTGCTTCCATTTGTTGATCTTTACCCAAAAGATGTACCTCTTTCAGTACGAAAACTCTGCGCTTTTGCCCGGGCTTTGTTGACTGAATCCGAATGGGTTTTTGTTGATGAACCAGACAGTGGTCTTGATTGCGAAGGAATTATGAAACTTTACAGCGTCATCAGGTCTTTTCGCAACCAGCGTAGTATTGTCATAGTGAGTCACGATGTTCCGGCGGTGTTTGAAGTGTGCGATTTTTACGCTTTGATTTACGGAGGAAAAATTGTAAGCTTCGGGGAGATTCTAAATGGAAGGGTTGCCAAAATTGACCCTTATATTGTTCAATTTATGGAGGGAAGTATAGATGGACCAATCCGTCT
>JANWWW010000065.1 GCA_025055295.1 Deltaproteobacteria bacterium | reverse complement strand
GATAAAATTTACTGAAAAATCGTGATAATCTCCTAATTTTTCCAATTGAAATTCTGCTTCAATTCCTCTACTTTCCAATGCTCTCTTCCATTCTTGATTTAGATAACTAATTTCGTCTTTATTTAAACCAGACGACCTGATTAAAACTTTAATATGTTGATGAGGTAATAGGTTTTTAACTATTTTACTCATATAGTCCTCAATTATTTGCGCATTACTCTGAGTTTCAGAAGCTCTTTTCTCCGACATTGCTAACGGTGACATTTATGAATATTCTACCACGTTCCAGGTTTAAAGAAACTATAAAACGGTCCCTCATTGTCATTCGATTTTCTTGGTATCCTGAGATCTCTTCATTCTATCGACCCGTATGGCATTCGTGTCAATCCAACTAATACACCTGCCTTTTTCGTCTTTTAAGGCAATGTTGTTGATATGAGGAAAACGAGCATACCTAGATGGCCCGACCAGCAAAGAAAAGCCTAGGATGCAAGCGCGTGGATCAGATGGATAAAGCCGAAATTCTCGAAAGTCCTCCCAATCGGAGATACAGTTAGGCACGGCTATATCCCATTCAACGTAGGAGTGACCGTTGGGTATTAACTTTAATTTTTTACCAGGATGTTCCTGCTCAATGTCTTCAGGGCTCGGGCCATGATATCTTGCTGGTGTCGCTAGGCTCCAGTATGCGCCAAATCGATCAACAATACCGAAACGATTTCTAAAAGTTCGCATACCCATTCGACACTCACCGCTTTTTGTCTCATCGAAAACACAGCATCCGAAGGGTGGTAACTCGAACAGTTCGATCTCCTTAACGTCATCAGGAGGAACAAAAGGAAAAGTACCATAGGGGGTTAGTCCTACCGACTGAATTGTCTGAATGAGGTGCGGATTGTTGGTGTAAAAAATTTCTGCATGCAAGTTCATTATTTTTATGCATTGAACCGAAAGCGAAACCAGATAATCCAAATGGTCTTTGGTGTTAATACCAAAAGCCTTTGCCATCCTTAAACCCGGGGAGTCACCTTGATCAAGTAAACCAGCCAAAAGGGTCAAATTTGGATTAATTGCGATGTCGATATTTGCTCTTATGATACTTTCAATTTCTGCATCTGTGAAAATATCATGTTTTATCGTGACTAAGGGCTGTGAGGTTGAATATGTAACACACTCCGGCATCATTGGCAGCTTTTTCAAGTTGTGATGCATTTTTTTTGTTCAAAGTTTTATTGTTTGTAAGCATATGAATTCGATCGTTTTATTCAGCAAACAATGATTGATGAAAAACAAAACAACAAATAGATAGCTGAATTTTGCATTTCAACTGGGCAGCCAGCTTGTGTCAAAGGGCGATTGATAAAAGTTTGTCAAAAGTTGAATTCCCAACTTTGGTTTGTGATACACGAAAAATGACTGACCGTTGTTGTCCTTTTCATGGCATGTTTTTTTTCTACAAACCATTCGATCTTGTTATAAGCATCACCGTAACAACGTTCTTATGCGAGAGTAACTAAAACCTTTAGGAGAAGAATTTAAACTAGACAATTGGTATCGAGCTTCCTAAAACGGTCACTACAATTATTTCTCCCTTTAATTCTACGTGAGTTTAAGCATAAAAAAATAATAAAAATGCGCTAAAGCTCGTGTACGTGTAATTGTAAACATTCCTTGTCGCTTCTTTCGCTCAGACACTTCCACCCGTCACCTAGAGTAATCCAATTTTTTAAATATTTTTGATGAGACTTAATTTAATCTCCGTTTATTAATGAATTGCTACAATCATGTAACTCCTATAGACTTATCTTTCTTAGCTTTTTGTGGTAGCATATTTTTGTAACATAATTGTCTCAGCAGATGTACTCTCCGCTTAAAAAATTTGATAAAGTAACGCGTTTTTCTCGCAAAGCGTGTCACAACCTCGGTAGGCTGTTGAGAGCCAGCGTGTCGAAAGCTTTCGAACTAGGGATGTCACCCTCCGAAGTTTACCATAAAAAAACGGAAGCCTTAGGTAATATCGCGGCTGAAGATCACCTTCAACAGTTAACGCATAGGCTTCAGAGGGTGTTTGTGATTTTCTCGAGAGTTAAAAATAATCCGTGGCCAGTTAGTTATTCAGTAAAACTTTTGAACTATGGCTTATCTTTAAGTTCCGAGCAAAGAGAAAAGTATGAAATTCTAGGAAGGGCTTTAATTTTGGGAAGTTACCTATCGGCAATCATTATGGCCAAAACGCCCCTTATTGGCTTGAGTGTTCTTGCGGCTGGCATATTGTTCGGACGAGCGCTTATGTTCGTTGCTACTTCCGGTCAGCTAAACGATTGGATGAAATACGCTGTCCACCTATTAGGGAACGGCACGCCTAAAGATTTTAAAACATTATCAGAATTTCAGATAGCCGTTAAACAAGCCTTTCAACGACAGATTAGACTTGGAAATTTTAATGAACGACAAAAGATGCTTTTAATGGGTTGGTTTGACACAACATTTAAGCTTTAGTTGGACCACGAAAAATAAAAATTTATTGATTATCCTCTCAATTTATCCAAAGACTTTGCCTCGCAATTTCGAGCGAAAAGCGGCGCTCTGCGACAGTTAAAAAAATTCACACTACTAAAGAGATGATGGGATTGTTAGAAAATACGACTTAAAACATGATGCTAAAAACTTTAATGTTTTGCTATTAGGTTATCTTTAGATTTTTGCTAACTTTTGTAAGATACTTACGTTTTTCAGCAGGCCCATGATCATAAAACTGTAATTGAAATATCCGGCATGCATTACATGAATTTAACCTCTTGTTTAGAAAACATGAAATGTTTTAAAGATCACTTTGAAAGCTTGTTAAAAGTAGATCTTAACATGTGCCTCGCAGGCCGGCAGTAATTAACTCAATTAACTTAAAACAACTTCAGTATCAATTTGAGTAAAGTCTGTCCATAATCGGAAGAATTCGCCGCGTATTGAAATCAGATCCCTAAACGTTCCATATTCAACCATGTGTCCGTTCTTAATCACAATAATTTTGTCGAAAAGAGGAATTAATCCAAGCCTATGGAGAGTACAAAATACTGTTTTGGTGGCAAAACATGTCAAAATATTGGCAAATATTTCTCTTTCGGTTGTTGCGTCTACGCTTGAGGTAGGCTCATCAAGCAAAAGTATTTCGTAGTTATGTGCCATGATCAAACCTCGCGCTAGAGCAAGCCTCTGTTTTTCTCCGACCGAAATGGATAGACCGTGGTGAGCAAGATCTGTATTTAATCCCTGAGGCAATCTGTTAATAAGTTCGTCAATTTCGGCAATTCTCAACGCCTGCGTGATTACCTGCTCGGGAACGTCTCTGTTAAATACTAAATTAAAGTGTATGGTGTCGGAAAAAAGCTCTGGCTCTTGCGGAACGAGAAGAGAAATTGCGTTAATCACTTTTAAATCTACTTCCTTTGAGTCGATAAAAATCTTGGATATTTGAGGTTCAACAAGGCCTGCAAGACATCGCATGAACGTTGACTTGCCGCTGCCGCTGGGACCGACGATTGCTATTTTTTCGCCATTTGAAAAGTCAAAATTTTCGCATTCTATTCCGGCAAGGTCTGCAATACTGTATCTAAACGACAAGCGATTAATTTTTATCTTATTCCAAGCAAGAGGTAAGCCGTCATTCAACAAATCCTTATTTTGCGTTGCCGGAACATTGGACAAAATGTCGTATCCTTCTTCGAAGTTTGTCGCGCTTTCAAGAAGCCCTCCATAGTATCCGGTAAAGCCTGAGATTGCCTGATTGATCCTGTTTAGATAATCAAGAAGAATGTATATCAAAGCAATATCAATTTGGTTACCCCTAGATTTGAGGTCTAAAACATAAACCACTATTGACAAACCGCTCATTATCGCAAATCCAATACCGATCGAGCCCCATTTTAATTCCATAAACCTTGAGAGTTTTTTGTAAATATTTGACCCCTGAGGTCTAAACCTTGAAATTCGCTCTGACAGAGCTTCCTCAAGACCGAGCATTTTTACAGACACAATGTTGGTCAATGTGTCTACCAACAGTTTATTAGCCCTGTCCCAAAAAAAATTCATCGCTTTAACAAAATCAAGCAGTCGCTTGTTAAAAAAAAGCATGAAGTAAACAGAAAGCGCGCTTGTAAGTATGACTATGAGCACAACTTTGAAATTCAAGAAAGCTATAGCGCTAGCGGCAAATACTACCTTGACCAAACCGTCAATCACTTGCCATATATAGGTTGCGATGACCGCCTCAATGGAAGCGGAAGCTCGATGTATTCTATTTAGATTTTCGCCAGAATGCCTCTTCAAGTGCCATTTTAAGGGATATAACAAGCATGCCGTTAACAATCTCTGAAGGGATTCCAATTTTGCCTCAAGACCGGTTCTCAGTTGAATTATTCTTGCAAAGTGGTGAGCTGAAACAACGAAAATACGGATAATGACGTACCCTAGAATGAAAAGCAATGCTTTATCAGTGCCCTCAACAGACAAATCTTTCTGGGCAAGTTCCCTCAAGGCAAAGCCTAAGCAAACTGGTGCTAAGAGATCTACAGCATAAGCAGAAATGAAAACAAGAATGAATAACACGGTCTGAGCTCTCTGCAGAGAAGTAACATCCCAGCTGACACTAATAAGGTTTTTTAGTTTCTCAAACATAGCTTAACAAGCCTATGGCTTTCTTAAACTTTCTCATAAAATCTGACCCGATTGCCCTAGCCTTTTCGTTGCCTGAGGAGATCACCTCCTTAATCGTTTCTCTGTCTCGCATTAAGTCTAAAAATTTGGTCCTAGCTGTTTCGAAGTACTTCATAAAAGCCTCAAACGCTATTTCTTTAACTTGACCCCAGCCATATTTCCCTTCAAGACACGCGTTGGCCAGAGTTCGGTAGCTCTCTAGTCCCAAAGTTAGCTTCAAGTATGAACCAAGAACGGAATTGTTCAAGTCTATGGGGCGACCGAGTTTAGTAGAATCTGTGGAAATTCTCTTGAATATCTTAAGAATCCTGTCCTTATCCGCGAAAATTGGAATCGTATTGCCATAGCTTTTTGACATTTTACGTCCATCAGTACCCGGAACAACCGCAACCTCGTCAAGAATTAAGGCTTGAGGAACTTTTATCCAAGATCCGATCAACTTGTTCAATTTCTCGCTTAGATCTCGACAAATTTCCATATGTTGCTGTTGATCTTTCCCTACGGGCACGACATCGGACTGATAAAGTATGATGTCGGCAGCCATCAAAACAGGGTATAAAAATAACCCTACGCTTGGATTTTTATAAGTATCTTTTGCGCTCTTAAAAGCATGTCCTTTGTTCAAATACTGAAATCCGGTCAAACATGACAATAAATACATTAACTCACAAACTTCCGGGACCGAAGATTGCGTCCAGATTAAATTTTTTGTTGGATCAAGACCTAAGGCGATAATGCTTGCCACTAAAGTCTCTGAAACTTCGCTCAAATTTTCTTGAAAAACATAAGTTGTAAGAGCATGCAGATCCGCAACAAAAAAATATATGTTATAATCGCGTTGAAGAGTTATAAGCTGTTTAAGCGCTCCAAAATAGTTGCCCAGATGAAGCTCGCCTGTTGGCCTAACACCCGTTAAAGCGATCATTCGTCATCTTGATACTTTAACAGGAATTAAGCAAACTTTAAACATCTGAACATGGAAAAAAGGCCGAAATTCTTTGGTTCTCATATCTCTATATCACATGGTTTCGATAAAGTGGCGGAGGTTATTGGAAAGAGCAATATTAACGTAATACAGATCCATCCTTCGCCTCCCCAAAGATGGATTTTTAAAGAAATAAACAGTTCGATAGAGTTGGGCTTGAGGAGGTTGATAGAGGAAAAAGGAGTTAAAGTTTTTTTTCACGGAATATATTTAATAAACTTGGCTTCTCCCGATGAAACAATCGCAAAAAGATCCGTAAAGTCGTTGGAAGTTTACCTTAATCTTTTAAAAAAAATTGGTGGATCTGGGGTTGTTTTCCATCCAGGGTCGATCACCGACAAAGCCGATCTTGAGACGGGGTTGGAGCGGGTTGTCAGTCGACTTGCTCCGATTGTTGATCAGTTCTCAAGTCTACAACATGCAATTCTTCTTGAAGTATCTGCCGGCAGAAGCCATGTGATAGGCTCAAGCTTAAAACACTTTCGATATATTCTCGATAGCCTGAGAAATCACACAGCATTGGCGGTGGCACTTGATACGCAACATCTTTGGGCTTCAGGTTATAACTTGAAACAGGGTTTGGGGAATTTGATACTGGAACTGAAGGAGCTTTCTTTGCTGGATTTAGTTAAGTTGATCCATGTTAACGACAGTAAAAGCGATTGCGGGTCTTACGTTGACCGGCATGAGAACATTGGACTTGGTAAGCTTGGGAAGGAGTTTTTCGTAGAATTATTCAGAAGAAAAGAGTTTATTAATGTCCCAATGGTCCTTGAAACTCCCAACGTTAAGGATTATTCGACCTTAATCGATGAAGCTTTGACTTGCTTCAAACTCATGGATAGGAATTGAAACTCCTTATTTTTGGCAGTACAATATTCAAATGGCTAGACAGTGCTTGCTAACGGGTCGAATTAGACAGATTGGCCACAATGTAAGCCACGCAAACAATAGAACGAAAAGGGTCTTTAATATCAATCTTCAAAACAAAAGAATTTTTATACCTTGGTTAAACAGATTTGTTAGAGTTAAATTGTCGACCAAGGCACTTCGTATTATTGATAAACTAGGAGTCAAAGAAGCATTTTTGAGGTTAAAGAAAAAAGACCCTCACCTTTTCAAGCAATTAAGCAAGTCGCTTGGCAACTCCTAACGCAAAATGGCTCTAAGTTTTTGTTGATTAGCAGTTAGGGTGTAAAAAATAGTATCTGGTATAGTTTTTTAAAGAGGATCGCGTAAAAGTGCAATCAAAATTTCATCTCGAAGTATGTATTAGAGGTTTGTAACTGGTCTATCCTTTGAACATTTGCCTTAGATCTTGTGGGCTTTGATTTTTTAATCTAGATTGAGAGCCATGTCCTTTTAAAAGCTGGAGTGTAGCGAATGCTACTTCGTTTAATTGTTGAACAAAAATCATTGATTAACTAACAACATAGTTAAAACTCTCTACTTTATAGTTGGAAAACAAAGATTTAAAGTCGTGTCTAGACCACATTATTTTAATTTTTATTTGCCAGGTTGCGTAATCACAATATTAAATAAAGCTTAGAGTGTCCTAACTTGCTTATTTCGTCGTGCGCTCATTAGAATTTAATTTTTATTTAAAATGTTATTTAAGCGAAATCATCCTAAAGTTATTCCTCCGCACGCACAAGCTCAACAGGGCTCACAATGTCCCCAGAAGATAATATGTCGACCGTTTCAAAAGTCCCGAAAAATCTATTCATATTTTTTATGTAATTCACCAGTTTTAGTCTTTCTTCCCCATCATACAAGTTTAGCTTGAGCAGGTTTAACGCACCGCGCAAAATTTCTAAACTTGTTAAAGGATAGCAAGAATATGCACTAAATGGTTTAGAAGAACCAAAAAATTGCTTCAAACTCACTACGCAAGTCTCAGATGCAACGGGTTTGGTGTAGTAGAGTTCTTGCATATGGTTGCGAGCAATTTCTTTTGTTTCAGGGGTTATTAAAAAAGAGGGTCCTACAATTAATGGTCCTTTAAAACCTAGATTTCTAATTTCCTTGATTGCAACACCAATGTTCGACCCAAGCAACTGAATATAAACGGCGTCGGGCGCCTCATTTAAAGCCCGAAGGATTAAAGTTTTTGATATTGGATCCCCTGGAAGTACGCCGAAAGAGGCGTAAGAAATTTGAAGCTCTTTAGTCAAAGAACTCAAAGACTTGTCGTAATAAACGCCAATTTCTTCTTCACTATAAATAGTCACTAGCCTTCTTACCTTGTTTGTTTTGATAAAACTTTCGACATTCTTGAGATCATCTTTTATTGAAATGTTGTGTCTAAGAACGTATTTCGTTCCCGCTGTTTGATCAGGATGGATCGTAAAACTCCATAAAATAGTCTTCGTTTTTTCCGCCAAATTTTTGAGAGCCATTCCGTGCGAACCAAAAATGACAAAAACGATGACCACCTTATCTATTTCTGTGAGCTTTCTGAAAGCTTGAATGGCGTTTTGAACTTTTGACTGAGTATCCTCAACTATGAACTTGAATTTTATGGATGAAGCTGGCTGCATTTTTGCATCGAAGTAATCAATGGCACTTTTTAAAATTTCACCCACTCTAGCACCAGGACCTGTTAGAGGGGCAATAACACCTATCTTAACTTCGTTTGGGATTTCACAATGAATTGTATATTGAATAAGCATGAAATTGTAAAAGACAAGAATTAATCTGCTTAACATTGTTTTTCCATTATTATTTTAGCTCCCGACCTTCGTCGAGGTAAGACTTACTTACTTTAAATTTTCAGTATTTGAAAAAAGGCTAAAAATAACCTATTGGTAAAACCTAAAATTTTTTGACACTTTGTTTTAAAACTGAATTTTCTACGAGACTTGCAGCATATCTTTTGCTTCTACTATGAAAATGTTTTTTAAGGATGAATCGAGCATTTAGTTAATTCAACAGTCTCTTTTTATGCCATGTTAGCTCATTATCACTAGACCATCATAAAGTGGTGTTCCTCTCTTGCTATGGATGTCAATTGTGCCTTCAAACAGATCTATTTATTGACAGCAAAGTTAAAGAATAGTGAATTAGAACTGATAGGCGCAAAAATTCTTTTGAGGCGTATTAAAACCAGTCAGACATTAGCGAAAAGGGTCTTGGGCAAATTTTCGTGCCGCCTTTACAAGTGATGATTTGTAACGAAACAAGCCGGCATCGTATTAGTTAGCAATACCACGCAGTGTTATGTATTTTCTGCCCCTACATTCTTTTATCTCATCAAATGGTTCGTTATTGAAACATAACCGTTTGTCTTTGTCCCAGAGGCTTTTAAATCGTTTACAAAGGTTACTATGATTTTTTATCAATTTTCCACACTCAACGCCGAAAATGATTTTTCTTGAACCGTCATTTAAAGTGGAAATCCGAGGAAGGTTTTGCGAGCTAATTAAAGTCTGAACAAGTAAAATAGCAACTACAGCCTTTGAATTCATTTCTTTTAGGAGCGAAAGTTTTGAAAATAACATCATATGGGGCAAAGCCACATAAGAAAAGAAAGCGCATAGTTGGGCAAAGTAGGATTGCCGAAAGAAAATAAAAATCAGTGGAGTAAAAAAGGAAAAATTCGCAAAAAGTTGGGAGAGATTTTTATTGAGCTCAAACAAACTTTGGCTTAAGCTGAAAAGAGAAACTACACTAAAAAAGAGCGCAAACCTAAACTTTCGGAATCCCCGAAAAATCATAAGTAAAAAACCTATGAGTCCTAAAATGTAATCTAAAACTAAAGCTAGACTTATAGCAATTAGATTTATGTATTTCGAATGAACAAAGAAACTGTATGTCAAAGGTAAAAACAAAACAGTTTTAAAATCAACTCCGCGAAAAAAATGAAAAACCGATCCAATTGTGAAAAGGATAAAGATGTTTTTTTTTGT
>JANWWW010000064.1 GCA_025055295.1 Deltaproteobacteria bacterium | reverse complement strand
TTACATTGTTCAATCAAACATCATCATAAAATTAAAACGACATACCTAAACTATTAACGCTCTGGTTATGTTTAAAACCTTATGGTAATAAGTCGTCTTTAATAAAATCTGTTAAGCATTTTACTTACTCTTTCTGAAATTTTTTATGTTAAAATTCTTTGCTTCCCTTTGACCATTTTTTTGCTCGGATAATCCTGACTAAAAATTGCTCATACCTATATGTAACTCAGTTTTGGTCACAAAGGGCAGTACGTGTATAATGAATATTCATCCCCTTTGTTTCTTGTTACCAACAAAATCACATCTAACGCTAGCTTGTTTCTCGAAGCCACAATTAACCCTTTATAAAAATCCACTGAGCGCCACGAGTATTTAAGAAGCCCCTGTCGATAGGGGCTGTAGAGAAGAATACCCTGAAAAGAACCCAATTTAAAAAGAACCGGATGAGGGTAAATATTCAATCCCTCAGTGTCTATTTCTGCACCATTCAAACACTCCGCCACTTCGTTAAGGCAGGCTAAATCCTGCCTTTCATAGAGATCCTTTTCAAAATTAGCAAGCACATTCGAAATTTTATTTCCTGCCACTGACACCGGCTCAGCCTTGGTTACTTTGGGAGATAACAAACGGGCTTTACTTGGACCATAAATCACACAGTAAGCAAAATCGCCAAATAAAAACTCCATTTTCAACATTTGAAGAAATGACCTGTACAAGTAATCCCCAAAAGAGGAATCTCTTTTTAACCTCGAGACAAATTCAGATTTGCCTAGCTCCCCCTTGTCAAGCGAAAACCTCAAGAGTTTATGTTCCTCAACTAAAACCACTTGATGACCGCTAAAACCAAGATGTTTTACTTCAAATTCGGTAGCATGTTCACACCCTAAAAGGTCATGCTGAGCTATTAAACATAAATCTGGTTTCACCACCAGCTTTACATCCTCACAAATGCTTTTTTTAAATACAGGCCCTTTTGACCTCCCTGCTAAAGGTAGCAAATCTAGCGCATAGAGGTTAAGAACAAAAGTTTTCCACTCAAAGTGGTCCTTAATTTTCGGAATTTGGGTCCTGCAAAGAAGCACAATAAGAGCTCTTTTGGCTAAAATCGAACGGTCAAAAGGTAAAAAATAGAAGTCCTCAGATTGCTGATATAACCCGGCCAAATGGTCAACAATGTCCAAGATTTGCCCTTGAATAGTTTCCAGGTAATTAAAGACTTCAGCCGGTGAAAGACTTTCAACAAAGCTGATTAAATCGTGTTTTAACCTGTCAAGTTTTTGATCTGAGACACTCAACGCAAAACGCCAAAAGTCTTCTTGATTTAAATGGGTCCTTTCATTGTTGCCTAAACTACCTTCCGTATATTGGTGTCCAAAAAAGAACGCGTCTAAAAGGCGAAGCAAGATGGGGCTGATAAGATTTGCCTCTAATTGCCGAATTCTATACTTCGTTTCGATAGAAATGGTGTCTTTTGAGATTTTTTTCGGCTTGATCTTTCCTTTGACTATCGATAAAGAAGTTTTTTCAAGATTTTTTATCAACAAAGTATACAATTCCTGCTCCCGATTTGTTCCTAAAACACACGGGTCTTCAAATAAGCTCATTTAATTTTATTAATTTAATTTTACGGCAGAAATGACTTTAGTCAACTCATTACCCGGAAAGTTTAATTCACTCCTAAGCCCGGAGATTTGTTGTTCCCCCACGCCATGGTCTGCTGGTTTTAATACACGTTATTATGAAAAATTTTGCGGTGGCTCCTTCGAGTGCCTTAGCGTTTCCAATAAAGAACAAATAGACAAAAGCCCGGATGACATAAGTTCTTTAATAATTCGTTCAAGCTTTGGTGTGCTATCAAGTAAATCTAGATGCGTGTTCGTTTCCGATCAGAGCAGAATTAACTCTGGCTTCTCAAGGTAGGTCTTCAAAGCCCCCAAAAGCTTAGCGCCTGAAACTCCGTCTACTACTCGATGATCTAGCGACAAGGTAATTCTCATAATGTTCTTGATTGCTATTTGGTCGCCATCGACTACAGGCTCTTTTACGATCGAAGAAACTGCAAGAATGCCTGTATGACCCGGATAAATGATTGCGGAAAAATCTTCGATCTCATACATGCCCAAGTTAGAGACTGCAAAACAGCCTCCAGAAAGATCTGAAGCGCTTAATTTTTTCTGCCTCGCTTTAGAGACTAGGTGGTCAAAAGCTAATACAAATTCAACCAAAGGCAACTTGTCAACTTTTCTTATCACTGGAACCAGAAGCCCGTCATCAACCGCTACAACGATTCCTATATCTACGTCATCAAAATGAACCACAAAATCACCGTCCAATTTCGTATTAAAAGCACTAACCTGCTTAATTGCGCATCCCAAGGCTTTGACAATTAAATGGGTGTAGGTAAGACTTGTCAATCCTCCCGATGTTTTTAAATTATTCCTAAACTCGATCAATCTGTCCGCAATTATTTTACCCTTGAGATAGAAGTGGGGAATTTCGGAGAAGCTTTTAACCATTGCAGATCCGATAGCTTGTCGCATCTTTGAAATTGCGAACTTCTCTGAGACCCCCGTAAAAAATGGAGATATGTCAGCCTCAGTTCTGACACTGCTGGTGGTTGACGGTTTTACGGTCCCGGATGAAGAAGAGCTCAAATTAGACTGATACTGAACTAGACTTTCAACATCCTTTGCGATTATTCGCCCTTCAGGTCCTGATCCATGAATTTCCAGTAAAGAGAGGCCTTTGTCTTTTGCCAACTTTTTTGCCAAAGGAGACGCTTTTAATCTTCGTTCTTCATATCTTGATTGATCTTTGTCTCGAGTAGCCTGCAGAATAGAAAAATCGTTCAAACTTGCACTGCCACTATTTGACTGCAAACTTGATACCGGACTTGCTGTATTTGAATCCGCCTCAGAAGATTTTTGGCCGTTTTGATCAACATCTGCTTTGCCAGCCGATAAACCATTAATGACTGCTATAACTTCACCCACTTTTACGGTTGAGCCCTCGCCATAGCGAATTTCAGACAAAACGCCCTCAAAAAAACATTCAATCTCTAGATTGGCTTTATCGGTTTCTACCTCTGCTATAACGTCTCCCCGATTACACTTTTCTCCCACCTTTTTTTTCCAAGATATTATTTTAGCCTCGCTCATTGTGTCGCTAAGCTGAGGCATTTTTATTTCCTTCATTTGACGATTAGTTTACTTTTTATCTTTAAGTTTTTCCATTATCTGTTTTATATTAAGCATAATATTTATGAAAAGGTTTGCTCAGGTTGTAGACGAAGCGGTTTTTAGATTGCAAGAACTTAACTCTGCCAGGGAACTAGCTGAATTAATATTGTTTTTGAGGCAATATCCGGACTTATTTTTCAACTCAGCAGAGGAAATTAGATTTTTAGAGTCTTGTCTTGTCAGCGATAGAGGTTTTTCCCTTGCTCAAAAATTTTTGCGAAGAAGATTTTTCACGTCTTCTCAGGCTTTGCCACTACTTCTTCGAGAGTTGAGCGTTTTTAATTCCTTATTTTATGTGTCTTTCTCTGTCAATTTGCACCAAGTAGGGATGGAAAAAAACGTTTTAAACGTTTGCTTGTCATTAAGGTCGACCAATGGAAGCGAAATTTCTTGTGATACAAAATCCGTCTCGTTGTCAAATCAAAAATTTTTTGATTTTGTGCCATTAGGGTACTTCTTGCCTGATTTCAAAGATCGATATTGGGTACAGCTCGACTACACATTAGTTAATCTCGAACTTGAAAAGGTACTTTATGCTGATAGTTTCAGTATCCTGCCTTTTAAATCTCAAGGTCGCACGGTTCCAGTGGAGTTTAACACATTAACGTTTTATGATCCATGGTCTACATCTTACATTCGCATCTTAGGAAGAGAGAACGCTAAAAGCAAAAATCAAAAGTCCACCGAAAATGGCTCAAACGTCGTGGGCTTGCCTCTAAAGATTGAGTTAAATTTCGTTAATTTCAAGGGTAGATCCATATACGTGCAAAAATCAGGCGAGCTTTCAAGTATCTTCCCACGGGAACCGGAGAAAAATGAGAAAATTATTCCTGAGTGGCAATATGATGCTTATTACGTCAATTTAGACCCGTTTCACCAGGGCTTTTATGTCGTTACAGAAAACGGGGAAAGAATTTTTGATATAGGTATCCGTTGATCTTTGATCAGGAGACACTCATATTTTTAGAGAGCCTAAATTTAAAGAAAGACCCTGAGGTAGGTGATTTTTTCGGGCGGGGCTATGCAGACTTCGGAGTGGAAGTTTTTTGCGTGGTGCCGAAGGGTTTTATTTCGCTGATGTCAGGCACAATCCTTGAAAAAGCTAAAGCAAAGGATTTTTTTTTCATACCGCCTTACGAAGAATTATTGGCAGTTTTAGTACGAAACGATCCTGAAAAAGCAATTTCATTTATTCGATCGCAGGATTTATCATACATAAACCTGCTCCAACTGACCCAGGGAATTTTAAAAAACGAGTTCTATTGAACTCCTCTCAAACAATCCCCAAGTTTCGCCCGCAATTGGCTTGCGAGGTCGGCGAGATAATACAAGTTGTTAGGCTGATGATTTCTGGACAAATTACCAAAAAGAATTTTTAAATTTTCTAAATAGCTCATTATTTCGCCCTCGTCACGTTTGAAAATAGGAGCATCGTTTCTTGACCATGGTTTTAAAAAATCTTTAAGCTCAGCTAATGATTTAATATTTTTTATGTTGTCAAATTTGGGTTCGGGCAAGTTTTTAAAAAATCCGTGTTCGGCCAGAGTGTTCGTAAGTGTTTCAACAGGTAATCCTAAAATTTCAGCTAGCTCGCTTTTAAGTTTCAAGTATTTTTCCGAGGGTTCTGCTTTCGGTACTTCGAATTTGACATTTAGTCTATCCGCGACTCTTTTTAAAAAATTTTCCTCCAATCTGAAATTCTCGAGCAAATCAAGACAAGACTTTTGTTCGCTGGTTAAAGCGAGGTCGACAAAAGTTTTGTCAAGCCAAGAGTTGACTTGAAGTGTTTCGGAAATTCTTTTCTTAAACTCCCGCCTAACTGCCTCGAAAGAAAAGAAAGCAGTTAAGAATGCAATAGAGAATAAAATAAGTTTTTTAGTCATCTTAATGTAGAATAAACTATGTTTATGGAAGTTTTAAACAAACAAGAAACACTGAAGCTCCTAACAGATTATGTCAACAAAGTTGACAGCCTTAGAGCCCTACTTAGACGACCCCTGACCCTAACTGAAAAAATTCTTTTTGCTCACTTAGCTGACCCGTCACCGGCTGATGTAGTAAGAGGTTTGACCCCTCTTGAGCTAAAACCTGACAGGGTTGTCATGCAAGATGTCACGGCACAGATGGCAATGCTTGAATTTATGACGAGTGGTCGCGATACAGTCTGTGTTCCAGCGTCCATCCATTGTGACCATCTAATAAGAGCGCAGGAGGGTGCAGAAAAAGATCTGCTACGGGCTATAGATGAAAACAAAGAAGTCTTCGACTTTTTGGAGTCATCAGCATTGAAACATGGAATTGATTTCTGGGGGCCGGGAGCAGGAATAATACACCAAGTCGTATTGGAAAAATATGCAGTTCCTGCCAATTTAATCATTGGAACTGACTCGCACACTCCAAATGCTGGAGGTTTGGGCGCGTTAGCCATTGGCGTAGGTGGTGCCGAAGCGGCAGAAGTCATGGCTGGCTTAAACTGGATACTGACGGCGCCAAAAATCTTGGGGATAAGACTTGTCGGATCCCTTAACCCCTGGTTATCTGGAAAAGATGTCATTTTAAAAGTTGCAAGTTTGCTAACAGTAAAGGGTGGAACAGGAAAGATTTTAGAATATTTTGGACCCGGCTTGAAATCTCTTAGTCTCACAGGTCGAGCAACGATTACTAACATGGGTGCGGAACTTGGAGCAACCACATCTATTTTTCCCGTTGATGAACGCACGTTCAGATATTTGAATTTGACCGAAAGAAGTTTTATAACTGATTTTATTCAGGATAAATTAGCGTTTTTTCAAGCGGATAAAGAAGTTCTTGATAATCCTGAGAGTTTCTTCGATGAGGTCATAGAGATAGACCTTTCATCGTTAAAACCGGGGTGGGTTGGTCCTCACACGCCAGATTTGTATCATTCAGTTGAGGAAATGAGGGAATTTTTAGCACAAAACGATATTCCAACGGAAATCAGGTATGCGTTAATAGGCTCATGTACGAATTCAAGCTATGAAGATTTATCCCGTTCAGCGTCTTTGGCAAAGCAAGCCCTTGAGCATGGTCTCAAGGTAAAAATTCCGCTTTTAGTAACTCCGGGGTCAGATCAAATTTTGCAAACCGTTCAGAGGGATGGGTTTTTGGATATTTTTAAAGCAGTCGGCGCAACAGTTTTAGCTAATGCTTGCGGGCCGTGTATTGGTCAGTGGTCTAGAAGCGACATTAGAAAAGGCGAAAAGAATGTTATCGTAACCAGCTACAATCGGAATTTCAGAAAAAGAAATGACGGTAACGAAGAAACCATGGCCTTCATTAGCAGTCCTGAGCTCGTGACTGCCATTGCCTTTTATGGAAGGCTTGATGCCAACCCTCTTTCAGACGAAATCACTGTGAACGGAAGCTCGTTCAAGTTTTTGCCACCAATTGGTAAAGAGCTACCTGAAAACGGTTTTTCAATTTCTTATAACGGTTTTAAGCGAGCAAGTGAAAAGGAGCGAAAATCAATTACTGTAATCATATCTCCTGACAGTGAAAGATTAGCTCTTCTTCCGGTCTTTCCGGCTCCCAAGTCTGAAGATTTCCTCAATTTAATCGTTCTATTTAAGGCTGTCGGGAAATGCACAACCGATCACATATCTCCCGCAGGTTCTTGGCTTAAATATCGGGGGCACCTAGACAAAATTTCCGATAATTTACTGTTGGGAGCCACGAATGAATTCACGAATGAAATTGGCAAAACGCTTGACTTCTTTTCAAAAGAAACAAAAACGCCGGCCGAGGTTGCGAGGAAGTACAAGGAGCTCGGCAAAGGCTGGGTAATAATCGGTGAAGAAAATTACGGAGAAGGCTCTTCTCGAGAACACGCGGCCATGACCCCCCGGTATCTAAATTGCAAGGCGGTTATTGTAAAAAGCTTTGCTAGAATCCACGAAACAAACCTAAAGAAACATGGTGTGCTGCCCCTAACTTTTGAAAATCCGAACGACTATTTGCTTTTCACAGTCGATACCATAATAGATATCCATGTAATTCCCGAAGAATTGGCACCCGGAGAAAAAGTTAGAGCCACGGTTAGAAATGACGGAAGGCAAACTGAAATCACTTTACTTCATTCGTTTACAAAAAAAGAATTGGATTGGTTCAGGAAAGGAAGCGCACTGAATATCTTCAGAACGTCGTAAAAAAAAATAGTTTAATCGATTATTGGAAGCTAATTAAGATCGGATCATACAGCGCATTTCTAAGCTTCTAGCTATTAATAAAGTCACTATAAAATTGATGTAAAATTAATTTGTATAAATACAATTAGCATGACGGTTTTTTTATGGGCTTGTCGAAAAATTCAGTGTTAAAACAAGCTATCAAAAAATTCAACGCTTTATCATTGAGTTATTTTTATTATTTTCTCAAATCTTAGAGTAAAGTTCAGTTTTCCAACGAGCCCTTTATCACTTTGACTTGCCCAATTAACAAGGGCAATAGTGCCAGGGCCGGTGAAGTCTTGTGGAATTTTAAACCAAACCGCTCTAGAACCTTATTCTGGATATCTTCAAGAGGTTTGGTTTGGCCGCAGTGATTCTAGACTAACTTGACCACCTAAAGCGTCAGATTTTGATTTATAGCGGGACGTGGTAAATCACTTGGGGGGAAAGGGTGTTGTCTTCGTTTAGAGCTTGTTAAACTTTCCAAAGATTACCAACTTAATGTTCTTAATCTGGCTCCATGTCGTTTCGAAGTTTTAAGCAAAAACAAATGGAGAAGTGAACTTTCGTCTCGTTTATCCGCACGGCAAGGACATCAATATCAGAAAGCTATTAAATTGAGTTTTTATCCCGAACAGACTAAAAGCTTGAATACTCTGTATCTCAGTCCCATTTTAAATATTAAACCAACACCGTCACTGATTTTCGTAAGGTGCTTAGGTTTGTCTTTCTTAAAATCATTTAACCGGAAAAGAGCATTTCTATAACGTTACGGAAAAAGCCTTTGATTTGTTTGTCTTTTTGTCCCTGAGCGTCCAGCTCTCCTAGCTAAATCTCTCCTAATTCGTTGTAAGGCTTGAGAATTCCAAGACTTAGCGGCCTGAAATTCTGTGTTGATGATTTCTTCAAGATAATCACTGATCTTTGGCTCGTTCGAGTGTAAGATATTTTCAACATGACCTAAAAGCACGTCATAATCGAAAGCAGTATCTCGTTGGCTATAATGATCTAATACAATTTTACTAAAAACTTCGTAGGTTACATGCAAGAAACCAAAATTTCTTTCCATGAAACATGTGCGTAAATAATCAATGAGTTGCTCCTTGAATTCTATGACTAAACGAGCCTCTATTGCTCGTAGTAACTCAATAGAACGGCGCGTTTGAGATTCTGTTAATTTATCGATTATTGTTTGCAACACGTCTCCTTCGGGGTGAATTGCCCTAGCTTTGTAAGCCCACCGTAAGCCATTCTCCAAGACTTTTAGTACGACGTCCGGTTCCTGAAGTAGCACGGTTAAATTGATGATTTCTTCTGCGGACGGAGTTCGACTGGAGGCACTATGAAGCTTCATAGATAGTATTTCAGTGCAGTACCTTACTACACAATCAATTCGGCCATCTCGAAGACGTTGTTGCAAGTCAGCTGGCAAATTATCTAGTGTACTAACTTCGTACTGTTCAAAACCGATTACCATACTAGCTACGGCTTTTATCACACTTTTTTGCAAATCGGGTGTTAAGTTACTGAACCATCGATAGCAGTTCATCTTATCCCCAATTTGTCGAAATAATCCGGCTTCAGCTTTACTTAATCTACTACTCATACTAACTTAACAACTATTATACTCGAAATCGCGAAACTACTCAAACTTCTTTAAATTTTATACCAAAATTAATTAAATTTATTATGTCCACAATAATACATACTTTAAACAGTTAATTCCTAATGTAATATCATTTAATCAAGGCTGTTTTAGAGTGAGTTCATTTTTTTTATTAGGGTTTCCTGCGACAATAACACCCATGACTTGAGTTATTTTGTCTTTTTTCTGAAAATTTTCAGACTATTTGGCAACCAGTTCGAGTAAAAATTCTAAAAGTTGAGTGCAGGTTGACCTTTAATGATCGTGGATCAATTAATTTAATTTTACACGCGAATGATCGAGTGTTTATATAGAATCGACGTTAATCAGAAATCCCTTGCATGTGCCAGACAACCCAAAAGTAATGGCCCTCAACTCCGTTTGTAAAAAGCCCTGACAAACCCAAAAAAATTTCCTGATTCCGCTGAGCGAGACGATTTTTAATGGGTTTTTACAAAGATTGAGTGACTAAAAAAGATGCTAATAAAATGTGACGGTTTTTTAACGCTGTATCACTGACTTCGTAAAAAAATTTTTTAAAAATTGACTTTTTGAACATTCTCGTTGAGTCAATTTTTTTTTAAATATACTGTTAGCGTGTTTTGACCAGTATTATCATACTTTCTCACTCAGAGAAAATTGCCTTGTAAGTTTGAAACATGGTATTGCTTATCGAGTCAGAGCCTCTATGTCAAAAAGTGGAGGCTTTTGGTTAAGCAGTCCGAAAAATAATGAAACCTTAAGCATGTTACAATCAATATTTTCGTATCTTTGCAACTTAACGTTTTGCCTGTTTTACGCCAACATAAATCTCAACCAGTTTGAAATTTCTCACTCGGTGCAATAAAATATAAAACCATGCTTGACAGTCCAAGAAAACCAAAATATCGCAAACAGATGAGGCGGTTGAGACATCTGACGGGCAGGGAGACCCGAGGATGCGATTTTGCGTTCGGCGATTACGGTTTAAGAGCATTGGAGTCTAACTACATCACTGCAAGACAACTAGAAGCTGGACGTGTTGCCATAGTTCGGCAT
>JANWWW010000063.1:2197-10293 GCA_025055295.1 Deltaproteobacteria bacterium | reverse complement strand
GCGCAGATTACGGAGGTCTTAAAAGACTACACAGAAAAAGTCGGACCTTTGTCGCCAAGGATCGTTCCAGAATATTCGCTTAAAGAGCTAATTTTTAAAGAAATAAAGAGGAAATGCCTTTTGGCAAAAAAAACTATTTACATGGAAGAAGAGCCTGAGGAACTTAAAAAAAGCGAAATAGACAAGGTTTTAGAAAAAATAAACAAAGACAAGCCGAATTCCACAACACATGACGTTTGATAATCCACTCGTTTAGTATCAAAATATCAATGATTAAGATACCTTTGCTGTTAATGAACAAGTCAGTTTGAAAAACCTGTATATCATTAACATTTTTTTTAACAACACCGTCAAGCTGGTGAAGCACTTGCGCAATTTTCGATTAAGCCCCTTAGAGTGAGACTTCAATTTTTATTGGTTTATCTTCTACTTTCATGAATTCAAGTAAACCCTTTTCGCGCCGGGAAGGATTCGAACCCTCGACCCTCTGATCCGAAGTCAGATGCTCTATCCACTGAGCTACCGGCGCAGTCCAGTGTTATATATTTTAATTATGAGCTATATGCTAAAAAGTATCAATTCCAACAAATTAGCATCAAAAATAGCAACTTAAGAACAATAAATATCGATGACTTTCAACCCAAGTAGAAACGACGCACAAAAAATTTAATTTTTTTATCCGAGGTGAATACTTAATTACTTCGAGTAGCGATAAGACTCATCTACAGGATTGCCACCTGAAGCTAGGCTGGCTATGGTGATATCAGTATTTTCACCTTGCGCATTGCCCTGTTTGACTGTTTTTTCCGTAATCATTTGAGTTAATTTCGCAATTTCTTGGGGAAATGAATAAGGCGTTTTCGAAATAACATAATTCATCTCTTTTTCTGTTGAGCTGCGTAAAGTAAACAAAAATAGTGAAGTAACCTCAGCATTGAAATTCTGCTTTGTTAAGTTCACTGTACGGTTTTCCACGCTAATGCTTATACTATCTTCGGGTATTTTACTTTGAAGCGCTTTTACAGAATTATACCCGCCTTCACACGCTTCAAGTCTATCCAATAAAACTCTCCTTACTCTATATTCCAAAAGCGCGTTTCGCTGCTCCTGGGTCAACTGTGCGTAAATTTGGGCTACTTCTTTTGCAATTTCCTCCCGCCTTTGTCCGTTAGCAGTCAGGTATTCTGCCTGCAATTGATCAACCCTATCATAAACCGGAACATCTAGGTTGTTAACCTTAACAACGCAATTCTTTAACTTTTCTTTTTTATTTTTTATTTCCTCATGTAACGTATTCTTGATAGCTTCGAGAGTTTGTCCAGACTGAGCTACGTTATTGATAAGCTCTTGTGCTCTTAATTCTCGTTCTAGGTGAAGCAGTTTTCCCAAGTTTTGAGGGGAAGGACCCTCAGCATTATTCGCACCATTTCCCCCAGAAGCTGTTTGATTACCCAAAACTGCCTTGTCTCGAAAATCTTTTATCGTAGCGTCTTGACTTGCAAAAACCTTCGTCAACAGCTTCTCTACGTCCTGCTGGGAAAGTGTTTTGACAGTTACAACTTCGCCATCTGTCGACCTAGCGTCCAAAAACCCCTGAGCAGCATCGCGATGATTACCTCCAGGCTGTAGCCTATTTAGCTCTGTTACCTCAACCCTGACTTGTTGATCACCCATAATTTCCTCTACTTTTGTTATTCCGAAATTTTCGAAATTTGTTACAAATTTTTCAAAAAAACCACATGTCAACTAAATAAAATCAAAAAAAGACTGAGTAGCAGAAATGGGCTCAAATTTAGAAACCTTTGCTCGCTTTGCTTTTGTAAATTAGCACAATTATTTTTTTGAAGGTCTCAACAACAATTGTTATAAAATAAAAACATGGGGGCGTTTAAGGGCTTGACAGGGAGAATTGGAGAGCCATAAGCGCGTAGAGGTTTGGGAGGACCTCTTAAAAAACCCAAGGCAAATAACTGCCAACGAAGACGACTTTGTGGCTGCTATGCCTTTAGCAGCTTAATTGTTCGGCTTGCTGTAGAAAAACACCAAGCCTTATCTCCGGTTTTCGGGCTGCTTTGAAAATCGGAGAGAAAAATCTTAAAGCAGGGTTTTTTAAGCTTTGGCCTTGGCTTAAAAAACCACCAAAAGGCCTAGTCAGAAGCTGGTTTGTCTTTTTCTCCAGCTTTTGGCGAAACTAAAAAAAGACTATGCGCGTAGAAAGTGGCTTGGACCGACTCCTTGGACGGGGGTTCGATTCCCCCCGCCTCCACCAATCTTGAACAAAAAAATCAAATTAAACGTTTTCACCATAGTTCCCCTTAGCACACAAATTGCAATAAGTTATTTTGATGTCTTTCATAGACAAAATTCTGACAGATGCTAACAACCTGAGTGAAACCGCATTAAGGTTAGCGTCAACTCGACAAAAAATTATTGCCTCAAATCTTGCAAACCTCGAGACGCCGGGTTATCGAGCTAAAGACCTAAAGTTTTTCGATCATTTAAAAGGCATGTTTGAAGAGCCTAAGGACTATTTGGAAACAACATCTGATAAGCATTTTAAAAACTCAGTCGCTCAACATAATTTGAAACCCAAGGAAGATTTATCAGGCAACGAAAAACCTGATGGAAATAACGTCGACCTTGATGTCGAGATGGCTCGGCTTCAATTCACAAAGGGGTATTTTCAAACCGCATCTTTGTTTCTTAAGACCCGTTTCCAAATGATTTTAAACGTAATCAGAAGTTTTTAATAGCCATGTCAATCCATTTCGAGATAGTATCAAGAGGCCTTAAAGCCAGTCGAACCAGACTGGAGGTAGCTGCGTCTAACCTTGCCAATATTGAAACCACCAAAACTCAAAACGGCGAGCCGTACAGGGAAAAACACGTAATTCAACAGAGTGTCCCGATAAAGAAGTTTGAAAGCGAGTTAGAGAATTTCTCGATTGAGGCACCCCTCATAACAAAAGTTGTTACCTCTGAAAAACCCCCACGACTTGTTTTCGATCCAGAGCATCCGGACGCCGACGAAAGGGGTTTTGTTAAGTATCCTGACATCAACCCTGTCCAAATAATGGTCGACGTTATTTCCGCGTCAAAAATTTATCAGGCAAATGTCGAGACACTCAGAACATTCTCTGAAATGAGTCAGAGTATTAGGGAGCTTTTAAGAAGTACGTGATATGAAAATCAACAACAGTTCGCTTGAGTTTTTCAAACAAACTCCGAAGGTTGAAACGCATCAAACGGAAAATCGCGGCGTTAGTTTCATATCCGCGTTGGAAGAAGCGATAAAAAAAACCGACGAACTTCAAAAAACCGCTTCAAGCATGATGGATAAACACCTGTCCGGACAAGGAGTTGAGCTGCATGATGCGATTATCGCTATTCAAAAAGCAGATTTGTCGTTGCAGATTTTAAACCAAATTAAAAACAAAATAATTAAAATTTACGACGAACTTACGAGAATTCAAATTTAAACATGGACTTATTCGGCCCTCTCGGTAAAATAGTAGACAGTTATCTTAAACTTCCGCTAAGTCACAAGATAGCGATTCCAACCCTTATTGTCGGTTCCGCCATCCTTTTAGTTCTTGCTATCCGCTGGTCTCAGAAGCCTGATTTTGGAGTTCTTTTTTCGGATCTTGATCCCGCAGACGCCTCTGCTATTGTTGATTACCTTAAATCAAAAAAAATTGCTTACGAGCTTACGAACGACGGAAGAACTGTAAGAGTATCGCCGTCAGCTTTGGTCCATGAGTTGCGTTTGACCTTGGCTGCCATGAACCTGCCGCGCCAAGGTTCCTTCGGATTTGAAATCCTCGAAAGTAACACAATCGGCGCAAGTGCTTTTTTGGAAAAAGTTAAATTTACCAGAGCACTACAGGGAGAGCTGGAAAAAACTATAAAAAGCATAGAGGGTGTGTTGTCAGCAAGGGTTCACATCGTCAAGCCGGAAAGATCTCTTTTTAAAGAATCTCCAAAGGCTACTGCCTCTGTTTACCTTAAACTTAGGCCGGGATTGACGCTTTCCCCGGAACAAATTACAGGGATTGCCAATCTAGTTAGTGGAAGCGTCGAAGGACTTACCCCCCAGAATGTGTCCATAATCGACGCAAACGGCAACCTCCTTAGTTCAGCTTCCAATCTGGATAGTCAAAAGCAGCTTGTTGACAACAAAACTCGCCTGGAAACTTATTACAGCAAACAAATTGAGGATCTTTTAACGAGGGTTCTCGGACCGGGCAAAGCTGTCGCAAAGGTTGCAATTGAACTTGATCATACCGAAGCCATTAAAGAAGAAGAAATTTATGATCCAAACATGATTGCAGTAAGGTCTGAAAAATCAACGAGTGTTGGCAGCAGTTTTCAGGCTGGAAGAGGGGGTGTGCCCGGAGTAGTTTCTAATATGCCTGAAGCGTCAAACTTGGTCACCCCTGAGTCCAAGGAGGAAGAGTCCAGAAACGAAATTGTGAAAAACTTCGAAGTTTCAAAGGCTGTAATAAGAAGCCAGTCAACAAAAGGGGCTATTAAAAGAATAAGTGTTGCTGTGGTTGTCGACGGAGAATATGTTCCAGAAACTAGCACAGACGGATCCACGATCACTAAATTTAAGCCTTTATCACAAGAACGTCTTAATCAGCTGGAACAAATAGTAAAACAAGCTATCGGCTTCAATCCGGCAAGAGGAGACACAGTCTCCGTTGAGAGTGTACCCTTTTATTCCCCAAGTCCGGATCTGATTAAGGAACTAGAAAAGAGTGAAATGATCTCTTTAGTGCTTGAGTTTAGCAAAGTGATTTCTCCAATAATTCTTCTGGCTCTCTTGTTCTTTGTTGTTCTCAAACCCCTTGTAAAACATGTCACAGCCAAATCTGATCAGGAAGTGGACATTTCAAGACTACTTCCTGCTGGCTTAGAGGAGCTTGAGAAAGAATTGACCCAGGAAAGAAAAGTAACCGCAAAACTTCCTGATGTTGAGACCGCGGTTGATATCGAGCAACTCGAACAATTATTGGCGGAAAATAGCAAAATGGTGCTCGAAAATCCCAATCAGGCGGCTTTGTTAATAAGATATTGGCTTAATGAAGGCAGACTCTAATGCAAACATTTGAACCGGATGCGTTTTATAAAATAGATGAAACTCATGCATTTATTTCTAATGCAACAGATGAATCTCTAGACGAATTTGAACCATCATACAGCCCTAAAAGCATCGTCAATGAGACAAACGAATACGAGCAAAAAATCAGAGAACTCGAGGAGAAACTCGCTGTTTTGGAAGAAGAAAGTTTCAAAAACGGCTATGAGAAGGCGCGTCTTGAATTTGACGAGAAACTTGGTCAGGTCAAGGCTGAACTGGGCGAAAAATTTAAAATTATTGTTGAGGATTTGGAAAATCAGATTAGTTTGTTTTTTGAAGATTTAGAAAAAAAAATGGTCATGGCAAGCATCGAATTATGCGAGAAACTGCTTTTGCAAGCGATTCAATTCAGACCTGATTATATCTTGCAATTTATTCAAAGAGCTCTTGATTTCAAAAGGCAAGTGCGTGTCACAAAAATAAGATTAAGTCAGGACGATTATGAAATTGCTCAGCTCCTTAATATTCAAAAAGCCTCTTCAGTAGGTTCGATTCAGTTTATAGCCGACGAAACCATCAAGGCTGGATGCATTGTAGAAACAACGGCTGGAGAAATAAGCATGCTCCCATTCGAAAAATTGAAAGATTTAAAGGAGGAGATTTTTAGTTGAACTTTGAACGTCTTTTTTCAGCCATAAAAAACGTTAATCCGCTTAAGTTCACAGGGAGAGTGTCTCAAGTCAAGGGAATACGGATTGAAAGTGAAGGTCCTTTTGTTGAGATTGGCACTATGGTCACTATCCATACTGAAAGTTACAAAGCGTTTGCTCAAGTTGTTGGATTCGAGAACGGCAAATATATTCTTTTTCCTTTTGAAGAAAACCTCCGCATCAGTCTAGGTTCCATAGTTGAAGCGAAAGCCCAGTCAAGCAAAGTTGCAGTTTCGGAGAAAGCTCTTGGCAGAATTTTAAATTGTTTTAACGAGCCGATAGATCAAAGTAAACCAATCGAAGCCGAGGATTTTATCGATCTTTACAGACTTCCTCCAAATCCTATAGCGCGAAAGCCGATAACCGAGACTTTTGAGACTAAAATTAAGAGCATCGACATTCTGCTTACTGCCGGCAAAGGCCAAAGGCTTGGGATATTCGCCGGAGCGGGCCTTGGAAAATCAACACTGCTTGGTATGATTGCAAGACATTCGTCCGCCGACATTAACGTGATCTGTCTTGTTGGAGAACGCGGAAGAGAAGTTAAAGAATTTCTCGAAAGAGACCTCAAAAATGGGCTTGACAAAAGCGTGGTGATTGTGAGCACGGCCGAAGAGTCTTCCTTGAGGAAGATTAGAGCAGCTCTGCTGGCATTGGCATACGCTGAATATTTCCGGGATAAAGGGAGAAATGTTCTTTTTTTATGTGACAGTCTAACTCGTCTTGCTCAGAGTTTAAGGGATCTTAAAACCAATCTTGGTGAAATTCCTGTAGCAAGAGGATATCCTCCGAGCTGCTTTCAATTTTTGGCTAAATACCTTGAAAGGTTTGGAAACTCAAGCGGACCCGGGACGCTTACAAGCTTCTTTACCGTTTTAGTTGAGGGCGACGATTTAGATGAGCCGGTTTCAGACACTGTTAAAGCTATATTGGATGGGCACATTGTACTCAGTAAAGAGCTCGCAATTAAAGGAGTTTATCCTGCTATCGATATTTTAAGAAGCATCTCCCGCTTGGCAGACACCCTTCAAGAAGATTTGACAAAGAAAATCTCTTTGGCAATTAGAACTCTTGTGCAAACGTACGAAGAAAATAAAGACCTTTTTCTTGTCGGCGCTTATAAACCCGGCACTGACATAACTCTTGATACCGCCATAAACAAGTATGACGAAATACTCAATTTCTTGAAACAACTTCCAGATGAATTTTTTACTGCTAGCGAAGCCCTTGAAGAGGCAAAAAAAATATTTAGACAAAAATGAAAAAAAAACAAATTCAAAGACTGGTTAAATTAGCTGAGCTTAATGAAAAAATTCTCAAATTGGCTATCTCACGATCCACTGCCGAGATCGACGATAAAAAACGCCAACTCATGGAAACGACTCCGGATGATCTAGTGGCCATAAGTTTGAAACATGCCTACAATCAAAAACTTCTCGCAGAAATTAACATTCAATCCAAAAATCTTGCTAGTTTAGCGGAGAAACTGATATCAGTTTCGAAAGAGACAAAAAAATTCATGAAACTTCAGGAAAAATTCGATCAAAGGTTTAAAACTTTCGTGTTAAAAAGAGAATCCAATAATTTAAGGGATTTGACAATCCTTAAATACTATGAGGAAAAATAACTTGACAAGAGAACAGGCAGAGGAAATTTATAATGCTTTGAGAGACAGAGTTAATGCCATAATCAAAAAAAATGAAAACAAAGCCAGGCCATCAGTTGGCGACGAAACTACAAATGTAAATAGCTTGGAAGAGCTTCGGTCTTTATCTGAAAATCAATCCAGGGGTTTTCGCTTTACCACGTTTTTAGCAGGTATGACTGGATTTGGCTTAATGTTTATATCTTTAGGCATACTGCTATATAATGAGTCTCCAACTGTTAAAGATATAGTCAAACGCAGCTCCCTGGCATTTGAAGATCTGAAAAGACCTGCTCTTTCAATGGACAATCTGGAAGAAGTTGCGCTACAGCTTGAGGCAAAAAGAATTAATCTTGAGCAAAAAGAGGAAGAGTTGAACGTCAGATTGCAAGAACAGAAATTTATAGAGTCAGTTATACAAGAAAAGCTAGAAGAGTTAAAAGCGCATATAAATAAAATCAAAAACTTGCAAAACGAACAATCGGCTCAAGAAAAGGCTAAAATAGATATGCTTGTAAATCTTCTTCTCAGTATGCCAGCCAAAGACGCGGCAAATCTTTTGCAGGGCCTTGACAACGATGTCATTGTCGAAATACTAGCAAAAATGCCTGAAAGAAGATCAGGTAATATCCTAAACTTTTTTAATCGCGATAGAGCC
>JANWWW010000063.1:0-2188 GCA_025055295.1 Deltaproteobacteria bacterium | reverse complement strand
GTCATTGTCGAAATACTAGCAAAAATGCCTGAAAGAAGATCAGGTAATATCCTAAACTTTTTTAATCGCGATAGAGCCGTGCGAATTGCAAAATTAATGTCACAACCCGAGTTAAGATAAACGAATTACAAATTAATATCTAACAAATGACGTGGAACTGCCACTCTTGAAAGCAAGTTTTGATTGACCGCAATGATGAATTTTTTTCGGTTAAAGATTTTTTGCCTTTTCATTTTTGCTCAAAAAAACGATTTTTTTATTCCCGTTTTTCCCGTTGAAACTCTAAAATTCATCTTTAGGATGCGTTCAGGCTCTCTTTTTTAATTTTATGAGGTTTTAACATCCGGGAGCATTTTTAGGTAGGGAGATCACGACCTCTGCCCCATCTCCGAACTGAGTCTTTTGGATGGTCTTACATGCGCTTGTGTGGTCTACTCCTATCACGGCCTGTGTACAATTAGATGAAAAACAAGATGTATTTACCGCAAAAGTCAAGGTTGTGTTTTGTGGCAGAGTAAAACCCCATAGGATGTTACTAAGTATATTAGAGTTTGTTATTTGGTCTTGGGACGTAATCTGAGTAAGAGGAAAATCGATGTCCCCCACAGTCTCAAGAGTATGGACGATACCCAGTTCCAACGCAGTTTCTACCTGTCTAAGCGTTGCTTGGCTTGCGCTAAAGGCGGCAATATGTTTCGCTCGACTGAAAGAGTTAACAGATAGTAATCCTAAAATCGCTAAAAGGGTTATAACGATAAGCAGTTCAACCAGCGAAAAGCCCCTCATACGCATTACCGAATTTTAGCAATTTTTGTTCCATGAAAAAGCTGCGAAGAATACGCCAGGATACGACAAAATTTGTTACCCGCGTGGCCAAAAATTTGAACAAGTTTGTCAAATTTTGCTTAAGGACAGAATCTGAGAAATAATATTGTAATATTAGGTTATCTAAAATGGCATCCTCAGTTAATCTTAATTCGTCTCCTGAGCCAAACATGCAACCGTTAGTTTTCAAAATTGACCCCCATAGGGTTGTTATTCACCGTGATCCTGAAGCAATGGAGATACTGCGACTGATTTCGGAAAGACAGTATCATGGTTTAACTCCGGTCGTTCTTTTCTTCATGGTCAACAATGAGAATGTCCTACTTGGACGTGGTCACAGATCGTGGGTTTTGGAACAATTGTCGGTTCATGTGTATCCAATGGTGATCTCGAAGGTGCGGTTTAGAAACACCACAGACAGTATTGTAAATCTATTAACCGAGGCTTACGAAAGGTTTTACGCGAGTTTGCCGGAAGATTTGAAGGAAGAGTTACCGGAATTTTTCAAGGACCTAGAAAATTTCGCAAGTAGACCCGAAGGTAGAAGTTTGTTACCGTCCGTGCTCCTTGTTCGATGCAACGAAAAAGATTTTACTGTAGACCATGTTGACCTAAAAATAACGCGCCCTGTACGTCTTTTTAAAAAAATAGATGAAGTTTTTTTTAATTTCGTAATTTCAAGCGTTGTTGGCGGTGAATTTAATGTGAAAAACCCTGCAATCTATACTGCTCAGAGTCATTTCGTCATTCCACCACTTGTATTGTCAAAAAATGACAAACTGCAACTCATACCCGCCAAAAGGAGCATTTTAGAAGACAGCGTTGGCGGAAAGATTTCAGTATCTGTAAGTCAACACGGAACCGGAAACGTTTATGCCTATCACGAAGTGCCTTATGACAAACGTCCAATTAAATCTATTGTAATGTACCCGAATGGCGATGGAGTCAGTCCGATAGTTTTGTTTTCATCTGGCTACCAGATCGAGGAGATGGCAATTGAGGAACAAGATGATAGAGTTGTTTTGCGAATTTTGCAGAGAGGAAGTCGATATTCGGACGAACCTATAGGGCTGGAAATATTTTATGCAGTAAAAGAACCGATCAGAGTTAGGGAATTGTCAAAGTATAATGTGGTTGAAGAAGGGGCCAACAATCAAATTCAGCGTGTCGAAGCATCATTTGCAAGACATGACTCCTATTGGGTTGAAAACGTCCGTATTACCGATATGCGCGCTTCCCCTCCAATTGTTCAACTTAGGTATCCGGATGAGCAAGCTCTTTATGTTTTAGGGAAAGCTGTTCACAGCTTGCTATTTAATTTGTCTGACTAAGCAGAAAGTCAAACAATCAGATTGTAAACTAC
>JANWWW010000062.1 GCA_025055295.1 Deltaproteobacteria bacterium | reverse complement strand
TTAAAGTTTGCTACATTAGTAAATTACTATTTCCGACAAATAGCGGAATTAGCGAATGTTCACTTAGATCCGAACGAATCAGGACAGTTTATTTTTGTGCACGGTCGAAAAATCATCGTTAGGCACTTAACCAAAAAAAATCCTCACAACCCAGAACGCATGAAATTTACGGCTTTTCAAGGCGAGTTCGTAGTGAAGGGCAAGCCGGAATTACTGATGGCTTTGACTGTGCTTGGCCTTGGAGCAAGACGAAGCCAAGGATTTGGATTACTTGAGCTGGTAGAAGGCCATGCCTGAGTTCAAAATCGGACTTAAACCATCGTACTGGTTGTTTAATCTGGCTGTTCATGGGTTGCTAAAATTTTGTAGGGATAATCAATTCCGATTCAAGTTCATTGGAGATGAAGTTGAGGTCAACTTGCCCAGTGTGGAAGGCTATTCAGACGGCAACCCACGATTAAACTCACCTTCAGCGACTGGCATAACTGGCCTACCGCTGTTAGCTGAAAGGTATCTAATATTTGTCGCTAAATTCAAATCTCAAACTACTTTAGCCGAAGAGCAAGAGAGTGAGATACGGAAAGTTAATAGGTATATTTTCAGTAATATTGGGTTGCTCAAAAATTTTTTATCGTTTCGCGCTAACTGGAAAGAAAAGTGGTTTGACTATCTTTTAAAGGTTGAGACGTACTCAAAAAGGTTTTCTCAAGATCGAAAAACACTCTCAACGGAGCACTCAGGGACGAATGGTGAAAATTACTACCTCGATGGCAACAAAAAAAACAGTTCTGTCAAAGCCTCTTGTTTCCTTTGTGGTGCTTCGGTGACTGATGAGACGTTTGAAACCTTTGGTGCCAAATCCAAGTTCAACATGATGCACAACTCATTTCTGGGAGGTTCTCCTAATGAATTCCCGAATGGAAACTGGGGATGTTGTGCGTTTAGTGGCTCAGTAATTTGCCCCATCTGTTCATTAGTGCTTCTGTTCCAGGAACTTGGTTTCGTATATCTAGGAATAGGAAGTCCACAACGAAACAATCTTGGAATATTTTTAGACTCTGGACACTTTCAAACTAATTTTAAAATAAATCTTTTGATCGAGGAGGGGTTAGTAACTAGAATAGCTAGCGCTCAAAGTCTCAAAACAGCGACCGGTAATTTTTCGATTCCCGTGAATGAGTTTGTAGAAATTTTTTTACGTTGCCTTAGCATAGTCAATAAAAAACTTGATTGTGTTATTTGGGATAACAACAGAAAAACATGGGTTTCGTTTAACTTCAATCCGGACAAGCTTCAAAGAATTTTCTTCCCTAGCTTTGGCACAGCTTTAGTAAGAAGCCTTGAGATCTTGAATTTGAAGAACAAGTCTCTAAGGAATCTCATACTTGAAATCATTAAACTTGCAAATAGCAGTGTGTGGAATTTAGTAAACGAGAAGCTTTACTTAACATTACGTTCAGGGGCTGTTAGTAGCAAAGATACCACCCAGACGATTAATAGCCTAAGAAGCTTTGAAGGTTTTTACAATTTGTGGCGTTTATTGAACTGACTTTAGGAACAAACCGAAATGACGACTTGCACCGTAAAAAGAATTTCAGCAAACTATCGAAACATACCTTTGGCAGTTTTAATTTAGACTAAATCCACGCCCTTTTGGTGTCGTTTTCAGCAGTAGATCAGCTCGTTTTAGCTGAGTGTCCTAAAAGATTTGTGGGGAAATTCGGTTTTAAAGCGATGTAATAAAAAATTAAAAGTCTTTTTATTTGGTTATATAATGGTTTATGATAAATTTTGCTAAAAATATAAGTCCTCCGACATACCTCTAAAATTACTGAGTGATTTTTAAAGGTTTGATGCTCGGTTGCTGGGATATCATGGATTAATAATTTTGATTGTCGGAAAATCTGTTGTTAGGACGAATTCCTAAACGATCTAGGCTTTTTTTCTTACATTTTGTAAGCGTTTACTGAAGTCTTGTAAATTCATTTACTTTTTTGACAAGCAGTTTCTCGTAACGCCCTTTAGTTGCAATCGCGTCTCCTATTCATTGAATTTTTCCCTCGGAATTTGCCAGGAAAGCCTTTTGATACTCTTGGTGTACCAAAGCGATCTTGAACTTGAAAAACTTAATTAAAAAAATTACACTCTATTAGGATGGAACAAAGCCAGTCACACGGAACTAATTCGGCTGAATTGGTTGAACTATTAGAGAACATCATCTCACACTTAAAGAGGTTAAGTTCTGAAGATACCTTGGATTATGTGGATCAAAAAGCATTTGAAAAAATAGGTATTTTATTGGGGCTTACTGTTGCATTGTTGAACAAAATGGCACCAAAAGCTCGAACTAAACTGAGTTTGAGTAGCACAGTCCCATACTTGAATAAAGAGGTTCGCAATGGTTTAGAAAAGCAGCTATTTCGCTTGCTTGACTTAGTCCGCGCAGAGCAGTGGGATGAAGTTTATTATTTGATACTTAGGGAACATGCTGTTCAAGGTGTTAGTCTTAGTCGACAATTAGCAGACCTCCTTTTGGCAGCACCGTTTGATCCGACCAAGAAAATTGAACTGTTTGCAGTTCTTAACCAAATAATCTTGGGTGACGTGTCATGAAAGACTTGAAATTTGTCTTTAATTAAGTGTAAAAGTATTGACGATGAATAGGGAGGAACGTCCAAGGGCTATCACTGCCACTGTGGTATATAACTGTGCCGCACTAAATCGGGGCGAAAATTTGGCAGGCAACATTGGTTCAGTGAAAAAATTAGCTCTGCCAGATGGTGTATATTCTTTTATCAGTAGGCCAGCTATAAGGCATTACCTGTTTGATACTTTGGTTAGGTTGTTTGGTTGGAGTTTAACGCCTGTGACGAAAGAAAATAAAGTATTACAATTTGACATAAAGGATGCTGATACCACACAGTTAATAAATAGCTTGATAAATTACCCTGAGATTGATGTATTCGGCTTTATGAAAACTGCAAAATCGGAAAAAACAAAAAAAAATAAAGATAACCCTTCGGCAAGTTCGGAAACTAAAGATAATCCAGCTGATCAGTCGAAAACAATTACGCGAAAAGCCGTGCTAGGCATCACCAAATGTATTTCATTATTTCCATTCAGAGAGGACATTATTTTTTACGCTAACCATCACATGGTAGCTAGAGCTAGCCCAGAAGCTAACGCCACTCCAGACCCATACGCTAGGGAAGAGCATCAATCATTATTCAAAGTTAGTTTTGTACTAGATTGCGCTAGATTGACGAGGCTGGATGATGAAGCTTCCTTGTATGGGAAAAATGGCAGCGATGATGGCCTGAACAAACATAGGTTTCAAAAATCAATGGAAATATTCCAAGCTATAACTCAAGGTTTGACGTCTCAATCCAGTGGAGAAGTAAATACGCTAGTACCTGTTTTCTTTATTGTTGGTGGATTAAAACTACCGATTCCAGTCTTCCATAATTTTATAACGGCTGTTTTAGATCGAAGTGAAGATGGACGGCGAAAGTTTAAGATTCTCGGAGTCGAAACGGCAATTAAGCATCCCTATAGAGTGGAAAGTTTTCAACCAATTATTTACTATGTTCCCTCGGTACTTATGATTGATGCGGATGGAAATACATCCTATAAAGAAAGTGACGGCAAATTGGGAATTGCTGAGAAGCTGGAGGAATTATGTCGTTTATGTTTCCCTCATTGATGTTTCTGACTATTTTCTTCGTATGTTGAGGGTTAAGAAAATTTGAATTACCGCGTTCATCTCAATGTAGAAACTTTTCATAGTAGATTGCCTTTCGCATACTCTCACCGGCAAACTTTCCCTATTCCACCCATATCAACCGTCATAGGCTTTCTTGCAAATTTGTTCGGATTACATAACAAGCATCAGTTTGAAGACTTCAATAGAAAGCACAAATTAAAAAAAGTCGCAGTTTTTTGCAAATCGACGGAAGTTTTGGAAGAATATCAATGGTTGCGTAATCTAAGTGCTACAACGAAACCTAGGCTTTGTAGGACAGAAACTCAGCATCCAGGACAAATCATCCCCACCTTTGTACAACAAGTGGTCAAGCCCGAAGTGTTAATTTATTTTGCTTTGGATAAGGCGGTCGACGTCCAGAGTTTAAACCCATTCACGATCCTATCGCTTGGACGAGCCGAAGATTTAGTCACAACTTTTGAGATATCGGAAATAGAGTTAGAAGAAATCAGCCCATTGGCACGAGATTCTCTTGGTAAACAATTTTTCCGCTTGTTCAACAGAAGAACGACATATATGTTCTGGTTACCCCTAAACACATTTAAGGGTAGCGTGAGTGGACTTGATTACCTGCGTTATGTTGTACCTGTAATGTACCGTTATGGCACAGTCAAGCAGAATGGCATCCAAACGACGGTGCGTCACTTTACAAACGTTGAGGCTTTTTTAATTCGAGGCTCTTTAAGACCCCTCTACAATGTTTTAATCTCTGGTGGCTATAAAGATAAGAGTTTGTTTTTTGATCCGAAAACAGAAATGCCAATTTTTTGGTTTGATTTGACCAATCTTGACGGGACGAATATCAATTGAGGAATGGAGTGGCTAATTGCGAAGTCTAATGGCGTCCGTATTAGTCAGCACATAGCGCATCTTTTATGCGCAGCTCGTTTTATCTACAGGCATCGCCAGTATAAAGCAACTGATGACTTAACAAAGCGTGCAATATACAACATCATACAATCTTTCTTGGAGCTAGCAATTCTTTTTCATGATATTGGAAAAGCAGATCCTGCATTCCAATCAATTGTAGGAAAATTTCCTCAAAACAAATCATTGCCGTCAAGTTTTTATCCTGTTCCACCACACTCGCTTCTAGGTATTTTTTTTATCAATATACCTAGTCTCCGAAGGTTGCTCGATAAACTGCTTATCTCAATCGAGAAAGACTTCAATAGTTCAACTTGCTCTAATTTGAGTTTACTGTTGAACAAAATATCCCGTCATGGAATTGATTTGCTTTTGTCATCCATAGCGTTTCACCATTGGCGAAATTATTTCGATTACGCAATCAATTTTACCTACGAGCCCCTCGCGGAGGCTCTTAAGGCTTATCTCCGAAGCCCAAGCTACACACTTGATGTTATAAAAAAAATTAAACAGGAGCTAGAACAGGTATTTTCTACGCACGGAGAAACTTTCAGCGAACACTTAAATATGCTAGTTACCAAAGAGGATGGAGAGTATGGCAGTTATCGGTTATTTATCGAGGACATGATTAATTTTAATAGTGCTTTAGCGAAAGATTATGTTGCCGGATCTGGCTTGCTTGATTTGGTTACTTCGCCATACAAGTTTTTCTCAGTCCCCATCAGATTTGTGAAGCTGGCCGAACATAAACCTAATGATTTAAACGAAGGTAGTACTTTTGCTGAGCCAGATCTGTTAAACGAGCAAGCTATTTTCGATAGCTTTTGGTGCCTGTTTCACGGAACATTGCTTCGTGTGGATAGTTACGCGTCGTACATAGAGGAATTGGAGCATTCACAATCAGAATCTGTTATTGCCGATGGAGCAAATACGGACCACCGAGAAAACCTTTTTGAGCAAGTTGAATTAACGCCAATCAGTGACGCTCAAATTCCGATAAAAAAAATATTCGACTACTTACCATCGAAAAAGAATATTACCAATCCATGGCAAACTGAAATTTTTGAAGAATGCCCTCAGTTATTGAAATTTAACCTAGTGCTTGTAGCTCCAACTGGAGTAGGTAAGACAGAATTCGCTTTAGCTTGGGCATTATCCGACAAGGTTTTTTATACTCTACCAGCGCGTGTCTCTACTAACCAAATTTTTTGTAGGGTAGAAGACATACTTAGCTCCAGTTCTCAGGATTCTAATCGTAAAGCTGTGGGTCTGCTGCATGGTGAAAGCTATAACTATCTCAAATCTTTAAGTTCGCTGAATGTGTCTGAGGGTAATGACTTAGCCGACCCTAAGGAGAGACATGATTTAGCTCGTTTGCTTGCTAATCATGTAACTGTCGCGACAGGGGATCAAATATACCCTTATATTCTGCGTTTTCCGGGCTATGAGCGAGTATTAAGCTCGATGTACGAGGCTAATTTGATCGTTGATGAGGTGCAAAGTTATTCGCCGGAGGCTATGGCTATGGTCCTTAAAAGTTTGGAGTTTATAACTCAGCTAGGGGGAAAATTTGTGCTCATAACTGCCACTTGGCCTTCATTTTTTGAAGAAGAGCTAATTTCTAGGGTTAACAAACCCGTGATTCTGATCAATATGTACACAACTGAAGATAACATTAAGTACCTAAATTTTGACGCAGACAACCAAATCTCGGAAAATGAAGTAGATAAACTAAGAAAGGTAATAAGCAACTACAGCAGTAAAATTAGTGGTTGCGTTAGACATAAAGTACTTTTAATCGATGCGGAACATGAAGCATCGAACCACCGGGAAGAAAGTTCAGTGCTTGATACAGGCGATAGTCAGCAGACTGCGAGTTCTGATCATCCAATCAACGCAATCAAAAGCTTAGTAGAGTATCTGCTCGATACCCTTCAGCTCAGATCCGTTTTGGTAAGTGCAAACACCGTAGCCACAGCGCAAGAAATTTTCAATTTATTAAGAAAAAATTCTAAGTACACAGTGCATTTAATCCATTCTCGGTTTACCCAAGTTGATAGATCCAAAGCGGAGACGACAGTTTTAAATTTGCTGCGAGACCCTTCAGCTTGCAGCAAGTTGGTATGTGTAAGCACACAGGTTATTGAAACATCACTTGACATTTCGTTTGATGTTTTAATAACTGAGTTGGCGCCTTTGGACAGCCTAATTCAACGCTTTGGTAGAGTGAATAGAAGAAGTCCGATGGCTCAAAGTCCAGCATTACAGCACACAAACGTTATTGTTGTCAAAACTGGTTTTAACTCTCCTTATTTGGGGGAACAACTCGAAGTAACCTGGGAGGTACTAAAAAACAGTTTCAATGTCATTCCATGGCAAAATCAACCGGATCAAATAAAAATTGTAGAAGGGAAAGACCTCAGTGAATTGACTAAGTATTCTTTACTGGAAAAGTACTACGGAGCACTCATCGAAAAATATAAAAGCGATCAACAGAGTAATTTATCGAGTAATACGAGTAGAAGAATCCGAGATCGTCACGAAGAAAGTACTAAAGGAAAACATTTCCTGACAGACTTTTTCACTGCCTTAAAGGTTTTAGATTCTGGCTTTGTCTCAGAGTCAAGACGAGATGCCCAGAAACTTTTCAGGGGAATCCAAAATCTAAGAATTTTCACAGGGAACAGCAAACATCTAAGTGACTTGAAAGAGCTGCTTTCAAGGCATGCTTGGAGTAGAGCACTCGAGTATCTCAAAACAGAATGTACTGTTGAAATACCGGAAGGTTTCTTCCGTAATTTTAGGTCGAATTTTTTAAGATTGATTGACGTAAATGCTTTAGCTGACGTTCAGGGCTTGCCTGAATTTTTAAGGGCGGCACTAAGTGAAATCCTTTTTTTGCCAGCTTTTGCGAGTTACTACGACAGTGAAGTTGGTTTGGATTACAAAATATTTCGTAATATTTTTGTTGAGGCCAAATCTAAATCAAAAGGTATTAAAAAGCGTGCCGACACCAGCGACGAGGGAGCCCCATTTGATAGTATTGCGGTCTTCCTGTGAATCTCAACTAAAACCAGAGTATTTTTTAGCATATTGTTTTTGCGAGTTCATCTGTTTTACGTCTTAGCAGCTTTACAAGGAAAAAAAGATCTCCGCGCTGTAAAAATTCGGTAAGTTCAAAAATAAAAGTTTAATTATCCTTAGACTGGTTTATTAGAGCAGCAGATGCGTGTATTTACGGTTTACGTGTGATATTGTAGTGGCACTCATTCGCAAAACAGTAGAGTAGTTTGAATTTGAGCTGAGAAGTAACAGTTATTTGTCATCCTAAAGGCTTAAAGCAAATGACCTACCACGTGAACTTGATATAACTCGATTACCTGTAATTTATTCAATACCCAAAGATTACAAAAATACCTTGTATTTTTTTTGACACCTATAAGGCTTTCGTTATGCTTTTCAAAGTTCCGCAAAATGCGTTAGCTCGAGAGCTGATCATCAACTTGTGCGGCAGGTAACATTTAGTCCATTACGAAATTCTTGTTATTTGGAATCAGGTTGACAAAAGACACTACGCATTTGTTTCTGGACAACTTCATATTAATTTAGTAGACCACTGACTAGATAGTACAACCAACACCCGCAATTTTTGAAAACTGTAAAAAATGCATCATGTCACTTTGCAGCTTTTTGAGGACCAGAATTTCAATGTTAAAAGCGCGCGTAACACCAAGCTTTCCCGTGTTCTATTCCGCAACTTCAAGTAAAATTCAGCTATTAACTTGTTTAGCCATGTCAACTAAAATTTTAGAGTAATGTATAGAACGTGTTACCTGACTTACTTAAACATTTAAGACGGTCTGGTCTCATATATCTTTATTACGTCGTTTGTAAAAGGAAGCTTTGGCTTTTTTACAACGGGATCCAGTTCGCTAAATACTCAGATCATGTAATCCAAGGCAAAGCGTTAACCTTGACCTCGCTTGCGAATAAACGCAAAGAAATTAGGCTAAACGAACAAATCGTCTTGGATAGGATTGATCTCAAAACTAAAACTATCATTGAAATTAAAAAGTCGAACATCTCACTAGAAGCTCACAAACTACAGGTTTTATATTACTTATATTACCTGGACCAACTTGGGCTCACTGGCTTTACTGGGGTTATATCATATCCAAGACAGTTCAAGCGGGTAAAGGTAGGCCCTATAACTGACGACGACAAAATAAAGATAGAGCAGATCCAGGAAGAAATCGATGAGATTGTCAGGCAACCCATGCCACCAAGAGCTGTGAGGATAAAGGTATGCAAGGGTTGTAGTCATTTTGAGTTTTGCTGGGCATGAAGCGAATATTCTATCTATTCAGTGCTGGTAAATTGCTTCGTCGTGCCAACACTCTTGAACTAATTAACAAAGCTAATGAAAAAAAACGAATTCCCATTGAGATTGTAGATGCAATATATGTCTTTTCTGATATAACTGTAAATTCGCGGTTGTTGCAATTTGTAAGTCGAAAAGAAATTCCGCTTTACTTTTTCAACAAAAAAAGTAACTACTTCGGAGTTTTCTATCCAAAAGAGCAGAATGTATCAGGAACAGTTTTGGTAAAACAAGTTACGCATCATTTGGATCATAGCAAACGCTTGACGCTCGCAAAAGCCTTTGTTAGCGGTGCTATTGCTAACATGGTAAAGGTCCTAAGTTACTATAACAGGCGAGGACGTGATTTAACTGATCGGTTAAACAGTTTAAAGAAAATTGATGGTGAGCTTGAAAATTTGGAAAATATTGAAGAAATCATGGGATGTGAGGGTAAAGCCTGGAATACTTATTACGCTGGCTGGCAACACATCATTACGGACAAAAACTTTGAATTTGAGGAACGCTCTAGAAGGCCTCCCAGGAACCCAACTAATGCTCTTATTTCTTTCGGTTATTCTTTATTATACACTACGGTTTTGTCGGAAATTTATAAGACCCAGTTAAATCCAACCGTTAGTTTTTTGCACGCGGCGAGTACGAGGCGATTTAGCTTAGCATTGGATCTTGCTGAGATATTCAAACCCATAATCGTCGACAGATTGATATTTAATTTATTAAATCATAGTCAAATAACTCAGAATGATTTTGAAAAAGGCTTAAATTATTGTTATTTAAAAGAAAGCGGTAGAAAGACTTTCGTAGCAAAGTTTGAGGAAAAACTGGCGACAACTGTATTCCATCCTCGTTTAAAGAGAAATGTCAGTTATAGGCAGTTGATTCGTCTAGAGTGCTTTAAACTAATTAAGCACTTGTTGGGTGAAGAGTATTACACTCCTTTAAAAGTGTGGTGGTAGAGCCATGTACCACATAATCGTTTATGACGTGGAGGAGAAACGTGTTTCCATAGCTCTTAAAATATTGCGTAAATACCTTTTTTGGGTGCAGAATTCTGTTTTTGAGGGCGAGTTGAGCGATGGGCAGCTTGCAATGTTGGAAAACGAGCTTAAAGGTGCCATTGATTTAAATAAGGACTCGGTCATTATTTACTCGGTAGAAGAAAAATGGTTGCGAAAAAAAGTCTTAGGTGTAGAGAAGAACTCGACTAACCAAATAATTTAGCAATTTTTGCGAGCTAGTTGTGCAGTTTCGCAATTAAGTTACTAGGACCAATATTAAACAAATCAGGTCTTTTATCATACCACTCACGCATCACTTCATGGAGAGTTCTGTACCTCAATGACCTTAGATTAGTGTTAATGTTGTAGTTTAACAAGTAATATCCTAAGTGTTTTTCAAAC
>JANWWW010000061.1 GCA_025055295.1 Deltaproteobacteria bacterium | reverse complement strand
GCAAATGAATAGGTTTTAACAATATCTTTGCAGACCGCAGTGAGTTCAGGCGAACCCTCACCAAAACAAATTACACAGTAAAAACGCCCTGTCTTAAAGGTAATACACTCTCTCAGTTTATCCAAAACATCTCCGTCCTTGAGGCGTCCACCGCACATGAGCGTAAATTTATCGCAAAGATGCTCCATTAGTTCAATGCTATAAATTAACGAAGATATTGACGTGGATTTGGAGTCATTTACAACGATGGGTTCTTTCGATATAACATCAAATCTGAATTTTGGAGGTTTGAATTTTAAGCTACTTTCATACGCTTTATCGCGAGGAATTTTGAAGGCATCGAGAATTGGAATTGCATAAGCAAACCTATCAAAGTAAGACACGCATTCGATTGGGAAAGAAAAAACCTCGTCTCCAGTTACAATTTTAAGGTTTTTATAATCAACCAACATGTCGCTACGATTTTTCTGACAAGATACAGTGAACATAGTCAGGTTATTTGTCCTTATTTGCCTTTTTAACTTGTCCGCATACATGTGATCCACATTTACGACTGCTGTTTGGCCGGGCTTTAAAAAATCAAAAAGCTTAAACTTGCATGCCGCATAATTTTCGAACGAACCATGTCTTTTCAAATGGTTTGGAAACAACGAAACCAAAATACCATGGGAAAAAAAGGCGTGCTGGTGATGCTCTAACTGATAACTGCTTATCTCGATAATTAGCGGATCAGAGTCCACTTTAAAATCAACGTAGTCAAGGAAAGAAATTCCGATGTTACCTCCCACACGTGGTTTGAAACCGAAATCTTTGAACAGATATTCCAAAAGGTATACCAACGTGGTTTTACCCGCTGATCCCGTTGTTGCTATTTTTGGATTGTTTGGGAAAAAACTTAAGGCGAGATCTAGTTCGCTAACAAAAGCAGAATAAAAATTTTTCATTTCTTCGATTTTTGGCAGAGGAACTCCGGGGCTAGCGACAATCAGTGTGCTATTTTTTTTAAGACCTAGTGATTTCAAAGTATCAAACGCGGAGCTAGCGTTTGTATCCTCTATCCAAAAGTAATTTTTAGTGTATTTTTTGCTTAAAAAATTGTAACAGGATACTGTTGATATGCCTTTACCATAAAAAACTATGTTCTCAAAGGCATCAAGGTTCATCTAATTTTAAGCGTTGACAACGAAATTATGGCAAGAAGGACGGAAACTATCCAAAACCTAATTATAATTTTTGGTTCTGACCATCCGATAAGTTCAAAATGATGATGAAGTGGAGCCATTTTAAAAATCCTTTTTCCTCCGGATAATTTAAAATAGTATCGTTGAATTAACACACTTAAAGCTTCGACAACCAAAACCCCACTTGCAATTGCGAAAGGTAACTCTTGTTTGGAAATTATTGCTGAGTAACCTATAACGGCACCAATTCCCAATGATCCGGTATCCCCCATAAAAGTGGAGGCAGGATAGCAGTTGTGCCACAGAAATCCTACACAAGCTCCACATAATGTTGACAAAAAAACGCTTAATTCTGAAGCGCCAGAAACATAGAATATGCCAAGATACTTCGCCACGGGCGCAGTTCCGGCAAGATAGCAAAATACAACCAGAACGCCGAGGATAATTGCCAAGTTGCCCACTGCAAGACCGTCCAGACCATCAGTTAAATTTGTGGCATTACTGGAGCCTGTTATGACAAAAACTCCAAATAATAGGTACCCTAAAACACCTAAGTCTATTAACATGTCTTTAGTGAATGGCACGTGAATCAAAGTCCTCGAGCCTAACCAAAGGAGCACACCTACAAGTATTATTGAAAAAAATGACTGCAGTAAAAGTTTTTGTTTTTCTGATAGTCCCTTGTCAGATCGACGAAAAAGCTTGTTTATATCGTCAATTGCCCCAATAAGAGAAAAAGCTGTAAAACAAAAAATTGCCAGCCAAACATACTTGTTCTCAAGGTTACAGAATAATAAGCTTACAACAATCACAGATGAAAAAATCACTATGCCTCCCATTGTTGGCGTATTCGCTTTTTGGAAATGAGAAATTGGACCGTCTTCGCGTATAGGCTGGTGCATTTGTAACATGCGCGCGACTCTGACAAAAAGAGGTGTCAGAACAAAGACCAAGAAAAAAGAGAGAAGAAAGCAGAATATTGAGCGAAAAGTTATGTATTGAAAAATATTGAAGAAACTGTAAGTCTCAATCAGAGATCTAAAGAACCACAGTAGCATTTTTGCTGTCTTAAAAAATCCAAACAGACCTTTTTATCGCTAAAGGGGATCGTTTTATTCCTCAGAATTTGAACCGTTTCGTGGCCTTTGCCGGCTATCAAAGCAATGCCATTTAGCTCTAAGGCTTTCTTCAATCCTTTCTGGATGGCTCGCTTTCTGTCAATTTCGATTTGGTAATTGTTTTTTTTGATACCCGAGACGATATCGTGGATAATCGCCGCTGGATCCTCAGATCTGGGATTATCGGAAGTCAGAATGACGTAATCAGCCAATGTCGTTGCAACTTTTCCCATTTTTGGCCTCTTGGATTTGTCTCTATCTCCACCGCAACCAAATACCACCACAACAGGCTTATTGATAACTTTTTTTAAGGCTACCAGCACTTCTCTAATACTTTCCTCCGTGTGAGCATAGTCAATAAAACACAGAGGAGCTATTTTTTCAAGCCTTCCAGGAGGTAAAATCAAGCTCGAAAGTGATCCCAGATCAAGCTTTGAGTTAAGAACAGAATTCAAAAGCTTAACACATGCTATTGCGGAAATGATGAATGGCTCGAAGAAAAAATTTGTTTTAAAAACTTTTTTCTCGTAACTTGCAGTTATTTGCTGATCGGGGTCCGATTCTATTATTCGCAATTTTTCCGGGTAAACACAAAGTTTCTTTAAGCCTTTTGGACAATTTAAGTAAGCCATACGTGACCACTTCGAGTTCATTATGAAAACCACAGTTTTCCTTCTTTTAGGCGATTTTGCGCAAAGTTTAAACAGTCTAAGCTTGGCTGTGAAATAAGATCGCATGGTTCTGTGATAATCGAGATGATCGTGCCCTAGACCGGTGAAAATCGCACCGTCAAAAAAAAGTCCGTCACATCGACCCTGATCCAAGCCTATACTCGAACACTCAAGCGCAATGCTTTTGCATCCCCAGTCCCTCAATTTCAAGAGAGCATTCAAAATATATTCCAATGAAGGGGTAGTATTCAAAGTACGAACATGCATTCCGTCAAATAACACTCCTAAGGTGCCAACGTACGCTGGCCGAAAGCCCAATGATTCAAGAATTTGGTACAAAAAAAAGGCCGTTGTTGTTTTGCCTTTAGTCCCCGTAACGCCAAATATGTGAAAATGCTTTGAAACATTTCCTACCGCCAGGTGTTTTAGGTAAGAGCAATCATTTTTTGTTAGTTTTGAAAAAAAGCCTTTTTTTAAATTTGGGTTGTCATGTACAACAAGGGGAGTGAGCCTCAAAGCGCTTTGTATATGTTGTTCCTGAGCGCCAAGCAAGATAACCAAGCTCTTTTTAGCAAATCTTGAGTGGCTTGATACGAATTCAGGTTTGCATGAAATGATTGTATCAAAGAATAGAGAACCAATCTTTGTTATTAAAAGTTTTTCAGCTTCATCAAAGAAGTTGCTATTTATAATCGGAACCCTATAATAGTTTTGTTCCTTCTCAAGTGTCTTTAAGGGGGTTTTCATCGGTCTCAGATAGATTGTCCTTTGTGGGGTTAAGTAATCGTTCATATAGCCTGAAATCTTTTATCTTCTCAACTATCTGACGGAAAACAGGTGCCGCTGTTTCACCAGCGAGATATTTTCCACCTCTTGGTTCGTCAACAATGATCAAAATGATCATCTGGCGCCCAGAATCAAACTCAGCAAAACCCAAAAAAGATGATACGTAACTTTTTTCTAAGTACCCTTTTCCGCCATGTCTGATCTTAATAGCGGTTCCGGTTTTACCTCCAGTTACTACCTCCGTGACTTTAGCGTGTTTACCGGTTCCATTGATAACAGCGTCAACTAACATTTTTTTAATCTCATGAGCTGTTGACGCTGAAACTACCTGAAGAGTGCCCAACTGGCTGTCTGTCGAAACTTTTGGCTTGATCATTCTGCCTTGGTTGAAAAAAGCGGTAAAGGCTTGGAGAAGTTGAATGGGCGTCACCGCAATGCCATGTCCATAACTCATTACGAAGGCATCTACAGACTTCAAGCTTACAGGATTAAAAAGTATGCCATTGGACTCTCCAGAAAAATTTAAAACACGTCTTCCAAACCCGAATTTTCTGATACCATCCATGTAATCATGCTTGTTCAGTCTTAAAGCTAACTTGCCCATACAAATATTCGAAGACTTTGAAAAAACCTCTGTGGTTGTAAGCATACCGTAAGGATGAACATCTTCTACCAAATGCCCCCCAATTTTGAATGAACCATTTTCGCAATAAAGTTTTTCATCCGGCGTCGTAATCTTGTTTTCAAGCATCAATGCGAGGGTGAACACCTTGAAAATCGAGCCGGGCTCGAAAACAAACTCGGTTAAAAGAAGCTGTGGAACAGGTCGAGCTTTTTTCTCTATTTGACTATAGGCAAGAATGTCCCCAGTTCTTGGGTTAGCTATGACAGCTAATAATCTGTCTGGCTGAAGCACTTTGAACGACCTCTGCAAAATCTGATCCGTAATATCTTGAAGCTCAGTGTCTATGGTCAAGTAAAGACCATCATTATGTTTTGATGGCTTATTGTTGTCAGTCTGAAGGCTTTTGTCAAAATAAAGTTCAAGACCAAAGGCCCCTTTGCCATTCCACGATACGCGTCCAATAAGCGGAAGTAAATAGTCTGAACAGTGGATCTTTCTTAGTTCAGACGGATGGTAACCAATTATTCGAGGTTTATTTATATGTTTAACAATTGCCTTGGCTAGCTGAGGGTTAATGCCTTTTGCCACGACTGCGTAATTCCTGTGTTGGTTTAAAAGAGTGGCAATTTCAGAATAATCCATACTTAAATATTTTTCCAAAGTTTTAGCAACTTCGTCCGCTGAGCTGATTCGATTCGGGTGCACATAAATGTCGGCGACATAAAAAGACGAAGACAGGGGTATCCCGTTTCTATCGTAAATCGCAATTCTATTTATGTAGGATTTCTTTTCGTCGTGATTGTGAGTAAGAAAAACAGTGGGCTCTGTTTTAAGAAATGTTGCCGCGACCACTAAAAAAGTCAAAAGGTATGCAAACCCAATCGAACAACCCAAAAAAACAATTTGAACCGGAGAGAGCCCGTATTTTTCAATTAATCGGATCATACTCAATCATACCCCTAGTGATTGCAAACTCCCTTAAGAAATTCAAATCAATGGAGTTTTTATATCTTCCCAACTCGTTGTTATACAAATGGTGTTGTTCCTCGATTTTTTTTTTACTATCTGAAATGAGTTGGTCAAGTTTGTTGGAGTAATTAAACATTTTAAGTTCGACCAAAAGCAGGGTGGCAACAACGGACAAGTTCCATAAATAAAGAAAAAAAAAGACATTTTTTTTAAACATTTCTAAATTCAAACAGCCTCAACAGAGCAGACCTGCTTGAAGGGTTTCGTGAGATTTCGTCAGGATTTGGTTTAACTGCCTTTTTTGTTAAAAGAGCCCCAATCTTTTCGGGATCTCGCGCCCACTTTCTGAAAGTACTCGTGACAATTTTGTCTTCAAGGGAATTAAAACAAATAACGCATACTCGAGAAAAACGTGGTGCCACGTTTTTTAGACGACAAAAAAATTCAGCCAGATGTTCACGCTCTTTGTTTACCTCCATCCTGAGCGCCTGCATGACAACGTGTCTGTAATTTGATTTGCTTGCAACGTGAAGCTTTCGAGGAATGCTTTTACGAATTGCGTCACCTAATTCCTTTGCTGACTTAAAAGGTCTATTCATTAATATTGACTTCAGGACATAGGGTAACTCTTTTCCTACACCCCCTTTTTTCAAAACAGCCTTTAATTCTGCCGGCGAAGCGGCGTTTAGTATATCGGCTCCCGTTGGAACATTTTCTGCTGGGTTTATTCTACAGTCTAGGCTTTCTTCATCATGAAAAGAAAAGCCGCGCTTTTTTGAATACAGTTGATACTGACTGATACCTAGGTCAAGCAAAAATCCTTTACACTGATTTAAGTTGAAAAAATCAAAAGCGTCCTTAAACGAGCAAACAAAAAAATAAAATCTATTTGGAAAAATTTTGCTCAGAGCTTCAGCAAATTTAATAGTTTCGGGATCTCGGTCAACAGCATAGACTATGTTTTCGTTATTAGCAGTTAAAATCGCTTTTGAATGTCCACCCATTCCAAAAGTGCCGTCAAAAAAACAACCACCTTCCAGTGCCCTTAAGTAATTAACGACCTCATTAACCATCACTGGTGTATGAGGCTTCATAGATCAGCTTCTTCAAAAATCGATGGATCAGTTGCCAGCTGTTGCTCGGTCTGCTCAATTACCAATTGCCAAATTCTCCTATCCCAGATCCTGAACCCCCACAAACTCGAAGTCATTGTAACCTCTTTTACCAAACCTGCGTAGGATCTGAGATAGGAGGGTATTAAAATCCTTCCATACGCGTCAACTTCACAAGTTGCCGCTCTACTAAGGTAAAAATTCTCAAGCTTTTGTATTCTAGGATTAAATCTACTCTTAGATCTTAATTTTTTTTCGAATTGTTCCCATTCAGAGATCGTAAATCCTTCAACGCATCGGTAACCATCGGACAGATAGTTTGTGAGAACTATTTCACTTTGACCTATCTCCTCAAGATATCTTTTAAATGACACAGGAAGGTTCACCCGACCTTTCTCGTCTATTGAAACATCGAAGTGACCCCTAAAGACCATTTATTTCCATAATTTACCACTTTATACCACTCTTGGCAATACAAAAAAATCATTTTTGAACTGTTTCTGATTTTGAGGTAAAAATTAAAACAAACTTAGTGGCGTTAATAAACGAAAAAGTATCGTTGCCTCACTTCTCAAAGCGCGAAAGCGAGCCAAATGTGATAGTGTTACACTCGTGTTACAGCAAATTTAGCCCCAACTTTTTTTGTTATAAATCTATAATCAGTTATTTGAATGAACAAAAACTTTCGTATCATTTTCTTATTTCAAGATCAGGCCAGATCTTTGAGTTAGTTGATCCAGACTATAAGGCTTGGCATGCGGGTGAAAGCTTTTTTCCCGAACTTAATATTAACAACTTAAATGACTCCAGTATAGGAATCAGCTTGATAGCAACCGAAACTTCAGGCTACTCATATCCTCAAACAGTTGCTCTTTATAATCTGCTAAGAAGTTTATTCTCGCTATATCCAATTAGGGCTATTACCAGTCATGCGCACATTGCTCCCCAGCGCAAATCAGATCCGTGGAATTTTGACTGGCAAGAATTAAAGCGAGTATTTAAATCAGAAAAAGTCTTAATTGTCCCATAAAACGCTAGGTTTTGAGCGACGACTTTTGTATAATTTACACCTGTTTTCATGAAACAGAAAGAATTGCTGGCTGAGTTAAAGCAACTGAGCTATGAACAATTAAAGACCAGATTGACGGAAGTTTCTCGAGCTCTGCTTAACCTGCGCATAAAAAAAAAGCTGGGGCAATTTAATCCTGCTAACTATCGTAATTTAAAAAAAGAAAGGTCCAGGATACTAACTTTGATGAGAGAAAAGAAAATCCAATACGAAGTGTCAAGGAAATCCCAACCTTCAGCCCCGTAGAACCAGTTTTGCTCGCAGATTTGGTTTCAAGATTATTGGATTTAAATTGACTTAGTTAAAGCGACTCCTAAGTAGAGAAGCACTCAGCCCTGAAAAAAAATTCCGAATTTTTTCGGATACGACGAAAAATGTACTTATAAGCTTCTGGTGAAACACTTCGCTGGCAATGATGGGCATCTAATAATGGCTTATTGACAGAATAAGACTTTTTAAATATCAGACTCTGGCAAAGTTATCAAACAGGACCTATACCGGCCAGATCACTTACGAAAATTTAATATGAGCCGTTGGGATCATCATCGATCTGCTTTAAATACTCGCTCTATTTTTCGTTTTACTTCCAATTTTTCGAAACAACTAAAGTATTTGTTATGCTAGGCGACGTATTGTGCCTACCAGTTACGTAAAACAAATTTTTGACTTTAAACCATAAAAGTTATTTTAAATTTTCAGAAATTATCAAGCCTCCTCAACGTTTTCGAAATAAACACGCAAAATTAAAACTATGAGCATACAGAGTCCCTACTCTCGTCACAGGTTCACTAATTTGGCTCAGATATTCAATTCGTCAATTAGCTCTCATTGTTACGTTTCTCATTAACTAAAAATTAATGCCTTTAAGCGCGAAATTCGTAACTGAACAGGCCCCTTGTTGACGAGCTAGCTTGTTTTTTTAGCATAAATCTTCCAACCATTTTGAGAATTTGCCTGCTATGACGAGATCTTTTAACTCACGAACGGTAATGTCCTTGGTTGCTCCGGTTGCTCTTGATTTAACATCGAGAACTCCGTTAGAAATTGTACGATTACCGACAGTCAATCTGAACGGTATCCCCATTAAATCCGCATCCTTAAATTTATGTCCCGGTCCTACATCTCTATCATCGACAATGACATCTAGATGAGAGTCGATAAGCAGAGATACGATATCATTAAGCACAGTTTCATTTTGAATTAACGGAACAATAATAAGTTCTGCTGGGGAGACAGAAACTGGAAAGTTCAAACCATGTTGATCCGAATAAATTTCAGCTAAAGCTCCAACAAGACGCGATGTGCCAATTCCATAACAGCCCATGAGGACCGGAGCTTGTTGGGAATCGCTTTTTACATAGAGGTAATTAAAACTTGACGAAAATTTGTCTCCCAGTTTGAATATGTTGCCAACTTCGATCGCCCTAACCTGTTGAAAATTGCAATTCTTAAATTGCGGATTATCTTTTACTTGAGCAAAAATTTCGTCATTGATTGCGATTTTTTTTTCAAAATCGACATAGATTGTGTCTTCTCCATTATCACACAATGCTTGAAATTCATGAGAGAATTCAGAAAAGACACCACCGCTTGCGTATGTCAGAAAAACGTTATCTTTCAATCCGATTTTTGAAAAAATAGAAAAATAAGAAGCTGTTACTTTTTCGTAAAAAGACTCAAGATCCTCGTGAGAAGTGTGAAAAGAGTATAAATCTTTCATTCTAAATTCCCTACACCTTAAAAGACCGGAACGGGGCCGCAATTCATTTCGAAATTTCGTTTGAATTTGAAAAACACTGACCGGAAGTTTTTTGTATGTTTGACAAAATTCCCCTACGAGAGGTGTTATAACTTCTTCGTGAGTTGGTCCTAAGCACAAATCCCTGTCTCCATGTCCTTTCATCTTATAAAGGACATCGACGGTCGACCATCGTCCTGTTTGTTCCCAGATTTCTCTTGGATGAAGAGCGGGCAACAGCACTTCAAAGCTACCCAATGTTCGCATTTCAGATCGCACAATTTCCTCGATTTTGTTGAGAACCCGCAGACCCAACGGCAGAAAGGAATAAACTCCAGTCTGAAGTTTTCTTATGAAACCGGCCTGAACAAGCAACTTTGCGTTTAAACTTGTCTCGTCTTTCGGAGGCGAAAGTGATGGAACAAAGGGAAAGGTACTCAGTCGCAGTACTCTTCCAGAATTGGAGAAAAAATTATGTGAACTGTCGGACACTGCGTTCGATAACAGTGTAGGTGAAAAGGCATGAAAATACAAGAAATCAGTCAAACTTCATATTCTCATGATTTTGATTTGTACAATGGCGTTCAAAAAAAAGTTTGCAACGACAATTTTATTAACACAGTACTGTCGCCTTACTTATCTTGGGTTGAAAAGGAGAATTTTATTCTGAAGCTCCTCGACAGAGGGACTGGCGCTTTTTCATTTTTAAAATATCTAAAAAAAGAGGCTTGTCAGGGAAAGATAACAAAAGAATCTGCGAACCTTTTATTTAAAGCAGTACTTAAGACTGGAATCAACACGGCAGTTTTTGCCGGAGGCGTCACCTTGATGGCTCTAACATTTTCCTTCGGAAACTTACCCGGAATGTTTCTGGTTGGCATTGGCATGCTATTTTTGCATTTTCACGCTGTTCCCAAATTGGTAGATTTCGGAGTGGATAAAATCTCTGGCTTTGTGAGCTCGCTTTCTAAACAGATTCGCTCTTACATTGAGTCGAGATACTGAAAAAATTTTAGTAAGTTTGATGTTCTTAAAAAGGTTATTAGAGATGGTTGAAATCCGTGTGTATTGTACTGGTCTATGGGTAATCAAGGTTACAAATCTCTGCTTCAACTCAGTTGAATGTTTATTCATGGTTAGAGATAAAAATTAAACATTAATTCACTCTAGTCTTACAAACTTTTAGTTAAGTTGGCGATAAGAATGCGATTTGAAGGAGAGCATTTTATGAT
>JANWWW010000060.1 GCA_025055295.1 Deltaproteobacteria bacterium | reverse complement strand
AGGCACGTTGCTTGAATTGTTCTATGCTTGGCAGTTGCTTCAGGAATTCTCAAAGACCAAACAGCCTATGATCTTGGTTGGCACAGAGTTTTGGCGTGGGCTGCTTGACTGGATGCGTAACAGCCCCCTGGCTTTAGGCCTAATTGACGAAAAAGACATGAAGATTGTGCATGTAACGGACTCCGTCGATGAGGTAGTAAGTATCGTTTTACAAGATTACAGCAGGTGGCAGGAAGGGTGCAGGCTCTTTTTTGAAAGGGAAACCTCTTAGATATTGCATGATTAAAACATCCTACTTTTTTTGTTAAAAGATAAGCACAAGCCCACAGCGATATAATTGCTCATTAGACTTGATCCGCCATAACTAAAAAAAGGAAGAGCGGTTCCTGTCACCGGCGCCAAACCTAGCGTCATTAAAATGTTTAGCACGATTTCAACTCCAAGTTTTACAACTATCAGCCCTGTAAATGCTTTACCCAGTTCGGAACTACTGCTCATTGCAATTCTTAGGAGCAAAAACAGAACAAATAAAAATAAAGAGACTACGAAGGTCGCACCGAAAAAGCCAAATTCCTCACAAAAAACTGAAAAAACAAAGTCTGTATGTCTTTCGGGTAAGAGCTCAAACCGACTTTGAGTTCCTCCCAGATAACCTTTGCCAAAAATACCACCGCTTCCTACGGCAATCAGAGACTGAAGAACTTGCCAATTAGAGCCCAGAGGATCGTCACCACGAAGAAGAGCAATGATCCTTCTTCTTTGATATGGTTCTAGAAATAATTCCCAAAAAATCGGCGCTATTAGTAAAACTATTAAAAATGACCAAAAAACATATCGCTTCGGTTGAGAACAAAGGTAACCAGCTGTCCAGCTGTATAAAGCAAACAACAGGGAAGTGCTGAGATCCGGCTGAAAGGCGACACAAACTGCGCTTAAAATTCCCGTCAAAAAAACTAAAAATAATTTAATCTTTGTTTCAATTTGGCTGACACAAAGAAGACTTAAAACCGAAATGGTAGAGATTTTCAAAAATTCAGCCGGTTGAAAACTAAAAAAGACAAAATCCAACCATCGCGACGCACCCTTGATCGGTTCAGAAAACAAAACAAAAATTGTGAGCATTGTTAACACTGCATGAGAAACATTCGCAAGTGTCCTCCACAAAGAAAGGTTAAATTGAACCCTTGAAAGTAGAATCGCGATAAAAAAACCGAGAATGGAATAAATTGATTGGCGTATTGCAAAACCACTGACTGTGTTGTCCAAAGAAACATCTGATGTAGCGGACATTACGCTCAGAATACCTAACAGGTTTAACAAACCAATTGAAGTAAAAGTTCCAATTAGAGTTTTATCCACCAGCAAACTCGATAAATTCCTTGGCTATGGGGGCGGCAATTTGACCCCCAGAACCTCCGTGCTCAACAATTACTACGATGACAAATTTTGGGTTTTCAACCGGCCAATATCCAACAAACCAAGCATGATCTTCATGTATTTTTTGCTTCGTCTTTCTTTTTAGATCAATCACTTGAGCGGTTCCTGTTTTGCCGGCGTACAGAACTTGCTTGGAGCGGGAACTATACGCCGTCCCTGAGCTTGAGTTTATTGCCTTAAACATGCCCTCCTTAACTGCCTCCATGGTTTGTTTCTCTAGTTCGATAGTTTGCATAACTTCCGGAGACGAAAAGTTAAAGTAGGTTGTGCTATCGTCCGAATAAATTTCTTCTACAAGCTTGGGTTTTAAAATTTTGCCCCCATTCAAAAGGCTTGCCATGGCAACTGCTACCTGAATGGGAGACGCGGAAAATCCGCCTTGCCCTATGGATATGAGGGCTTTCTCAAATTCGATCGAATGCTTAATTTTATCTTTTGGTCGCAAAGTCCCTTTCGATTGAGGAATACATTCTAACCCCGTTTCTTTCCCAAAACCAAATAAAGACAAACTATTAAAAATTTCATCGTAATTTGCGAGCTTGCTAAGATTGTAAAAATACACGTCGCAACTCTGGGAAATTGCTTCAACAAGATCCATCGTTCCATGCCCACTTCTTTTATGACATCTCAACGATCTTTTTCCAACTAAGTCATATCCGGGGCAAAAAGCGGTCTTGAGCTTCTTGCCGTAATTGGCAAGACCCAAGGCAACAAAAATTTTGGCGACACTTCCTGGAGGATAGACTCCCTGAAAAGCTCTGTTTATCAAAGGCTTTTCTACGTTATTGAGAATTTTCCTTATTTCTGGCACGTCTTGATTGTTAAAAGCGTTTGCATTGTAAGATGGCGCACTAACAACTGTTCTCAAATAACCCGTGTTAACCTCAAGAACTACTATTGCTCCAGCTTTTCCTGACAACAGTTCAAAGGCCCTATTCTGCCAATCTTTTCTGATGAAAAGTTTTAGATTTAAACCAGAGGTCTCTTTTCTTAAGGTAATTGTTTCTACTGTTTCAGCCCTCACATTAATTGAAAGCTTCGTGATACCTTCAACTCCCGATAAAAAATCGTCATAGCACTTTTCAACACCTAATACGCCTCTTTGACGTATTGGAGCAAACGAAGATTGATTTGATTGAGATTGAGCAAGGTAGCCTATAATACTCGAGAACGCCTCGGGTTTATTTACCACTCGATTATAGGTTTTTTTAATTTCTATGTTAGGATTAAATAACTTTAAACGATAAATTCTTTCTAGTTGGATAGGTGTCAAGTTACAAACGGTCAAGGTAAAATTGTTTAATGTTTCTTGAATTGACTCTCGACTGACACTTAGTTCTTGTTCTACAAAACTCTTTATCTCTTCGTACTTTTGAATCATTAGGTGTCTTTTTTTTGAATAAGGCACAGAAAAGACCCCGCAGAAACTGACTTGGTTAGATGCAATAATGTCGTTATTAGCGTCAAATATTAGACCGCGGGGAGGATCGGTGTAGGAGAATTTAAAAATATTTTTTTGGGCTTGTGCTTTAAAGAAGTCATATTTTAGAACCTGCAGATGAAAAAGACGGAATAAGATAATCGAAAAAATTGCGCAAAAAACCAAAAAAACCACTAACAAATTCTTCTCAATCACTCCTCAAAAGAAGACCAAAACATCCAAGAAGATTTATAAGAATTGGGAAACTGAGCGTTTTGGAAAATATTCCCACAACAGTGAGAGCCAACAAAAAGGATCCCGCCCATAAAATCTTGTACTCGATTAAAAGAACCCTCTTCAACACACGAAGAAGATATATTGAACTAAAAACAGCGACACCAAGCGAACCCAGAGGGAGCTGTTGGATTGCAAGAAAATCTATGATGATGAGGTATGTAAGCAACAAAGTTGTGGATGGTTGAAAAGTCGGAGCTAATATCCCAAACAGTACAATCGGAACTTTAAAATATGCACTAAAAGAAATGTCTACAAAGATACTAGTTAACCGCACAATATTTTCAGCCATGACGGATTAGTTTTTCTTGAGGAAAAAGTGCCTGTTAAAACGAAACGAGATTTTTGATGCGCTAATATTGTACCTATCTTGATAGGCAAAAAACCCGGGAAATTTTCAGGAGCTAGAAAAACCTCTAAATTTTGATCAGAATTTACTTCAGTCGTAAAATGTATTGTAAAACTCTTTCCTTGTGATTGTAGTATTCCGGTTGTTTCTATGGGAAGCACATGGGCAGCAACCGCTAAATCATGAGAATAATACGGAAGAATTGAATGACTATTACCTAAAGATTCGACCACTATACCAAAAAAGAATCCGTCCGAGTCGACCGCGAAGCATCTTCCACTCACCTTTGCACGTGAATTATAGAGCAGATAATTTTGTTTATGCTTTCCTATCAAATATGCATCAACATCTCGAAAGTATTTATTCAAAATCCCAAAACGATACCTTAAAATTCGATTTTGAGTGCGTTCAAAAATAGGCTTTTTTGCAACACTCTCACATATAAATTTTTGAAACCCTACAACTCGCTCTCGAAAATGCAGCAGGATCAAAGCCACATTTTTTTTAGCCTGCAAGCAACAATGATCAAAAACCAAAACGACTAAAAAAAAGACTAGGATTGAAGGAAGACTGTATTCCCGCATTTTTCATTGCCCAACTTTTTTTTACTCAAGAGCAAATTCCAGAAACTTTTGTTCCATCGACAACATGTAGCCCAACCCTTTGGTGGCCGATAAACGAGGATCTTCTGGCACGTACACGGGAAGGTTGGTAGTCCTGCTGATGAGAAGGTCAATATTTTTCATGAAAGCGGTTCCACCAGTGAGCGTTATGCCATTCTCAACTATATCGGAGGCTAATTCAGGAGGAACACTCTCCAAAGCAAGTCTCACCGAGCCAAGTATTGCCTTAAGAGGTTCTTCGATCGCTTCTCTGATATCAAATTGAGATATCTGTGCCGTTCTCGGCGTTCCCCGAACCAGGTCCCTGCCCTTGATTTCAACATACATGGGTTCAGATATTTCCTGAAAAATATAATCGGATAGGTTGAGTTTTGCCTGTTCCGCGGTTGTTTCTCCTATCAAGAGACTGTACTTTTTTCGCACATAATTAACTATTGCATCGTCGAATTTAGTTCCACCAACTCGGATGCTTTTGGCGAAAACAAATCCTTTCATTGAAAGAAGGGCGATTTCTGTGGTACCACCACCTATGTCTAAAAGTAGGGTTCCGACGCTTTCGCTTACCGGCAGGTTCGCGCCAATTGCCGAAGCAAGAGGTTCGCTTATAAGATGAACACTTCGGGATCCAGCAGCTAAGACTGAGTCTCTCACAGCTCTTTTTTCAACTTCGCTTATTCCTAATGGAACAGTTATTAACACTCTTGGACGAAAACTAAGCGACGAACCGAGGACAATCTTGAAGATCTCCTTTAACATTAATTCAGTACTCTGATAATCGTGAATTACACTCTCGCGAATTGGGCAAAGGGCTGTAATACTTTCCGGGGTCTTGCCAAGCATGCTTTTCGCTTCATCTCCCAAAGCCACAATTTTCAATTTTTCTTCGCTTATTTTTTGAAGGGCTACAACAGTTGGTTGATCGTAGACGATACCTTTGCCCTTTAGGTAAACTATGGTTGAAGAGGTGCCTAAGTCAATAGCGAGGTCGGATTTTAGCAACCCGTTCAGAAAAACCATCGTTTCATTTTAATACGACTTTACGGGAGATACAAAATTACGGTTTGTTCGTTTTGACTTTTACTGGTACGCTAAATTATTATTTAGGTATGGCTAAAAAGTGCATGGTATACCGCAATCTCAAAAGAATTGTAATGTCTGAACGGCAGAAAGAAAGAAGGAAAGAACTAAGACAAAAAATGTTAGACCCTAATTTAACCCCGGAGGAAAGATTTCAGTATGCTCTTAAGCTTTATAAGCTTCCTCGAAACGGCAGTGCGACAAGAGTAAGAAATATTTGCCAGTTTACAGGAAGGCCTCGTGGTAATTTGCGACATTTTGGTATTTCGCGTATTGTCTTTAGGGAATTATCGTATCAAGGTTTGATACCCGGGGTAAAAAAGGCGAGTTGGTAATCGTTTTAACTTATCGATCGGGCAACGTTAGCTTCCCTAGTTTGCAATGACAGCGGCATACTAGTTATGGCAAATTTGCGTCCTGGGTAATAGTAAAACAGAAATAAAAAGGAACGGTTCGGATCTAACATCCAATAAAACTGTTAATATAAACAGTGAGCGAAAGATGGCGAGTCAACTTCATACACACTGTCTCAGAGTTTTTTTAAAGCTGTCATGCTATTTAATTTTTAGTCAGGACACGTCATATTAAGTATCCAAAATTTTTATTTAAAAACAGGGCAGAAATAACTACTTTTTTGCCCGAAAAAGTAGTTGAACCTGTTTTTCTAGAAAACTCAACCCTAAAAGAAGTTTTTGGCTGGAAGTTTGGTTATCGTTGAAGCACCATATAAGGGTCAATTATGAAAGCTCTAACGATTAGACGATTGTCTAAACTTCGGGCCATGGGAAACTTAACAATCCCATGCCAAGACAACATTTTTGGAATAACATCCACAACGATCAATAAATTTAGATGGCTTTACGGACCACTGGTGGTTTGTTTCGATCGATTTTAAGGATTATGAGACGAAGTATTTGATACCAACAGCCGCACTTTAAAACAAAGACTGTCCCACCAAATTCAAAGTAACGTCTTGACCTACGAGGTACTGAGACCGATTTATCTATAACACAATTTTTTCGATAGAAACAACACCATTTTTGAACGTGTTATTGCTACCTATGCTGTAATTTATCCTAACTTACTTAATTGTAACTTTGGCGCCTACCTCTTCAAATTTCTTTTTAATTTCCTCTGCTTCCTGCTTACTCACTCCTTCTTTAACAGGCTTAGGGGTCGCTTCGACCAGATCCTTCGCTTCTTTCAAGCCAAGGTTCGTAATTTCACGCAAAACTTTTATCACTTTGACCTTTTCTGCTCCAACATCTTCCAATATGACATCAAATTCAGTCTTTTCTTCTGCTTCTTGACCTCCACCTTGTTGCGGGATACCCTGAAGTGGCATAAAACCAACCGACGGCATTGAACTTACCCCCAGCTCTTGTTCTAGCCTTTTGACAAGGGAAGCCGCTTGGCTTAGTGTTAAATTTTTAATCGCGCTAACCAAAGCATCTTCGTTGTAGTTTTCAGAAGTTGTTTCACTCATATAGGGTATCTTAAACAAAGTTCAACTCAAAAGTAAAGTCTAGCCTAAAAAATTTTTATGCTGCAGGTTGGCTGATTTTGATTGAGACCCCAGTCTATTTTCACGTTCATATTTTCCTCCAAATCACCCAATGATTTCTCAATTTCCTGAATAAATCTTTCTAAATGATTTGAAACCACATCCAAATACGAAAGGTCATATATTTGCGGTTTTCTTTTAGCGGAATTTGAACCAGAAACATATATAACCCCTTCGCCACTCTCAATTCTCGGCAAAACTTCTATCTCGATATTACCACCCCAGCCAGTTAGAACACATACCTTTAACAGGCAATAAACCATCAGCTTAACCGCTTGACTATAGTTGCAAGTAAAGGCATGATCGTACATATCTGTAACGTTAAAAACAAAACTATCTGGCAAAACCTTATCTAAAGAGTAGATCGCCTCACTGATTATGGTCTTTGAGGTTGGCTTGGTTTCTCGAAACTGCGCAAATCTGGGAGTGGAAACTATACTGTCTAAACCCCATATACTCAGGTTTATAACAAGATCCAAGTACGATAATGTCTCGCTGGCAACACGACTATCCGATACAAATGACAGTACGTATTCGTTGTTTCCCACAAGTATTCGTTTATTTTGGGCAAACCCGTGGAAATTCAACAACTCGATGCGCTCTGCCGACCCGTCGTAGGGCAACTTCGAAAAAACGCTTTGAAGCACGGCGTTTATATTCACTTTAATTGATTGAAGTGGAGTGAACGCTGAGAAAAATTTATTTTGGTACAGAGGTTCGAAATCATGCGTAAAGAGCAAGCAACCGATAGGGATTGTGTCTAAAATTTTCTTGAGCAAGGACAAACTTCCGGTATCTCTTTCCTCGAACAGGGTGGAAAAATAAGACATCGTCGGAAGCTCGAGGCTTTGGAAAACCTGAACCGCAAAGGTATCCCGCGGATCCACCAGTATATATATTGAACCGCCAACCTTTCGCTTCGTTAGGGATATGGCCAATTCAATACTGTTTTCCTTGCTTGCCAACAAATGAGGTATCAATGTTACTTGTTGACCAAAATCTTCAAACCAGTGACGCCTTTTAATTGTTATTCCGGGTTGAAATGATGCCATGAAAGGCCTGATCATGGGGTCAGGTTCCAATAACAAAACGAGCATGTTGTATAATTTACTCCACAATTACAAGTGCAACCAATCAGGTTTTTGTGTATTACGGGACCCAGTGGCGTTGGCAAAAGTACAGTCACACATTCTTTAATGAGACTAACAAGGCTTCCTATAAAGCGCTGCCCAACTTACACAACTCGGCCAAAGCGTCCACATGAAGTACAGGGTGTCGATTATCACTTCGTTTCTCAAGCTGAGTTCAGCGAACTCGCAAAAAAAGGCTTGCTCTTGGAGGTTGACGAATATGATCAATATTTTTATGGTATTCCCTTTATCGAGCCGAGACCTGATTGTATCATCACGCATGTTGTCAACCTCAACGGCGCCAAGAATTTAAAACGTTGTTGGTCTCAGATGGTACTGTCTATTTGTTTGCTGTCAAGTTTTGAAGACATTAAATCAAGACTGGAAGCGAGAGAAAAGACGATCGACAAAAATCGATTAAGTTCAAGACTTCAAATTGTCAGAAATGAATTGGAAAGTCTAATGACAATTGGTAAATTCTTTATTGACTTTTATGTTGAAAATAATGAATTATCCAAAACAGTAGAAAAAGTCAACCAAATTCTAAGCCTATGCGCCTTATCCTAATCTATATGTCGGTTTTGACTTTTCTAGGATGCGCGACTCTTCGGATTGCAAAAGTGCCAGAGTCTCAAAAAGACACTCAACAGCCTCGGGTTCTGAAAGACTTGCTCGGAGGAGATCCAGAGGGTCTTACCATAGTTGAAAAAGTTTTTCCTAAAGAGATTATTCAGCAGATTGTTTCAAGCCCCGAAGTCACCGAGGCTAGACTTGTAAAGCTTGTCAGGCCCACGGCGCTTCAGCTTGTTCCAGAACACCGTCTTTTAGACATTTCTCCTAACGGACCCTACAGAGCCTTAGGTTTTGAAATCGGCGACATCATAATTGGCGCTCACGGGTATGTAATCGACTATCCTATACAATTTTATAGGTATGTAAAATCACTGCCGTTTTTTGACACAGCCAGTTTTGACATAATCCGTAGAGGCAAGCCAGTTCGTATAGTTCTAAAAATAGTTTCGTCATGATAAATGGCGAGCGAAAGTGGGATATTCTAACTGATCAATGCTAAATAATCATAAAATCTGATTAAAGAGGCCTTCTAATAAATTCTTCAATAGCAATATAGATTTTTAGCACTCTCAAAGTAACTTTTTTAAAACTTTTTCCACATTTGTGTGCATGTAGGTTTTAAAAACAGCTACGATCATCCAGACAAATCTGCTTACAAACGAGCCACAAACAAGAGACCATTGCATAACTCGAAAAAAGCAGGCAGAAGTCTTTGAGTTAGTAGTTTTTATTTTAATTTCGGAGTACGCCCCTTTATTTGTGAAAATTTGATTTGGTAAGTATACCGAAATAGATTTTAGTAGAAGGATCAAGACATGGGAAGACAAGATTGTAAGGACGCTATGATAAGGTTTTTACAAAAAACTCTATATTAGGCTCTGCTAACAGAGCCTGAGACCGTCATAAGGGCAAACAAGTATGAAAGAAACTCTGAAAGAATGAATTACGATAATGGTACTTATAAAAGACTTGTTAGAACAAGCTTAGGTGACATCGAAATTGAAGTACCTTGTGACAGAAATAATGGTGAGTGTGAACCAGTGTTATTACAAAGAAGAAAAAGAAGTTTTATCAGATGACAGGGAGAAAGTATTCCTGTTTACAGAGATGGGGCTTAAGGAGTTTAAGGACAAGTGGAACGGGAAGTATCAAGATGTAGTGGCGATGTCAGAGAAGGACTTTCAATGCATCACATCCTTTTTAAAGTATCCGTTTGAGCTTGGAAGACTTATTACGACTACTAATGTTATAAAGAGTGTCAACAGCAAGTTACAGAAGGTCTTGTATGCCAAAAGGTCTATACCTAAAGAGACGCTGTTAAGGTATGTTATAGTGTTTACTTATATCTAAGCAAAGAGCTTGTCGAGGCACAGTATTCCTAACTGTTATATAATCACCAAGCAACTCGAAATTTTGTTTGATAAACATGAGTGAGTATGTTAGAATTTAAACAATTAAAAGGACAGTCTTCATCAGACCCTTGAAAATGGATTTTTAAAAAACTCACAATCTGAATATTATCAGTGTAAATACTAGTTGTGGGAGCTATTTTTGGTTATCGATCATGTAATGAATTACATTTGATACTAGCTTAATAAATTTACCTAGCAAGTAACTTTAGAAATAAAACACCAAACGAATTTAAAAAGTGCCGTTCCATGACGCGTGGGCGCGATAAATGCAAAAGTTTCTCATAATCGAGTCTTTAATTTCTATCGCTTTTTTCCGTGGAAAATTGTTGCTTTTTCTTATCTTGAGATGCAAATCTTAAACGTGCGCTAAAAAAATCTTTCAAGAAATCCAGAATATCCACAAAGAAGATACTCAGAGAATTTCTCCTTTTTCGTCAACCGCTCTAAAGAAGTGATTATTTGATATAACTAAATCAAGTTTAGTGCCTACGTGAAATCAGATGTAATGGCCAAAATTTTGGAAACATCTACTCTCATGCCCCAAAGCGACTCAAATTCGAATATCCCAACCAATTCCTTTTAGTTTGACCTCCATTACCACGTCATTTATTGGATACTATTTATGCTTAAATTAATTCTCTGTAATAGCGCTTGAGCTTGCTTTCATGCTTTCCAAAAATTCCTCGTTTGTCTTGGTAGCCTCCATCTT
>JANWWW010000005.1 GCA_025055295.1 Deltaproteobacteria bacterium | reverse complement strand
CTTGGTGTAGAGACACAGGCTCTGGAGCAGGCGCTTGAGAAGATCAAATCAAGCGATGTGGCAGAGGAGATGACGAAGTTGATAACGAGTCAGATTGTTACAAGTGTTGCGACAAGACTTGGGGTGGACAGGAGTTATGCTGAAGCGATGCTTGGGGTGGTAGTGAGTGCGCTAGATGTAGCCTATGAGGCGAGCAAAGTTATGTTCCCTCCAGATGTTCAAGACATCGACAGGTATCAACAGAACCCGTACCTTAAGGCAGATTTTGCTGCCTACGAGCTTGAGATCAAAATGTTACTTGGAAGTAAATATTTCTAGTTCCTGGGGTCACTTAAGAGCTTATGAGTAGTTTAAACCCTTCAATCAACTTGACACCTCTTAATTTGCCTGCCGTAACGATAGTTTATTTAGGTAAAACTTCGTAGTCCACCAAAAAAATTCTTCTGCCTAACTCAAAAAGTATCAATTTTGCTCGTTAATTTTAAAAATTTTTCTCTGATTACCTCGCAATACATTTTTTATACACGACAGGTAAAATCTGTGCCTATGCCACCGATTAAATATACTGGTCCAAACCGCGTTCTGCTAAAATTCCCGGAATTTTTCCTACATCTGAAATTCTTTCCTTGTCGCAAATTAAAATAATGTCATCCTTCTTAACTACAAATAAATCGCTGACACCCACTGTAACAACTAGGCCTTTGTCTACATACACTTTTACACCGTTACTATCAATTTGAATATGCTCAGTTGAGTTTGCCCCTGAATTCTCAATCAACTCAACCCAAACTTTAAGGTTACCAATATCACTCCAACCACAATCTTCGACCTCCATAACCGATATGTTTCGAACGCGTTCAATCAACCCAAGGTCTATTGAAACCGGCTCAAGTGAGTTTAAAATTCCAAAAATTTTTTCTTGATCTTGTCCTGATTCGAAAATTTTCGATATTTCGTTAATTGCTTCAAAATAGTCAGGCAGCTCATCCTCAAAAGCCCTAAGGATTGACTCTAAAGACCAAACAAATATGCCCATGTTCCACAAAAACTCACCGGATGATACGTAGGATTTAGCTCTTTCAAGGTTAGGCTTCTCGTGAAAGCGCCTGACATACCTGAAACCCGGAAACTTTTCTTCATCAACGTAACCCCCGACTTTAATGTAACCATAACCTGTGTGTGGATACATAGGTTTTTGGCCGAAAATGACGATAAGCGGTGATTTCTCAACAAATTCGAGCGCAGACTTTAATTTCAAAACCATCTTTTCTTCGTTTTCAAAAACATGGTCTGCAGGCGCAACAATCATTTTTTTTGCCCCAAGACTTTTTGCTTTTGCCACCGCATAGGCTATCGCAGGAGCTGTGTTACGACCCTCTTTTTCAGGCAAAATGATGGCTTCAGGAGCCTCTTGCACTGCAAGATCTTTGTATTTTTCGTTAGTCACAACCAAAATTGATCCGTGATTTTCCCCTATTGACGCAAGCAAACGATCTACCGCGCAACGCAGAAAAGTCTTGCCGTTAAAATGTTTTAAGAATTGCTTCGGTCTTGATTGTCTGCTCAAGGGCCAAAATCTTGAACCAATTCCGCCTGCTAACAAAACCCCAACCGTGTCCATCAACCACTAAAATTATTGGATAAAAACTCATCCAAAGCAATCTCCCAATTTCTGACATTAAACATCCCGGAAACCTTTTCTAAATTCAAAGTTGAGTTTTGTGGTCTCCGAGCAGGCCTAGGAAACTCTGAAACCAGCTCTTTCTCCGTCGAAATATAAAAATATTTTTCAATTTGGTCAACAAGACTTGGCCAAGTAACCGTTCCTGAATTTGCAAAGTTAATTAATCCACCAAGTCTTTCCCTGATTGCGAACAGAATAAACTTTGCAAGATCAACAGCATAAGTTATATTTACTTTTTGCCCAGACAAAACTATCAATTTTTTTCGATCCCTAATCTTTTCGGCAAATCGAAAAACTATGCTGTTTCTTCCACCAAAGATATGACTTGTGCGTACAACCAGACTGTTTTCATATAACAAGCATGTCTTTTCCGACCACGCTTTTGTAAGACCGTAAAAATTTAATGGTGAAACAATATCGTGTTCATCATAATTTCCACGCTCTCCGTCAAAAACATAATCTGACGAAAAATGGACTAAGTAACTTTTTAAAACCTCACAGCATGAAATAACTTCTTCGACTGCAAGAAAATTAACCAAAAAACATTTTGTTCTCTCCAGTTCCGCCAAATCAACATTGGTGTATCCCGCCAAGTTTACAACGACTGAAGGTTTTAAGGTTAATAAAACCTGCCTAACTTTTTCACGTTCCTGAAAATTTGCCTGTTTTGAGTCAAAAAAAATAAACTCACTGCCAGCTAACTTTTTTAATTCTGACCCGACCTGACCTGTTCCTCCAAAAACGACAACTTTATCTATTGCCATAGTTTTGTTTGTAATACTCCTCGAGTTCCTTCTTTCTTTTCTCCCACCAAGGCCTATTAGTTGAATACCATTCGACAGTCTTATGCAAGCCATCACGCAGTTTCGTTTTTGCTTCCCAGTTTAGCTGTTTTTTTATCTTTGAACTGTCGAGTGAATACCTTAAATCATGCGCTGGCCGATCTTTGACAAATTCAAGCAAGGAATAACTCCTCCCAAGAAGATCACATAAAATCTTTGCAAGCTCGAGATTTGGAATTTCACACTCGTGCAACCCGCCAATGTTGTAAATTTCTCCAGTAGCTCCATGCAACCCTACAGTTAAAATTGCCTCGCAGTTATCCTCTACATAAAGCCAGTTGCGTATATTCATTCCAGTTCCGTAAATTGGAACTGGTTTGCCTTCCAAAAGGTTAGTAATTGCAAGCGGGATAAATTTTTCAGGTAACTGGTATGGGCCATAGTTGTTTGATGACCTGGTTATTACGACCGGAAAATTAAAAGTTTTGTAATAACTTAACGCCAACAAATCGCTTCCTGCTTTAGAAGCAGAGTAGGGGCTTGACGGGTCTAACGGAGAAGACTCAAGAAAACTCTCACCCGGGTTAGCCGATCCATATACCTCGTCGGTAGACACATGGATGAACTTTTGGGTCTTATAAATCCGCGAAAGCTCAAACAAATTAAAAGAGCCAACTATGTTGGAACTGATAAACTGTCCCGGGTTTAGTATCGATCTGTCCACATGACTTTGTGCCGCAAAATGGTAGACGTGGTCTGGTCGAAATTCTTCAAAAACTTTGGCAAGCGATGAATAATCAGATATATCAATTTGAAAAAAATCAATTCCTGACAAAACTCCGTTTAAATTATCTAAATAGCCCCCATAGCTAAGGTTATCAACTACTGCAACTTTATCGTATAAGTTTCTGGTTAATAAAAAACGAACAAAGTTTGATCCTATGAATCCAGCCCCCCCTGTAACCAGACACCGCATTTGGTCAGTGATCGTTATTAGCCCCAGTCAGTTGGACAAGCTGAGAAGCCCGAAGGAGGCTATCAAAGGTGCCTGCGTCTGTCCACCAGCCGTCAAGAATTTCATAGTCCATGAGACCTGCCTGGATGTAAAAGTTATTGACATCGGTGATTTCCAGTTCTCCTCTTCCAGATGGCACGCACTTTTTGATGTAATCAAAAACAGAGCTATCGTACATATATATTCCTGTCACAGCATACTTTGACGGGGGGTTTTGAGGTTTTTCGACAATTCGCAAAAGTTTGCCTGCATTGTCGAATTCAGGCACCCCAAACCTTTGACAGTCCTCGACCTCTTTTAAAAAAATCATGGCTCCCCGCGCGCCTTTTTCAAGGAACCTTGAGTACCCCTTTTTTACATTACCTTGTATTATGTTGTCGCCAAGAAAAACAACCATACTGTCACCAGAACAAAAATGTTCACAAAGACCTAGAGCTTCCGCAATCCCGCCTTCTTTTTCCTGATATGTGTAATGGATATGCTTTAAACCAAACTCCTTGCCACTGCCGAGAAGCTTGAGAAAATCTCCTGCGTAGTTGCCCCCTGTTACAACCATAATTTCTGTGATGCCAAGCTTGACGAGCGCTTCAATCGGGTAATAAATCATAGGCTTGTTATAAACAGGCAACAAGTGTTTGTTAGTTACACGCGTGCAAGGGTAAAGTCTTGTTCCCAGTCCACCCGCTAGAACGATCCCCTTCATTTGTTTTGGAGTATACCATTAATTTTGCTCAAATTCTTGCGATCTGGTAAAATTTTTCAAATCGCTGGCATAGCTCAACGGTAGAGCAGCTGATTTGTAATCAGCAGGCTGTGGGTTCGAGTCCCTCTGCCAGCTAGGTGATCAGCATGTCCCTTGATAAATCTTTTGACTCTGAAACAGAGGAAGTTATAAATATTCTCAGACCAACTAATTTTGACGAATTCATTGGTCAGGAAAATGTCAAGCTTAACCTGAAAACTGCGGTTTCAGCCTCAAAAATAAGATCTCAACCGGTTGACCATGTTCTATTGTATGGGCCGCCGGGTCTTGGCAAAACTAGTCTTGCCAAGATAGTTGCGCGCGAGCTTGGAGTAAAACTCACCTCGACCACAGGTCCGGCGCTAGAAAAACCCTTCGATCTGGCGGCAATTTTAAATAGTTTAGAACAGAACGAAATACTGTTCATCGACGAGATTCATAGAACGCCCAAGCCAGTTGAGGAAATTCTCTATTCTGCTATGGAAGACTTCAGGCTACACATTGTCACCGGTCAAGGCCTTTTTGCCAAGACGATTGAATTAAATCTCAAACCTTTCACTTTAATTGGCGCTACAACCAGGACAGGACTGCTTTCGTCTCCTTTACGCGACAGATTCGGAATTATTTTAAGGCTTGATTATTACTCAGATGCTGACCTATGCCAGATAATTCTTCAATCCGCAAAAAAACTCGAAATTGAGATCGAAGACTCTGCAGCTCATATTCTTGCCTCAAGGTCGCGTGGAACACCCAGAATCGCAAATCGCCTCTTAAAACGCGCCAGTGACCTTGCATTGGTTACAGGGGTATCGCTAATAACGGAAAAAATTGCAAATGATGTATGCTCGATGCTTCAAATTGATGAAAATGGCCTTGACTGGCTTGACAGAAAGGTATTAGAGACACTTTTTTACAACTTTAGGGGAGGTCCGGCTGGTCTTTCATCGATCTCTGCGTCAACAGGGGAGCCGGAAGATTCTCTTGAGGATGTAGTGGAACCGTTCCTTTTGCAAAAGGGGCTGATTATCCGAACAAAAAAAGGACGGTGCCTTACAGAAAAGGGCAAAAACTTGGTGACAAGGTCAAAAACTTTGTTCTCATGAGAACATTTTTGTTGGTTTTTTTTGGTTTTTTATATTCTGATGTTTTGAAATTAAATTGGGCTGATTCAAACAGGACCAGACTTGAAATATGGTTTCAAACAGAGCAAGTTGCAAGAGAATGCATTGAACGCGTTAAAAATGTGTCTTTACTGTTTCGGTATCTTTTGTGTACAAAAAGAGGGTTAAAAAACAGATGCTCCCGCGAATTTGTATTATCACGGGATTTGAAGGTGAGCGAAAGTGATGGCAAGATCTCAATTTCTGAAGACATTAAAGGCGACAAACTTCCGGGCATAACTCTTCTCTATTCGAACTTGTCAGAAGCTTTAAATGATTTTTTAAGTCCCGCGTACATTCAGCCGAATGCAGAGGCTACTTCCATTCAGATTAAAGCTGAAGTTCGATGTGTAAAACCTTACGCGTCTTTTGCCAGCAAGTTTTTGTTCTTTCTTGGAAGTCAGTTTTTCAAGAGAAAATCTTACGGCTGGGAGGAATATCAACTGAGGCAGAGGTAAATGACCCTCCCGACCTCACTGACTATTACCTTGCTGATCCTAGTCTCTGCTGGCCTAGTGCTTCTTCTGGTTAGAAACTTTATAAAGTATCTTTGGCGCGAAAAATTATGGTTTGCGCGAAGAATCACATGGAAGCTTTTTTTGATATTTTTCTTTTCATTAATTACCCCTATCTGCGCCATTACAGTTTTTACAATACTAGTCTTTAACTTGGTTTTAGACTCCCTTGTAACCAAAGCTGATTTGGTAAATATCGAAGGATCTGTGGCTTACTTTGAAAAAGAAATAAATAAAAAAATTAGATCGTTTAAGTTAAAATTCAGGAAGAACGTAAAAACAAAAAATCTCTCTCCTGATACGTGTTTAATTTCAATGACTTCTAAAGCTTTTGGCAACTGTTCAAAACAATTTCTTGCGGTTAAAAAAAGGTTTACGGGTTCATCGTCAAGACTGGCTTTTTACGAGTCAAAGCTTTTTTTTGTTTACCCAAGCAGAAACCATTTGTTAATCTTAAGGATTGACGACAGCTTAGCTCAGAATTATCTCAAGCTTAAAAGACAACAGGATGCCATAGCAGACTATCTTAAGGAAAAGCGGTCGGTTGTCCGACATTTAACGGCAAACCTTGCATTCGTGGTTCTATTGTCCTTATTTTCCGCTCTATGGTTAGGAGTTTTTCTGGGAAGGAATTTTACAAGTTTTTTCAATCGAATAGTCAAAGGCATAGACGAAGTAAGCAGAGGTAATTTTTCTTTTAGGCTTGAAGAATCAAGGCAACCTCCTGAATTTTACTTAGTCTCGAAAAAATTCAACTCGATGGTTTTAACATTACAATCGACGGTAAAGGAATTAAAGGATAAGTCATCAGAATTACAGGCCGTTTTAAACAATTGCGGGGTCGCAATAGCAATAATTGAAAACACCAAAATCGTTTACCAGAATGTGTTCTTTTCCGGATTAAGAAAAAGCCTTTCTATTGACTGGCTACTAGGACAAATACAGGAGGTAGTGGAACAATCGTTTCAGAAATTTCAGACATTTCCAGCGACCGGCTCGAAAATAGCTCAATTTCGCGAAACTTTATTTTCAGTCTTCGTGACAATTTTAAATCCTGAAAAAACAAAGTGTGTTGTCGCTTTGCGAGATGTAACAAATCTTGTTCAGGAAGAAAGGAACATTTTTTTAAGAGATTTATTGTCAAGACTTGCCCATGAAGTCAGGAATCCGCTAATGCCGATAGAAGAAAAATTGAAAGCTTTGAGGGACTCAACGGAAACCGTATCTTTAAAGATTGAGCTTGAGTCTATTCTTAATCAGATTGTTGAGTTCAAAAGGTTGCTTGTTCGGTTGTTTTCAGATGTTAAACTACAGAACATTCAGCTATCGTCTTTTGACATTTGTGATCTTTTATTTGAGGTTTCTCAGGCAGTAAAGCCTGTGTCAAAGAATGTAGATTTTACCGCGGTTAGCAAATTGACTAGCAACGAGGTGGTGTCAGATCGTACAGTTTTAAGCATTGCCTTTAAGAATGTTTTAGAAAATGCCTTTAACCATGCAACTGATGGATCGCAGGTCAAAGTGGTTTTAACCGAGGATTCAAGTTTTATTTACGCTTACATTTACAATCGAGGTGCACAGATACCCTTGGAACTTCGTGAAAAAATATTTGAGCCTTATTTTACAACAAGTGCAGGTGGCACCGGTCTTGGTCTGTATTTAACTAAGATACTTATGGCGTCGATGCGGGGCGAAATAAGGCTTGTAGAATCGACTGAGGAAAACACTTGTTTTTGCTTAGCTTTTCCCAAAAGTCTTGATAAATTAAGGCCGAATGTTTAACTTAAAAGCTTCATGTCATTTGAGTTGACCAGCAGTAAATTGTTTTTAAATAACATTGAATATAGGTCATATACACACACGAAATTTGGCTCAACTCTGGAAATTGTCAAAGATCCCTCATGCATGAATCAAACATTCGCCTTATGTTTTGTCACCATACCTGAAAACTCCAAAGGTATACCTCATATTCTTGAACATACCGTTCTTTGCGGTTCAAAAAAATTTCCCCTCAAGGATCCGTTTGCGGTTCTTCTTAGAAGTTCGGTTCAGACATTTTTAAACGCAATAACCTTCCACAACCTAACGGCTTTTCCAGCGTCCAGCTTTGTTTTTGCGGATTTTGTTAACTTGGTGAACGTCTACTGGGATAGCGTTTTTAACCCTTTGCTGCAAGAGGAAGCTTTCTGGACTCAAGGGATACACCCGGTAATAGAAAGTAATTCAGTCAAGTTTCAGGGAGTTGTTTACAATGAAATGAAAGGCTATTACAGCGAACCTTACACTATTTTTGCCAGAGCGGTGCATGAAGCCTTTTTTGAAAATTCGCATTATGTTTTGGACTCGGGTGGTGATCCTGAAGAAATACTGGAGTTAAGTTATGAAGAATTAGTTAATTTCCATAAAAAAAACTACACCTTGCAAAACCTTAGGATACTAACTTTCGGTAGTTATGAATTTGAAAAATTGGTTGAAATTTTTGAAGAACTGATTAACACAACTGATAAGACAGATGGCATCAGAGTAACTGACGATAGACCATCAAGAATTAATCCAAAAAATATTGTCGCAACTTTTCAAAAATCGAAGCCGAGTGATAAAAGATGGTACGCTTTGGCAAGATTTGCATCTGAAGCTGAAAATTTTGTCGTGACTGATTTGTTGGACGCTTGCCTTCTAGGATTCGCGACCTCTCCGTTGCTTGAACGAATGAGAGAACTAGATATTGCCGAGAAAGTTATAAAAACGGGAACCCTAAACTTTCCCTTTGGCAACCTATTTACCGTTGGTTATCAGGATATAGATGACACCAAAAGCCAAAGACTAGGTGATTTTGAGGAGGTGGTTTTAAATGTGCTCTCTGAAAAATTTTCCGAAAAACTTTTATTCCCGGTTTACGAAAATTTTAAAGCTAGTTTTATTGAAAAATTCCTTAATAATCCCGACAGAGGGATCCAAATTGTTCTAAAAACCTGCCCTTTCTTGCCATTTGGATTGGGGATTGACAAAGTTCTTAACGAAATAACATCCTTCCTCGGTAAACCTTTTGAGGAAGTATTTGCTTCTGTCGACGAATTTCGACGCAAGCTTTTTAACACCGACACTTTTGCGGTTATTGATTTGCGACCTGATGAAAGTTATTCACTTAAGTTTCTGGAAAAAGAAAAAGCTAGGTCTCGGGAGATTCTGGAGCAACATTCGCTTAAAGCTCTTGAGGACATAAACAGACGCCTCGAAATATATCACTCCACCATTGACGAGGATGTATCCGTAGTGCCTAGTCTAAGAAGAGCCAATTTTCCGCGTCAGGGTAAGAGCTATCGGTGCGAAAAAATTCAGGATAACATTTTTTTCTACCGCACGGATACCAATGGCCTGATTTACACAAGTCTGCTTTACCCAATTGACTTTTTTGAAGAGATACAGTTGCTTTCTTTTCTGGGAGAGGTTTTTACACAAGTTGGAACAAAAAAAAGTTCACCGTACGAGTTAAGCCTTAAACTGTTTGAAAATTTTGCCACTGTCCACGCGTACCCTTTTTTCGGGTCACCTTACACCATCGATGCTGCGCGTTGTTTTTTTCGCATAGACTTTACTTGTCTTGAGGACAAACTCAAAACGGGCGTCCAATTGCTCGAGGAAATGATAGAAGGTTTGGGTTTAACTGAAAATTTTGACCTCGTAACAAAGCTTTTCAGGGAGTATCGGACTGAACTTAGAAACCAAATTGTTGCGGTACCTGCACGATTTGCCAGAAAGTTTGCGCTTAGTAGGGTTTGCGCCGTTGGAAATATTGATGATCTGCTAGGAGGAATTCAGCAGGTTAAGTATTTAACGGCCACGAGTCCCGAAGTCATAGTTGGGCTCTTAAACAATTTATGGACAAAGGTAACCAAAAACGAACCTCTGGTGTTCACGACGTCAAGGGAAGTAGCATGCTTCACACCTTTCACAAAAAGTGAGAGATCGGAATCCGTAATTTTTGACCGATTTAACGAAGCCGTCGGAGTGTATTCAATACCATTAGACCTGCAGGTAAGCGCTGCTTGTAGAGCAGTAGCCCTCGAAACTCCCATAATACATTTGACCGGTTTGATCGAAAAATTAGTTTCGGAGACTTTTGTATGGAACGAAATAAGAACTCGTGGAGGAGCCTACGGAGGTAACTTAACTTCGGTCGGCTGGGGTAAGTATTTTGTTTTCACATCGTGGGATGATCCCAAACCCGAGGAAAGTCTTGAAAAGTTTAGAAAATTCTCTTCCGACTACTTTTTAAATTGGCTCTCCGACGAGGATATTGAAAGAACGGCAGTGTCAATGTTGGGAGGACTAGATATGCCTCTAGGGCCTGCGGGAGAACTCTCAAAAGCGGTCTTTTATGAGGTATTTGATGTTCCTCTAGACTTTAGAGCTAAGCTGCGTGAATCTTTATTTAGTTGCTCTGCAGGAGAGTTTGTGGATGCTTTACAAGCTTTTAGCAAACCCATGCGATACGGGGAAGTGATTATAGGCCCTTCTGATGTTAGCAAGCTGGGCGCTTTGATCATTGAGCAGGTATGACTGAAAGGTATGGATAACGCTTAGAAGTTAGGTTATATTTTAGCTCTTCAGTCATGGAAAAAGTGCTTCATGGGTGGTTATCAAAGGACAAAAGAATAGTTTATTGCATAAAAAACGATTGCCTGAATTTTTGTGATGTCGATAAGCAGTGGGGAGGGCTTGGTGAGTACCCTAACCCTCGTGATGTGTTCTCCGCCTCGGTTGGGCTTTGTGTGCTGGCTGTTGTTGCGATTTATCTGGAAAAGAAATTAAACGTATCATTCGAAAACATAAAATTTGAATGCACATACCAAAAAGGTCCTGAAGGAGAGATTAAAGCAATAAATTTGAAAGTGTTTTTCCCTGTAGCACTTGAGTATATTAAAGAGGAATTGATAAGAGTGGCTGAAAGTTGTCCAGTTAAGAAAACTCTATCATCCTCTGTTCAAATAAAAACCGAGTATTTGTTCTCTGATCAATTGACTGAAACAGTTGCTTAGTCAGTATGACTTTAGACCTTATTTCAAGTTTTTTACTTCTTACTGCGCTTGAGATTGTACTTGGTATAGACAACATTATTTTTATCTCAATCGTCGCTAGTAAACTCCCAGCCCATCAAGTAGAGTTGGCGAGAAAGGTTGGCCTGTTGCTCGCTGTAATAACACGTCTTATTTTACTTGCTTTTTTGGGTTATATAATGAAGCTGACTAATCCGATTGTTTTCAATTTCTCAATCAAAGACTTTATTCTAATATTTGGCGGTTTATTTTTAATCTGGAAAGGAACTCGTGAAATCCATGAAAAGCTCGAAGGTATGAAGTCCGCTAGGCGAACCGATTTGCCAACATTAACATTTGGCAAGGCTTTGATACAAGTTGCAATGGTAGATATGGTTTTTTCTATCGACTCAATTTTAACGGCTGTTGGCCTTGTCTCCAGTTTTTGGGTGATGGCTGGAGCTATAGTGACATCGGTGGTATTCATGGTCCTTTTTTCAGGGTTCATTGTAAGGGTTGTCCAGAACCATCCGACCATAAAAGTGTTGGCTCTGGCGTTCATAATAATGATTGGAATCCTTCTTTTAGCAGAAGGCTTTGGAACACATTTCGACAGGGGTTATGTTTACTTTGCTATGGCTTTTTCTGCAGTAGTAGAAGGAATAAATTTAAAGGTCAGGGGACACTATAATCAGGTTGTAGGTACGCAGCCGTAATGGAACCCGATCCAGAGGCTTTTCGGAAAGTATTGAATTATAAACTGTTAGATGTGGGAGAAAAAGGTTTGTTCTATATGGCTTTGTAAATTTTTTGGGGTTTAATTTTTACAAATAATTTCTTTAAACAATGCATGCCACGCAAGAGTTCACCAGTTTTGGATCTTTTGGTCGAAATTCTTCAATAAAATCGCATGGCTTACACCACTCCGTGTTTACCACGGGATAAAATACACGTCTTGCACCCCAAGTGCTTCTTGCAAGAATAAGGCTTCCTTTGAGAGTGTTTGAAAGTATCGACTGTAACAGTTTGTTTTTCTCTTTTTCGTCTTGACCAACCAAAGCTCCGAGTATGATTATTGGGAAATCTGAGTAATTTGAGAACCTAAAAGCGTCCTGCTGCAAAACTTTACAACGTTTTATCATTCCAAGTTTAGTTAACAGCTTCTCAGCAAGGAAGCAGGCGAAAGGGCAACGGTCCATTAGCCAAACTTCGTAACCGCTTTTTGCTAACAGAATTCCGGATAAAGGCAAAGGTCCTGAGCCGACAAATATGATTTTCGAAGCCTTTTTAAAGTTTTTTATCAATCCTATTTCAAAAGAAGCAAGAGATAAGTAATTGTCATAATACGGAAAACTTAAAAGACTTTTTTTTGGGGAAACCGATTTTCGTACTCGGTTTGCCCAGTCAATTTCAAGCATTTTCTCTGCAACTGCGCATCTTTTTCTAAGCTTGCAAAGATCACACGGTGTAATCTGAAAAGTGTCAGACTTTGTCTCAAGAACAGCTGAAACAAACCGCTGAAAGACGCTATTGACGAAGTCATCTGGATAGAGACATTTCAGAGACAAAATCGTGTACGCAAGTTCTAGTAATTTGTGATTCGTCTTCATAGAAACGCTGCAAGTTCAAGTATCTTGCAACAACGAGAAGATCAAAAACAAGACATATTATAAAGTTTTTTGGCGTTTTTTTTCCCGGGGCCAAAACAAACCGTCTTCCAAAAAATCTTTAATGGTAATAGTAAGCTCCTTTTCAATTTTTTTGAACGTCGAGTAAAAAAAGTTTCTGAGTCTGCAAATCTCGTTGTCTTTCACACAGAAATTAAATATTTCCCTTTTTTCACAACACAGTTTAAGAGCCTCTGGCTCAATTGCGATAAGAATATCGAGAAGCGTGATAGATGATGGGTCTCGAGCTAGCTTTATTCCGCCTTTTGATCCTCTTTCTGTCTGGATAAGACCTGATTTTTTTAACTTGTAAAGTATCTGGTGGCCAAAATCCAAGCTTATTCCAAGCCACTCGCATATTTTTGAGGCTGACACGGTTCGCGTCGATCGTGCCAACTCGAAGCATGCAAGAATTGCAAGCTCAAACCGCTTGGTAAACACTACTGTTAATTATAAAAACTACACAAGTTTTTGAACAAACCTTGGCAACAAAAGCTCTCCCGTTTCACCCAAAATATGCGCAGAAAAATTATGTAATATTTACAGAAGATAATCAATTTCAAAAAAAATTGTAATTGAACGATAGCAAAATAATCTCAATCCCTAGGGCAATCTAACCGAAGCCGTTAATTGCTTTGATATTTGTAAGAAAACCCAGGCAATATCAATTAGTAAAGTATTAAAATTAGTAAAAAGTAATCCGGAAGACCGTTGAAAAACTGGTGCCAGAGATGGTTGAAATGTCAAACACTATTTGGGGTAACAGGGACACAGCCAAGTATTTGGCGCTATACGTAGCAAGTCGGTTTATATTAACTTTTTTGAAGATATCAAAAAAAAAATTAAGATTAAAATTAATCATCGGCAAGCAGACAAGTGGGGTTAATGTCCCAAGATAGTACATGGATTACAGTGGAATTTGTGAGTGCCCACCGACTTAAAGTAACAAAATCTAAACGGTAACGAGTAAACTCAGAGGTAGAAAAATAAGGGAAGTTTTGGAGTTGTTTTTGGTCTTTATGAAAATCAATAAAGCGAAGACTTTACAAAGAAGTGGATTAAGGGGCAAGTAGTCCAGGAAAACAGGGGTTTTCAGGGTAGTTTTCAATGTCAAGAGTAAAGAGGTTTATAACGTTATTTTAGGAACAATCTTTTAGAGGACTTTCAAGCTTTGGTGTGTTATACGAGAATGGCGGTCAACGGTTAAACGCTGTGCTATTTGACAACGTGTGGAAGTTGTGTATTTTGGGAAAAAATTTTGTAACTGCCGTTAAAAAACCGGTCAACGATGCAAAAAATATAAAAAACAGGACACCAATTTTTTTAAGCGGGTTTTTAATGATTTTCCCTCTAATCTATCTTTATTAAATCAGCTTTTTTAGATTTTTAAATAAATCAATTGTTTTTTCAAGTTACGATAGGCTGAGCTTTCATAACAGACACAAGTAAAAGGCCAGATATTCTCCGCGACTTACTTTTTATTGACCTGAATGAAATCAACATGAACAGGAGTTGGCCTTCCAAAAATAGAGATTTCAACCGTCAATCTTGATTTGTCGTTGTCTACGTCCGTGACTCTGCCAGTAAAGTCTTTAAATGGGCCATCGTTTATGACTACGATATCTCCGGGTGAAAATTCTAGCTTTACTTTTAGAGCTTCCCCTTTAGTTTCAATTATTTCTTTGATCCTAGCAATTTCATTTTCAGGAATTGGAGGAGGATTTTTGAAACCGCCTATGAATCCAAGAACCTTTGGCGTCTTTCTAACCAAATCCCATGTGTCATCTGTCATCTCCATTTCTATAAAAATATAGCCGGGCATTAGCTTTTTAGCCCTGCTTTCATTGTCACCCTGACTTACTTTTGGCAAAAGTATCTCGCCAAACTTGTCTTTAAAAGAGCTCTGATTAATTCTGTGTTTAAGAGCTTCCAAAGCTTTCAATTCACAACCGGATTGAACATAAACGGAATACCAGTTTTTACCGGTTTTTCTGCTCCCTTCCGCCGTGACTCCATCTACAGACGGGTTATGTGGATCCACTTTCCCGTTTTTTGTTTCGTCCTTTGTTTCTTCTGTCATAACTAAAACCTCACTTATCATTCATAAGGCAAAAAAAGCTTTACAATTCTGCTGAAAATGAAATCAACAAAGAACAAATATAATGATACCAAAAAAATTATAATTAAAACAGCCCATGTTGTTCTGCTAGCCTCCGACCTTTTTGGAAACGTGAATTTGTTAAACTCTTCTCGCGATTCCGAGAAATATTTAAAAATACTTCGCATTATTTTATATTACCTCAAGCCAGAATTTCCATCAATCTTGAACGAGAAAACAGCATGAACCCCGTTTTTTTTCTCGTCACATTAGTTGCTATTCCGTATACCATGATACTCCGCATCTTATGCAGGACTACAATTCCGATTTGTTTAAGAAAAATCTTAGCTCGAGTGTGTTCGGCGCTAGACATTGATCTGTCCAAAGCAAAGAAAAAGAGTTTCGATGATTACGAAAGTTTTTTAGAAGTTTTCATAAGGGAGCCTGAAAATGTAAAAATTGAAGACGGCTCGGTTGTATCGCCTTGTGAGGGGACAATTCTTCAGGTTGATGGTATAAATGCAGACGGTGTTTTAGCAAAGGCAAAATTGTCACGGTTAATATCACAGGTTAGGTTTTCTGTCGAAAGCTGTCTGGGAATCTATTTATCTGTTTCGGATTTTCATCGTGTGTACAGTCCGGTAAGTGGGTCTGTGCTTAGTGTTGAGCGAAAAGGTATCTGTCTTGGAAGCGTTAACCCCAAGAATAAAATCTGGTATCTGGATGATGCCCTTTTTCTAAACAAACGCGTTTTCGTGTATTTTTCTACAGATCAGCTCGGGGCAATTTGTATGATACTTGTCGGTGCTCTAGGGGTAAGCAGAATCGTTTTCTCAGAAAAGTTCCAGCGTGAATATCACCTTGGAAACTTTTTAAAAGGAGATGAGATAGCTCGATTTGAATTAGGATCGTTCGTATGGTTGCTTTTTGAGAGGAAAATGGTTTTTACGAAGAAAGTATTCGAGAAGGTTTCAATAGGTCAGGCATTAGTGTTAGGGTAATCATGTGGTAGAATTATGCCGAGCGGCCTCATGCTGATTCATTATGATCAGGGTTCGTTAAGCTTAAATCCAAAACACAAAAGAGGATTTAAAGCTTCTAAAGACGTTTCATACGAAGATGCTTTAAAGCTTGGTTTGGTTATCACAAGCTCATTTTCTGTGATACCGGATCCCTTCTTTTACGAAGTTTGCAAAAGCTATAGGATTGATACAAATCTTGTGCCGTCAATCCTTGAACTTGGCTGCGTGCTTTCTTTTGTGGTCAGTAGCGATTTTGCTGTTGTCGAGCTGGTAAAACCCTCATGGTTTAGGCCGGAAGACATAGCCAATTTAAAAAAACAAGCAGTTGTCGCCCTTAGCGAGGGATTTAACGCTGCTATTGAGCATTTTTCGTTTGACACAATAAAGGACATCAGATTTGAGATCAAAATATTAGAACTTGATTACTCCTTGGAAGATATGTTTTTGGAGGCTCAGGTTAAATTGTCTGAACTAAAAAAGTTCTGCCCAGTTAACTAAAGCTGAATTTGCTTAAAAACAACAAAAAAAATATAATCAGTCATCATGTTGCTGGTTATTGGCACTTCGGTAGAGTCTAAGCAACCAAAGTGCCCGAATTTAGTTGTTTTAAGACACGACCCCAAGTATGTTACTGAAACGCTTGCTGGTCTTGACGAGGTCGTATGCTCTTTCTTATTAAACATTGCTCAAGGCAACAGAAGCCCAAAGCCCGGTGGGCTGAATCCAAAGCGGTTGCTTCAAGACACCGAATACAAAGCGGTTGTAATTAGTGAGGAACAGCTTGAGCATTTAGTCAGCGGTTTGGCCGGTTGCGTTGACGAATTAGTTTCTCGTTTTGAAAAAGTAAGCTCCCCTGAACTGTTTGAAAAAATTGTTCGCGCCTGCGTTGCAACTTTCTGGCTGATCGACCCGCACTTAATCACGGGTTATAGATCCGGGAAGCTAGTCGAAATGGGGTCTCGGGGAAGAATTCCGGGGGTGACGCCTGCTTTTCAGACAGTGGAATTACTCTCTAGGGAGTTGGGTTTTGATACAGATTTATCTAGTTTTGAAACGAATGACCTTGAAGATATTTTGAATTCTCTGTGCATTTTAAATGAAAATACGATAAAACAATCTTATGCTTTCAGCTTGCTTTCTTCCATCGAAAAATTGGCGTTTACGAAGGTAAGCAGTTTAATAACACCCAGTGACTCAGATACACTTTCAAAACTGGCAAGGGAAATATCCGCTAACATTAGGCCAAAAAGCTTCCTATCCTTTTGCTTTTTCGGTTCAAAACGAGAAGAGTTAAAAAAAACTACAGGCAAACAGGAAACGGTTTCATCTGCTGCGTCAAATCCTGAGAGTAAAAGGAGCTTGGAAGTTGAACAAGCTGAATTTGAACAAAGGATAACGAGAAACCTTGATCGTTTAGCTGAATTTTTTGAGGCGCTTTCGGTTTTACAAACTCAGAAAATTTCATTAGATAATGGCAAAGAGTCAGATCAGGAACTTGATAGAAAAATTTCCGAATGCATCCGCTTGATCTCTGACGAACAAGGGCATCTTGTGGAAAGTTTGCACGCAGTAAAAACAAGATGGGAAAATTATTTAAGTTCTGACTCAATGAATGAGTCGACTTGGATTTCAGATGCTATGAAAGCAAAATTAATTAAGCTTTATTATTTTGTATCACTTCTTGGAAGTTTTTCGTATCATGTTCACTTAGTAACTGTTGGCAAAAGTAACAAGATTAGAGTTGTAAAACCTATTAAGGCTTTAAAAGTCCCCTCACTGATTTTAGAAATCATCAATAGACCGAAAACGGACTCGCTAGGTATCACTAAAACTTTGGAAGATTTCGTCGAGACCATTTCTCCGTGGTGCACTGCGTCATCTCAAGTGTTTCCTGAAACTTTAGAAAACGCGGCTTTCAGTCTTGAAAAATTTGGTATTTTGGTTGACTCAAAAAGCCCGCCATCGAGGGTACGATTTTTTTGGTCGCTAAAGTACCACGCAGCTTTAGGAAAAGCGGTAAAGGAAGTTTTAAAAGAGTGAGGGAAATTCAAAAGATCTTTAAAAATCTACGTAATTACTTGGTTTTTTAATAAAGCCGGGCTAGACCAGTATTTTGTCGCTTCCAAGAGATTTTCAGGTGTTACAGATACCATAAAGGGAGCTAATTCAGGAATTCTGAAGCTTCCATCGGGTGCAGTTTTAGGGTGATAACTCTATTGTCGTTCCTTTTTTAGCTGCGAAGCTTGGGATTTAGAAACACACCTTGTTTTTTTGACACTACTGGTTAATGTTCCTAAAACAATCCTTCTTTATTTAATTTTAATCGCAGTATGCTTTTCGTGATTTCATAGATTGTGATAAAGTGACGCATTTTTTGCTTAGGTTAAGCCAGACCTTCCTGAAAAAAATCTGGTACGTTAAGTGAGTTAACATAAGACCAAACAAATTTTACTCTAAAAAAATTCAGCTCCTAAAAACCCCAACATAATATGTCTTCAAATTCAGTGACTACACAAAAGAATGAAATCTTTACGCCAATAATTTGCCAGGTTTTGAAGTAACGACCGCTTACATTCAAATTTCAAGTTTTCTAAAATTAAGTTTACATGGTGATTTGCGTGGTAAAACACTGACGATTTGATAGCTGTTAGTTTAAGCCGGTTTTTTTCGGCAACTAGCTTGAAAAGCGCGATGGAAATCAGGAGAAAAATTTGAGTGATGATATTAGGATTGCTCATAGCTACGGGTAATGAAAAAACTTCACTAAAATTTAATCCCGCATACTTAAGAAAAATTTGTGCCTCGAGCTTGATTTAATAAAAATCGATTTATTCTGCTTAATTCAAAAAGATTTGTTTTTGTATTCTCATACGTATACTTTTAACACTCTTACAACGGTTAGGCTTCCAAAGTTGAAATGACTTTAGATAAAAACGCATAAAAAACACCCCTTAAGTTGAATAAAAAAATACCTGAAACGCACAGTATCTTAGGCTGGACGTCTAGTCTTGCAACACTAGCTCCAATATCTGAACGGCGTTAGTTGCGGCTCCTTTTCTCAAATTGTCCGCGCATACCCAAATGTTAATGCCATTTTCGAAGCCCGCTTCACGGATCCTGCCGATAAAAACTTCGTCCTTTCCATTGACATTTACTGGCATAGGATAATTACTTTTAAAAGGATCATCACAAATTTTTATTCCTTTTGACTCGGCTAATTTTTGTAAGATTTTGCTTGCAGTGACAGGCTCATTGAATTCCAGATACACCGACTGACAATGAGCTCCTACTGTCGGAACTCGAATACAGGTTGCGGAAATGTTTAAGTCAGTAAGTTCTAGTATTTTTTTAGTCTCGTTTACAATTTTCATTTCCTCAAAAGTGAAAAGATTGTCAAGGAAATGGTCTATTTGTGGTATTAAATTACACGCAATTGGATGCGGAAAGGCAAATTGTGTCACTGGTTCTTGTCTCATCTCTGATTTTAACTGTGCAAGACCCTTGCGACCGGCGCCGGTTACACTTTGAAGCGAAGTAACAACAATTTTGGTTAAATTAAAATCACAAAGGGGCTTTAGAGCAACTGTCAACTGTATGGTAGCACAGTTTGGATTTGAAATAATTCCATTATGGTTTTGTAGTGCATGAGGATTAACTTCAGGCACTACTAAAGGAACGTCGGGCTCAAGCCTAAAAGCGCTAGAGTTGTCTATAACGATAGCGCCGTCACTTACTGCTTTCCTTGCCCACTCAAGACTGGTATTTTTACCAGCTGTAAAAATTACAAAGTCAAGCCCATGGAAAGAATTTTCTCTGAGAGGTTCAATTTTAATTTTGTTTTCACAAAAGATGATTTCCTGGCCCACGCTTTGATTACCATAGACCCGCAACTCGCGCGGCACTACCTTGCGTTCTTCCAAAACACGAAGCAACGTTTGGCCGACTAGACCTGAAACTCCTACAATGCCAAGCTTCATTTGAAGCTTATCTATTTAAACAAGTTCAAGTTCTGATACTATTTGGTCCAACTTTTCTCTTGTGCTTTTACTGATAGGAACAAGTGGTGGTCTTAAAACTTCTTTTAATAACCCCAATTTGCTTAAAACATACTTTACGGGTCCCGGGCTAGTCTCTAAAAAGTTTCCCTCCATTAAAGGCAAAAGTCGGTAATGTAAAATCCGAGCTTTAGCAAAGTCTTCGTTTAAGCACAAATCTACGAGCTGCTTCATCTCAGTCGGCATTTCATTGCTAACAACCGAAATAACCCCATCACCTCCAAGCGTCATCATCGGAAAAGTCAAGTAATCGTCCCCAGAATAAACGAAGAAGTCCTTTGGTTTTTTGGATATCAACTCCATTATTTGCCCAATGTTCCCACTGGATTCCTTTATTCCCACAACATTTTCACACTCTCGAGCTATCTTTAACACTGTGTCGGGAAGAATATTAACACCAGTTCTGCCTGGAACATTGTACAGTATCAAGGGGCCTTTGACGAAGTTAGCTACCTGTTTAAAGTGATGAAATAACCCTTCTTGGGTCGGTTTGTTGTAATAAGGCGTGACCACCAAAACAGCATCTACTCCAAGATCAAAAGCTTTTTTACACCTGTTGATTGTTCGCTGAGTGTCGTTTGAACCAGCTCCTGCCACAACTAGTCCTTTTCCTGAGACAATTCTGACAGATACTGAGACCAATTTTTCCCATTCTTCCTCCGACAAAGTTGGATTTTCACCTGTGGTCCCGCATGGGATGATACAGGTTACACCGTGTTCAAGCTGTCTTAGTAGAAGACGCTCAAACGAACCAAGGTCAAGCGATAGGTCTTCGTCAAAAGGAGTTACGATCGCGGTCCCTAAACCCCGGAAGTTCCATTTGAATGCCATTCAACGATTCTATCAAAAATTTCGGAATATTCAAAAATTCCCGGATTATTCAATAAGTATTCTCCCGCCATAACAGCGCCAAGGGCAAATCCTTCCCTGTTTTTAGCGTGATGTTTAAGTTCGATGCTATCGGTCATAGAGTCAAACAACACTATGTGATCTCCAAAAATGTGACCGACTCTTGATGATGATATCGTCGGATGCAAACCCATCTTTAGAAGGATATCAGAAAGCTTAATAGCTGTGCCGCTCGGAGCATCTTTTTTTTGATTATGATGAATTTCAATTATAGCGGTATCGTAAAAACGCGTTTGAGAAATTAGTTGTCCCGTTTTCTCCAAAACTTTGAAAAACAGATTTACACCAAGCGAAAAATTTGATCCGTGCATAAGACTGACACCTTTTTGGCTAAAGAGCTCTATGACTTCATTAAGGTGTGACAACCAACCGGTTGTTCCTACAACCACAGGTTTACCCACGAAAGCGTACAACTTGAAATTCTCGAGGAAAGCTTCTGCTGTGGTGAAATCGAAAATAATGTCAAAATCAACATTAGGGGGAAAATCACTAATGGTTTTTTTTGAAAATTCTGCAATGATTGAGTGCCCTCTTTTTGCAAGCAACCTTTTTATTTCAACACCCATTTTTCCGACGCCAACCAGGACTGATTTCATTTTTACAAATTATTTACAAATTGAAATTTGCGTGAATAGTTCTACAGGCTCTTTCGCCGTGTTGCCTGTTGACTATTATGGATATTTTAATTTCAGAGGTGGAAATCACAAGTGGTGAGATGCCTTCACGATGAAGCGCATCAAATATTGAATTTGCAATGCCGTGTTGGCTTAACATGCCTAACCCTATTATTGTCACTTTAGAAACGTCCGGTCGAGCATCAATAAGCTGAACGGAATTTGAGGGCAGTGAAACTATTAATCTTTTTGCTTTCTCAAGATCAACTTTACGTGTTGTAAGGCTTACGATTAATTCACCGTTTTTTCGGACAAGGCTGATTATGTCTATAAAAATTTCTTGAAGCAGGTCGAAAACTTTAAAAAAATAAAGATCATCCTTCACCGAGAAAGTCAGAAGCCCTTGATTTTCATCGAGAGCGACCCCTCTCACTGGTTCAGCTTCAAGCTGCTCACTAGTTATAACCGTGCCTTCAACGAAAGTGAAAGAACTTTTAACAACGATTGGAATTTGATATTTTGCCGCTAACGCAACCGATCGGGGATGCAAAACCTTGGCTCCTGAGCCGGCAAATTCAAGCATTTCCTCGTATGACACCGACTTCCATTTCCTCGGATTTTCAATAATTCTGGGGTCGGCTGAATAAACTCCATCAACGTCAGTATAAATCTCACACACGATTTCGGGGAAAAATTCTTTTAAACCGCAGGCGATGGCAACCGCGGTGGTGTCGCTTCCTCCTCTTCCAAGGGTTGTGATGTTTCCGCTTTCGTCAACTCCTTGAAAGCCTGCAATGACTGGCACAATCCCTTCCTGAAGAAGAGCCAATAAATTTGAACTATCTATGTCTATTATTTGCGCACAGTTAAAGTCGCTGTCTGTTAAAATTTTTACCTGTGAGCTCAATAGGCTTTGGGCTTTTGCGCCAACACAGTTTAGAGCTATAGCAAGCAGGGCGGATGAAACCTGTTCTCCCGTAGACATCAGGCTATCCAGTTCTCTAGGATCGGGAAGCTCAGTAACAGCTTTTGCAAGGTTTATTAGTTTGTCTGTTTCACCTGCCATCGCAGAGGCAACAACAACAACTTTGCTTTCCTTTAGGGACTCTTTTACAAATTCAGCGACCCGTTTGATACGTTCAATCGAACCTAAACTTGTACCTCCAAACTTTTGAATTTTCAGCATTCTATTCTTGGTTAATTAATGGACGAGATATTTTATAACATAATAAGCATATAAATCAAAAAAATATTGCTAAAAAAAACTGGTTGATGGTAAAATCCGCATCAACTATGGAAAGGGTTTATGTTAATGGTCATTCGGCTAATGAAGGATATGACCTGCAGTCAAAAAGTTGGGAAAGTATTCGGAATATGTTCGAGCGCTTGGGGCATTCTGCAGTTTCAAGAGACTCAGACAGAGCTTGGCAGTTATTGAATTCTCTTGTCGACGAATTACAAAAAAAAGTTTCAGCAAGACATGGCAGGGTTGGAGAGCCGGTGGCAGAAGAAGCAGCTTTGTTACTAATCGGGGGAGTTTTAGCCGGCTTATTTGATCGAGTGAAAGGCGATGGGAGTACTGTCATGCAAGAAGCTTTTCAGGATGGTATAAATGCGGGACAAATGTGGCAGAGTTCGTAAAACACAGCAGCCGATAAAGTAATCGGCCTTGCTCATAAATACACAAGGATCGTATTTTGTGATTATGTTGTTGAAAAACCGTTGGATTACCCCCAGAAAGTCCTGACCTAAAGGTTTAGATTTTTTGAATTAACCACGGAAGCATGCAGAACGCAATACAATTTCAAGTTTGGGAATCCTGAAAACCTTTTTACATATTTGCCATAAGAACCGAGCACACTCTCCTTTAAAAACGTCAAATTCCGAATTACCTTGTTTTAAAATTCAATTAAAACTTTCGGATTTTTTCTCACTACCTGGAATACGAACTTTTTATCTGACTAGGCTTTCCAGAAACTTAAGGTTTGCCTAGATAAAACTGGTCTTTATGGGATCAATAGATTTTAATTTGAAATAAACACTACCTATAAACACTTTAGACCTTATTTCATCGACAAAATTAAATCCATTTTCTGATTTAAGTTTAATCGTAACTTGTTTTAATTTTTTTATTTGCTTAGTGTTTTGACTTTTAATAATTGGTTTTAAAGTCACTATTTTCTCCGAAGTGGATACAGGTTTTTCGTTAATGACTTCTAAGTTTATTTCATACTCGGTTTTGCCGTTACTAACAAAATAGCGGCTTTTTTTCCCAAAAGACCAGTTTTCCAGCAATGCTGCTATCGCTGAACTAAAAGGATCCCAGGCTGCATTAAGCTCCTTAATGTGGCTTGTTTCTTTTTTGAATTTCTTTTTAAAAACTGTTCTTTCAATTTTTAAGGAGTCGTTATATCTGGTGTACACAATTACTTCATCCTCTTTTTTGTCGTTTTTGATCGCCGTGCCCTTAACAAGGCTAAAATCTTTTTTCATTAAGACCTCGGCTTTGTAGCTTAAGTAATAGAAGGGTCTGAGCCAATTAGCGGTTTTGCCACTGACCCTTAAAACATAATCTGATCCTTGTTTTTCTATTTGAATGACCGCTTCTCCGGCTTTAAGATTCTCCCAGCTAATGTCATACTTGTAAATGCCTTCTAGAATTTCATACGCATATGTCGAAAGAAGAAAAAAAAAGAGGAGAATTTTCACTTTCAGTATTATATCAAAAAATCGTTAAATTTTCAGAGAATTTACGGGTTTTGGCATTTCAGGCCATGTTTGTCCTTTTGCTGATTTTTTATCATCCTTATGTTTATTTTCTGTCCTTCTTTCAGATTCATCGGATGCAAAGAGCTCTTTTAAACTTATGTTTTGCCTGTCACTCTATTCTTTACCACCTGACTGGATGTTTTGTGAAAAAAAGTTATCTAAATCTTGACCATGACTTATCAGCGGACATGGAGATTTACTTGCCAACTAAAAACCTGCCTCTAGTGGTTGTCTCCAATCATCAAAGCGCTTTTGACATTTCCTCAATAGTATTGTCTTTTCCAAAACGAAGAATTTTTTTCGTGGCAAAAAAAGAGCTCTTATGGACTCCCACGATTTCCGTTTTTATAAAACGGTATAATGGCATACCCATTGATAGAAGCGCACCGTCTGAGGCTATAAGGATAATCTCAGAAAAAGTCGCTGACCTTATCACTACTGTTCCTTTGGAGGAGCTGGGTATAGCAATATTTCCTGAAGGCACTCGATCAAAAGACGGGAATCTTAAAAATTTCAAATCAACGGGGCTAAGTGTGTGCCTAACTGCCCTGAAAAAAGCCTGTATCGTTCCAGTGGTGTTTACCGAGAACCACAAATTCGGGAAAATAGGACACAACAACTGTCAATCAGAAATGATTATGTTAAAACCTGAAATTTTTGACGCATCGCTTCATGATCCAAGTTTGTTTATCGATAAGATTTTTGAGAACATGTTGAACACTTTTGACTGTTACAGATCACGCAAAATTTATAAAATTTAGCAAGTGTCAAATAAAGAGCTGATTGATCCTGTTGACAGATTTCTTGGCGCTCACGAAACCGTATCCGAAACAATTAGAAGTTGTTACGCAGATTTTTTAATGGGCAATGATGATTATAGTGAATTTTCAAGATTTAGCGTTAAAAGAGCTTTAGGTTCTAATTTATTGACCCTTGCCTTCAGAGAGTATTGCGAACTTTATTTAGGTTTTGAGGCGGAATCTTATGAAGACATCATCACAAAAGTTAAGCCGAATACCTGTGCCTCCATAATTGCGTCATTTTTTGCCTCTCGTAAAGCAATTAAGACGATTGATGAGCCTTTAAGGCAAAAATTTGGCAAGGTCGTTTCAGTCACCTCCGCAATTTCCGAAATACTGGGTTATTATATTCCGGAGCTTGGGCTTTTTTTTGGAACGCTGTATGGATCGCTTGTTCCAAGCAGTATGGCTGTCCTGTACTTAAAGTCACCGGATCAGTTCGGTGGATATTTTCAAAGGATTCAAAAAGAGAAGTGCCTGTCTTTGCCAGAGGTTGAAACAGCTCTTTTTGGAGTAACCTCCGCTGCCATTACTGCGGAATTGGTGCATAAGTTAGGTTTTGGAAGACGGCTTAGTGAAGCTTTTCTTTTGGGCTTACTTTCTCACGACTCAGGCTCTAAAGAGTCTGAGAGGATCGCCAATTTTCATTTTTGGGTTCAGCTTTTTCTCAAAGAAGACCCGGCAAAATATATAACCAAAGAAAACTTTCTTCTCGATGATGAAGCTATTGACGCAATGCTCGAGAAAATAAAAAAGATTAAAGAAAACCCTGAGAATCCGTGGTTTCTTGCGGAGATGAAAAATCAGCCCTTTAAGTTTTCCTCCGAAGAAGCTTTAGATGAAATGCTTAATCTTGACTGAATTTTTTAAGGATTAGAGGCGTTTGACTTGTGGCGAAAGTTTTTAGGTTAAACTAAAAATTTTAAATGAAAGGTGTTCATTTGGTTTGGTTGTCAATTTCAATCATAATTGCCTTTTTCTTGATACTATGTGTGACAGAAGGAATTTATGTTCTGGTGCAAAGTCAGGTAGTTAGATCTTTGTTTTACAAAGCATTTAAGATTGCTCTTTCAGAAAGGGTGGAGCACTACCTCGAGTGCAGTGAATGTGATTCGCAAAGCCCGCCTCCTTTATGCTGTGTTTCGATTCAGCTGTTGGAAGATTTAACTAATTTGGAGGCATTTGTCGAACCTTTTGACCCAACCTTGCAAGAAGGCATGCTAACATCTGATTATGTTGACGGATTAGTAGCGTATCTTACGGGACTTGAATCATATAGTGATCCAAATCTACGCTTACCTTCTCAATGTCAAGCAAGTTCGATGGAAAGTCCCCTTTGTTCACAGGTTGATTTTCACAATACCAGGGCGGCAGATATTAAATTTATCGTCATTTTGAGGCTCTTGCTCAATAACTCAAAACTGACAAAAAGAGTATCTGCTTTTTGCCTTTCCGATAATGAAGGTTGTCAGTACGGCGTTAGTTGTGGGGTTTTCACCCTTAATTATCCACCAAAAGTCCCTCAGGTGGTTTGTTCAGTTCCAGTTCAATTCATGTTTTTAGATGGGATATCAAGAGTTCTAGGTTTAGAACTGCCACAAGGTGCAAGCTTCCTGTTGAATACCGCCGAACATGTGGAAAGTTCTCAATCAAACAGATCAACAAATTAGCAAACCCCCTTGTTAAAAAAAATTAGGTTAATGTTATTTTTGTCAGTAGAGAATATAATCATTAAGGCCCAAACAGAATGAAGAAAAAAAGGACAGTATTTATAGTAACATTAATTCTTGTCATTGCTTTTGCGCTTAGCTCTGTTGGAGTTACCTTTATAGAACCTGAAAAAAAGGAGAGCTTTCCTCTTGTTTTAGTTGAAAATAAAGAGGTTTTTTCAACGGAGGATTTTAAAAAATACGCTCGTATTTACTCGAATGCTGAGCTTGTGGAAGAGGAGAGCGATGTTAGGCATTTCGTTTTAGATTTTGTAACGCAAGTTGAGGCTTTAAAAGTGTTGGGATTTCGAGGATCCTCTTTATTAGCAAGTCAGTTTTACGCGAGTCAATTTAAGGATGCTAATTTTGAGTACGTGCTTTTGAGGTTGGGCACAACGAAAGAAATTTTCGAAAGAGCATTGCTTGACCACTCCCTTATGACATCGGTAGAACGACTATTTCAGGATTTAGGCTTATTCGATGGTTACTTAAGTAAAGCCGTAAATGGTCTTTTTGTAAGATATAGCGGAAAAGATTTCTTTTTCAAAATCGGTGATATTCCTGTGCCAGGGCCTGATGAAACGGAGGTAGAGACTTACTACGAAGAAAATTTGAATCAATTTATGACAATCCCTCTTGCCCAAATTGCATTGGGGCAGGTTGATCTATCTGTGTTACATCAAAAATTCCCTGTGTCTGAAAATGATCTTGAAGAGTTTTATATGCTGAACAAGGAAAGGTTCAAAGAAGATGACCGGGTACTCTGCGAGATGTATAACTTCAAAATTGAAGACGAGGGAACCGTCCGCGTTCTGAATAAAGCCTCCCTTGAGGATTTTAAGAAGGATCTTGAAAGACTTGATCTCAGACATTCGGTGGGTTCAAGGTGGTTCAGTGAAACAGAATTTAAGGCTACTTTTGAAGATACGCCTAAAGGTAACGAGTTCTATGGTCCTCAGATTTTCCCAACCGGGCCAGGTATTTGTTTCGTAAAAGAAATAACAAAGGGTCTATATCCTGATTACGCCTCAATCAAAAACAAGGTTTTGTTGGAATATACTAAAGACGAAACTACCAAGCTTTTGAAGGATGTCGCGAGCGACGTTCCGCGAGGAGAAGTCATGTCAGTGATGGGGCAATATGGTTTAATGGTGGAACAAAATTTTGAGCAAAAAGATGAGTATTTTTTAAAAAATATTTCGAAAGGGATGGCAAAAATGGAACCGGGCCTTTACTTTTTTTTAGAAGATGAGAAATTAAAGTTTGTTTATGTTAGAGAAGTTTACCCCAGTAGGCCTCTTCAGTTAGATGAAGTCAGGGACCGTATAGTGAAAGTGCTTGTTAGTCAAAAACAAAGAAAATTAGTACTGGATCTTGTCAATGCCTTGGCCAACAAAGAAATCACGAATAAGGAGGAGCTAAAAAATGTGGAAACTCAACTAAGGGCCTTGAAGCCGTTGGAAGAAACTTTTACTCGTAAAACAATCTTTGATTATGGACTGCTATTTGACATAAAACCCAAAGTAGGGCTGTATGGTCCTTTTGAGAATGAAGGGATTGTAACAGCGGTTCTAATAACTGACGTTGAAATCCCGAAACAGGACGAACAAATAGGAAGAATTCAAAACATAGAAGAGCTTAAAACTACCCTTCGATCTAAACTGAATAATCTTCCGTTAAAAGAAATTGTAGAGTTAGTCAAACGACATAAGATAGAAGTAGTGTCTGAAAACTTGTCACGGTATGAGTAACCAGATGCGAGGTTTTTCGTTTTTAAGTTTGTTTAAAATGAAAATTTCCTTATTGGTTTCTCTTAGCGCTTTCACTGGTTACGTATTGAACGAAGGGGAGGTAGAGCCAGTTAGGGCCTTTATCATTTTTATGTCGGTTTTTCTAAGCAGTTGTGGCGCTAGTATTCTAAATCAGGCGATTGAAAGATATGAAGACTCATTAATGGAACGCACTCGGACCCGTTTGTTTGCTTCGAGCAGACTTTCACATAGATTGGGGTATATTATCGGCTGCCTACTATGTGGTATTTCCGCTCTCATGCTTGGACATTTTTCCACTACGGCTTCCGTTTTGTCATTGATAACATGTTTTCTTTATAATTTTGTGTACACACCTTTAAAAAAGAAGACAGTATGGGCTTTAATAGTCGGTACTCTTCCGGGGAGTTTGCCGGTGCTTGGAGGGGCACTGTGCGCTAGTCCGGTCGTAACAGATCCGGCATTTTTATTGTTTCTGATAGTTGCCTTTTGGCAAATTCCACACTTTACAGCTTTGAGCGTTTTTTTTAAAGATGATTATGAAAGAGCAGGGTTTAAAATTGGTTTCAACGAAAAAAATAAGAAGTTTTTTTTAATTTGGGTAATGTTATCAGGCTTGGTCTTAATATGGCTTAATTTTCAACTTTTGATTTTCAACAGGAATTTTATTTCGTTTTTTTTGGTGTCGCTTACACTCTTAAGCTCTCTAATAGCATCAGCTCATTTAATTTTTACGCTATCCAAAGAAGCTTCGTGTAATGCTGTAAAAAATTTGTCTCTTTTTTTAACAGTTTTGTTCGTTACTGTAATAGTAGGTTAGCCAAGAGGGAAAAACTGAATGAATGCGTCAGTGGGCGATAGAGTAGATTGACATTCGGTTTTTGATCGTGGTCTAACTGTTGTAAAGCGAATAAGGATAACTTTTACTTAAAGACTTAGAGCTTGTTGAAAAACCCGACCTTCCGACACAAGATTTGACAAAATGCAAAAAACAACCTGTGAGCAAGACTTTTATTTTTGACCACGTTGTTTAAAACCAAATTTTCAAAGAGATTCTTTCCGACAAGGCCTGTGCAACCAAAAGAATTTTAAAACCCAGATTTTTTAGGTGACATCTCGTTTAAAAAGTCAAAATTAAAATTTGTTTTCTCTTTTGATTGCTGGTAACTTATTAGGTGTCAAAGCAACTTATTCTCCTTTTGTAAACCCATGTTTGAAGTTTTTATATTAGATTTCGACAAGCAACTTCGCTTACACTTTATTAACGCATTGTTCGGGTTCCTAATTCATAATGTTACGACCGGGTTTTAAATATCTAAATAATACGGTTTTATTGTTACGACCACCATTGGAAAGTAGTTTTTAAAAACAATTTCCGTGTCAATTTGAGCTTTATTTACAACCCTAAAAAATTGCCTTCTTTCTTTGCTAATTGCGAGCTTTACAGGTCTGCTGCCGAGGTGCTCAATATGAGTCATGATCGTTTCTGGGTGACTTAAAGCCTTCAACTTCCTCATTATTCTTTTGTTTGTTTCAACGTCAAAACATAAAAACGGGACTGCGCATAAAATGAAGTCAAAAGAGGCATCGCTCGTGTAATCTTCAATATAACCCTGAAACAACTCAATGGTCCCATTTTTTCTAACGCTCAAAGGCACGGACGAATTGATTAAGGATTTTAAATAACTGCAATAAAAAGGGTTGCATTCGCATGTTACAAAATACCTAAGGTTACTAATCAAAGACAAAACTTCTTTTGTAACAGAACCTGTCCCCGCTCCGACCTCCAAAACGGTTGGTTTTTGTCCATTTTCGATCGCTTTTCTTAGTGGTTTGCACATTGCCTGAGCTATCCATCTGGACGTAGGAAGAATTGTTCCAACCTGCCTTAAGTTTTTTAAGGCGCCTTTAAAAAAATACTTTGCTTCGTCAAAACTCTTTCTCAATTCTCCTTTTTGCATACCTTCGCCAAGCCCTTTATTTTATACGTTGAAATATGGTATCTCAATAAAATTATAACATCCTGTTGGCATCAAGTGCTACCGGGCGTTTAAATTATTCGAGAATGAAATATTTTTAAATATTGCTAATAGGGGGGCAATTAATCCTGATATTTCATAACTTAAATTTATCAATCTGACATTTCGAAGTCTAACAAATTCGCGAGTCTTCCAGCAATCTAACACCAAAGGCATACCCGTAAATTACGCGAAAATTCCGGGTAGTAGGCCTGTTGAGAAACTCAACTTCGCCACAAAATTTCCTACGCCGCTTAAAAAAAAAGCTATTAGCAAAACGGTAAATTTGTTAAAACATTGTTTTCAAACCGAGTTTTTCGACAAGCAGTTAATCAAACAGTCCCAAGGATAAGTTGCTCGTTTGTCAAAATGCTTAAATTTATAGAAGTCTCCATACCAAATTTAGACCAGTCGGAATTTGATTTCTCAAAGCCTTTAGTGGGAGTCGTTTCGAGGTACAATTTTCTCTAGTTTGATGACCAGATTGAGGCTGTGAAAGAATAACTATGGAGATCAAAACAGAATAGTAAATTTATTTAATTTATGGGTCTTTCTTGGTCTAAATTTTAGGCTAGGGGGTAAGATAAACTATGTTTTTTTACCGTTATCGAAAACCATTAATCTATTGGGACTGAGTTTTTCGTTTATCACGTTCTACTGGTATTTTTTCGCTTTTTTTTCGACTTTGTATCAGGTAGTAAAAGTTTAACTAGCTTACTGGCCAGAATAAATACGTGTTTTAAGAGGGAGAAATTTTTCTCTAATCAATTCGTAGCCAGTTTTTAAAAATTCCACAAAATACGGTTTTATGCGAAATTCCGCCTCTAACACCGAGATGGCCTCATTTTCGTCAAGGCTAAGATCAATTCGAAGTGGAAAAACACCCTTTGTAGGAACAAACACGTGGTCTTCCCTACACGGTATCATGCAGACAAGGTTAACAGTGTATTGACAGGGGGTTTTTAATACGACTAACTCTTTTTCATAAGTTAAACCGAGTTGTGTTTCAGAGAAGTTGGTTATTCCAAATCCCACAGGTAAAACAAAGCCCTGTTCCTCTTTAAACTCGCGAGAAACGACGCTTTGTAGCATGGCGGAAAAAACACCACCGCCTCCTGGAGCAAAAAACTGCGGTTTTTCAGGAATTCTTGCCCGACCGCCAAAAAACCAAATTGTCGCAAGTTCAACAGATTGCGCTAGTATATGCCTTGATACTTCAACGCCACGCTCTAAAACTGAAAGTGCGGAAAAAAGATTGTGACTTTTTTGAGGAGATACCACCCTATATCTCGGTTCAAATTCGGAAAACTCTTTTCTATAAAGATAAAAGCAGTTAGGACCCGGCAAAACGTCAGGTTCCAAACGAAAGCATAAGATAAAACTCATGAAGTCTTCTTCTCTAGGTATGATCACAGGTATGAAATCGACACAAAAATACGCCACGCCTCTTCTTACCCAATCCATGACGTCTTGTGGTAAAAACATGGAATGACCGGTTTTACCTTCGAGAACGGAACTTGCAACACCGTCTTGAGAGAAAAGCCAATGACGATACTCAACACCTTCGATGTAAGCATCAACAGCTAAGATCTTAAACCAGTCTGGAAAGTGGTTTGCATGCTCTTTAACCACTCTATTAGTGCTAACGACCCAATTTTTAAAATCTCTAACGCATGGAATACTTTGAAAAGTGATACCTGAAAGGACAAATTCATTAAACCTTGGGAAAAGAATTTGAAATGATTCGTCATAATGCTTGCCTATATTTATATTTTGCGTCAACATAACTTTGTTATAAGTTTAACTTTGTTTGAAATCTTACGCAATTAGCTTAGCTAAAGAAAATCCAGTTTTGAAACTACTTTATTCTTTTGAGATTTGGTTTCTTTTTCTTGTCCAAGTTTGAATGTGTTTCTTCTTGTTGGAGGTTGCCTACCCAGAATATCTTGTGACCTGCGGGCGTAACCGCACCTATGATAGAATTAGCTGGCAAAATACAATTAAAATACTGCCCATTAAACTTAAGAATTGCTTCAATATGATCTTCCCTTATAAACATTGGACTTTGAAAAAGCCTGCTAAGCTTAAGGGTTACATACGGGCATCCTGAAACATGCTCTGGAAGTTTCACACCCTCGACGGTTGGATCTATGAACACATAGATGTAATCGAAGGATAACAAAGTCTGTATTTGTTTAATTTTTGGATCCATTTATTAATCAAACAAAACAGTTCCAGATAATGAATTTTTAAAAGGCATCTTGGCATAGTATCCGGCTGGAATATAAAGATCCCCCGCTTTTTTAAATATGACCCAGAAAAAGAAACCGCTTGGCTTGTAAAAGCCATCTAGAATGGTGTTGCCTAAGCAACGGGCCATTAACACGTCTGTTTCCAAAAAAGCTACGTTGTTGGATGAAATTTTTATGAATTGTTGGGATGTTTGATCAAAGAAGCATGCGAAGGAAACTTTTTTGAAATATGGCGCCGTGTGTCCCTTAAAAATTATATACGCAAGTTTTGGGCTTACGAAGGGAGAAAACCATGTTTGGCTGCAAAAATATTCCGGAATTTTTTTTCCGTCATAATAACAATAATCAGTTGCTCTTAAATTAAAGCCACGGCTCTTAAGCGTCAGACCATCGGAGTCAAATAACAAAGAAAAATTATTATTTTTATAAATTGCCGAGCGAGGCGATTTACTCTTGAAACTACTGAGTGTTTTAGCAGTTTTACACGGCTCGTCGAGTAGAGCTGAAATATTGTGTGAATTTTCGCTATCCAGTCTCGAAATTATGAGTAAAAGAAGCATTATTTGTCTCATAATCTCGTATCTTTTTAAGATGGCTTTCGATTAATTCGCTTTTTGAGAACTTTCTCATTAAAAGTGACCTTTTCAAGAGAGTCTCTTTGTCTTCAATGAAAAAATTTGGGTTTGTGGGATAGACGTGAGGATGAATGCCGGTATCCATTCTGATTGCGTCAACAGGACAAGCCTCCACGCAAAAGCCACAGTAAATGCATAATAGGGTATCTATTTCATAACGATGTGGAAATTTTTCAATCGATGGATTTGGGTGCTCCGCAGGCTCTATATAAATACATTTTGCCGGACAGGCAGTAGCGCACAAAAAACAACTTGTGCATTTTATTCTACCCTCGTCGTCAAGCGTAAGTCTATGCCTGCCTCTATACCGTAGAGGGTAGGGTAAAATATCATCGGGATATTGGACCGTAACAATGTGTTGCCCCCGTTTGCGAAATCCCAGTTCTACCAAAATGGCTTCAAATAAGTTTCTAATAAATCTCTTAAACAAAAGCGCAACTCCTTTTATTGCTGCTATAAGAAATATTTTGTCTACTAACCCTATGTCTTTTTGCCTTTTTGGCATTACAATTTATACTGGTTCATAAGGGGTGTGCTAGGAGCCGAAGATTTTAAGAAAATCTTCCTTCGAGTAACAACATAAATAATCCGGTTGTTCCGAGGAAACGGGGCGATGAAAAAATGGTTTTCTTCGATTTAACGTTGCTGGCTCTTTTTTGGGCGAAAAGAATAACTTGTTACCCCTAGTAAGGTTAAAGCCTTTGCCCTTGTAAAAAGACGCTGAAGTAAGACGCTTTCCTTTTTTAAATCCATAAATATCCAGCTTGGGCGCTGAAGACAATATACTCGCTACAAGAAGCGCACAGCAAACCACAAGGCGATTGAATATCACTGAACACTTATATAATATCTTACAACCATATTTTTAGCAAATGAAGTTTTACTTTATCTCATTTTTTGTCGTTTTGGCCCTTATTTACCTAGGATTTGGGATTTTTTTATACTTTTTTCAGGAAAGGATTATTTTTCCCGGGGCTTTTTATCCGACAAAAAAATATGAAAAACCCGTGTGGCTTGAGGAAATATCTGTTCGTTCCGCGGATAACAAAATTCTGATCGCTTGGCAGTCAGCCGAATTCGATCCCCAAAAACCTACAGTGTTTTTTTTTCATGGTAACAATGAGAACATATCATCGAGGCTTGGATTTTACGAAAGTCTTAAAAATCTTGGGCTAAACGTGGTGATTCCCTCCGTAAGGGGTTACTATGGCCCGCATTACGATCCGAGTGTTCCGACTTTTTATCAGGACAGTGAAACAATTTTTCAGCATTTCTCCAATCGGACTTCAACCATTTTTCTGCTTGGTTACTCTCTTGGAGGTGCGGCTGCGGCCTATATTTCATATCGATCTCCGGTCGCAAAGGTTGTATTGTACAGCACGTTTTCGAGCCTGCGAGATGTGGCCAGGGAAAATATAGTTTACAGGCTTTTTCTTCCGTTGCTCAGATATGATATGCCAAATGTGCAATATTTGGGCAATTCAAAGGCAAACGAAATACTGATAGTGCATGGTGGAAGGGATAGGGTAGTTTCAAGTGTTCATTATCAAGCCTTTACTGAGTATTTCAAAAACGATAGTCGTTTTAAGTTCATTTTTTTTCCCGAAGCGGATCACGCTAATATTGTTGACGTTTCTTGGCCTACAGTGAAAGAATTTCTTGGAAATTACACAGAAACAAGAGAACACCTGGGAAAAAAATCCTTAGTGGGGAACAGAAAACCTTAGCTGAGACGAGTGAATATCGACAATTTAAAAGGATCAATGTGATCTACTCTTAAACTGACACTGTTTCCTAAGGGAATAAGCCTCGACTCGGCTACGTAACAAAATAGTTCGTAGTCCGGCACCTCGCAAACATAACCGTTAGGGGTTTTGCCGACTATAATACCGTTTAACTGTTTTATGTTGTTTAATTCCAGATATTTCAAAATGTAATATCTCTTGCTTTCCCTTTGAACATTTTGGCATATTTCCAAAAAAGGTGTTGTGCTGGCGATTATCTTTGATATTTCGTCCGAGGCATATGGCTGATAATTGTTTATCAATGAAACTAACTGATACTGCGTTATAACGTCGAAAAATCTTCGTATCGGACTTGTTGCCTGCGTGTAATATGGAAGTCCCAGGCCTTCATGCATCTCAGGTGTAGCGCTATAGGTGGATCTTCCTAAAACGCTTCTCAATCTGAAATTTCGAACATTATGATTTTCGATCTGAAGGATTTCACGCAAACTCCCTTTATCGACTATTGCTTGTGTTCGAAAAATGGCGCTTAAATCGTTTTGAACGAGAGTCTTGGCAACTAAAAAGTTTGCAAAGATCATCAGTTCTTCAATAAGTTGATGAGCGGGGGTTTTTTCATATCTTTTGATTTCGATTACTGGGTGCTCTTTTATACCCGGCTCAGGAACTTTGACGGTAACATTAACCTCATTTTTAGTGACCTCAAGAGCTCCCTGGCTTAAGCGCTGATCCTTTAAACTTTTTCCTAATTCAAAAAGTTTGGAAAACTTGCTCTTGCCTAACTCATTAAATTGGTCATAGGTCAAATTTTTTGAAATTACCACGGTATCAAAAACGATATCATACGAAACGAGTTTGAAATTTTTTTCGAAATTAGTTCTCACAACGCACACGGAACGCCGTGCACCTTCAAATAAACTGAAATGCTTCAGAGCTTTTTCGCTTTCAAGCATGTGAATCGTTTTGTCCGGCATATAAACGCTTACAGGCTTGCGTTGAAGCTTCTGAATTAGTTCACGATCAAATTCAATTTGCCCAGCGACATTCGCTATGTATAACTTCAATTCATAGCCAGACTCGGTTTCTCTAAAGCTAAAGGCATCGTCTATGTCTACAGTATCCGGACTGTCAACGGTAACGATTTCATCTGTATTGCGGGTTTCAATTTGATCTACGGATGCGATTTCAAGGGTTTTAATGTTCGGAGAAACTCCAGACTCCGGCAACTGAGCCTTGAGTAAGGGAAGGTTTGTCCAAGGGGTAACCATTTTTTTTCTGAGAAGAGCTTTTTGAAGGCGATTTCTTAGGGTTTCGGATTTTATAGAAAGGCAAGATTTAATTTTATCAACAAACGAATCTTTAAAATCTTCGTCGTAGGCAAACGAAACCAGCTTCGCAATTGACTCGGGACTAAGTTCCGGGAAAGTGGGATCATCTGTTTCGAGCCACTCAGAGAATTTTTGAGCGAGCAATCTGTCTGAATTTTTCTTTGCAACTTCGATTTTTTTTTGAATAACTCCGTCTCGCGAGCGCGCCTGAAAAAGGCCTTTAGATTTAGTAAAGTATATTTCATCCAAACAAAGGGAAAAAGCCAGCGAAAGCAAGTTCTCCTCTGAATACTGACCAAATTTGAGGCCTGCCAAGTCATGAAGAGTGAATGAACCAGAATATTCATTTAAAACTTCCCACAAGTCTTCCAAATCAAGCGCCTGCCCATCTTGAAAAACTTTTTCAAACTGTTCCCGAGAATAAACTTTCGTGAGGTTAAGCTCGAGGATTATTCTCTCTTTGTTGATTTTTAGCGGCTTGTCTTCAATGCTTGAGAGCAAAATGTTGTCATTTGTTTCGCTCTTTTTCCAACCACCGGATATGGTTTTATTGTTATAGAAAAAAACAAAACAGGGCATTTCAGTAATGGATTTTAAGCGCAGTAGTGGTAAAATTACCAGTTTGTGATGCATGGCTCAAATAAGTTTGTTCTAACGGGGGCGGGTTCAAAGTTGAGACTAAAAATAAATCTGCGCGAAAATTTTGATCTGTCTGAGCTAAAAGAATATTTGGACGCGCGAAATGAATTTCTCAAAGGAGCGCAGGTTGAAATCATTTGGGATCCTGAGCTGCCTCCGGCCCGAATACATGCTGAAGTGAAGCAAATTTTGGGGGAAGAGTTTCAATCTGTTGTAATTGATCCTTACGCGAACGTATATTGTCGTGATGTCAAGACGCCTGAATATAAGGGTCTTACTGAATCAACCCAAGGATTTAGTAATGATATCTACAGCTATGGATTAAACTCCAAGGTGGGAGAATACGAACAGTTAGACGGGGGGCTGTACGGTCATATTAATGAAATAAAGGACATTTATTCCGAAGATTTTAAAGGAATAGTTCCTGAATTGGACACAGAACAGAATGCCGTAGTTTTCTATGGAACCTTGAGATCGGGACAGAGACTGGAATCTGATAAAACTATTGTTTTAGTCGGGGACGCCAATCAAGCCTCAGAGATAATATCGGGCGGAGATATATTTGTTTTAGGCGCCCTTCGGGGTACCGCTCATGCGGGAGCTTTTGATGAAAAACCATCATCAAGAATCATTTTTGCCCTGTCACTTTGTCCCATACAGCTTAGAATAGGTAAAATCATAACACGAGGCGACGGGCTTCAATTAAGAAAACACACACAATGCGAGGTTGCGCGGCTTGATGATGACAGGATAATAGTCGAGCCCTATAATTCAAAATATTTTCATCAAACGGTGTTTTTCAAAAAATACAGAGTGTGACAACTTTTGCATTAAAATTCAGTTTGGTTTAAATTATTTAATAATGAACGAAGGACTTGGAAAAAAATATGGTGCGCAAGTTTTTGTAGTAACTTCGGGAAAAGGCGGGGTAGGTAAAACTACTTCAACCGCAAACCTTGGAGCCGGACTGGCCATTAAGGGTAAACGAGTGCTTGTTATAGACGCTGACATCGGTTTGAGGAATCTTGATGTCATACTTGGATTGGAGAATAGAATAGTTTTTAACTTGGTGGATGTTATTCGTGGAGAATGCAAGCCATCTCAGGCAATTATTAGGAGTAAAAAGTCATCAAATCTTTACCTGCTTCCTGCTTCTCAAACGGATGAAAAGGAATCGGTTAAAATGGAAGATTTCAAACAAATAGTTGATCATTTCCGGAAAGAATTTGATTTCATATTAATTGACAGTCCTGCTGGAATTGAGCATGGTTTCAAGAACGCGATATCTGCTGCGGACGAAGCAATTTTGGTCACAACTCCCGAGGTTACAAGCCTTCGGGACGTGGACAAAGTAATAGGTTTGATTTCAGCACGGCAGCTTGAAGGGAGACTTGTGATAAACAGGTTTGATGTTGAAATGATGAAGCGTGGAGATATGTTATCGGTTAAGGACATAGAGGAAATTCTGAGTGTACAATTGCTAGGGGTAGTTCCAAAAGATGATGCGGTTATAGTTTCTGCGAATTATGGTGAACCAGTGGTTTATAATCCCAAATCAAGAGCAGGTCAAAGCTTTCTAAAAATTGCGGGCAGGTTAGCTGGAGAAGCGGTGGAGCTTGATGATTGGGAAGAAGAAAAGTTCTGGACGAAAGTTTTTAAAATGTTTAAATTTGGATAAAAGGCAATTATATGTTGAACCTTTTTAAACGTTTTTTCGGTACTCAAACCAAGAGGTCAAGTAGCAACGTAATCGCCAAAAACAGACTGACTGTTGTACTCATACAAGACCGAGCGGGCTTGACAAGCAGAGAGCTTGAGCAATTTAGAACTGAGCTCATCAGAGTCATTGAAAAATACTTTGTTATTGATGTCAGTGGGTTCGACATAGATTATAAGAGGCAGAGTGACTGCACGATTTTAAGTATCAGTTCACCGGTTCTTGTTAAAAGACTAGTTGATCATGCGGAACGCGAAAATCTGTCCATAAACCCTGATTCTGATGATCAAACACAAGATAATAGCTCAGTTGGGATTTCACTCGAAGCAGAGGTTATTAGAAATGTTGAAGATTCAGAAGTCCAAAATAAAAGAGATACTTAAAGGGTTGATCAATTAATAGAGGGTTAAGATGAAACATTTTCAAAAAACACCGAAACTACAAGCTGTTTCTACTCTAATGTTTTAAAACTGGTTTTTTGGCTGTCATTTTATATTCTTGTGAGAACTATGGGGGGTTTTGCTCAACCGGATACCAATTACTTAATTAGTCAAAAAATATTCCTTTAACGACTCACTTGCACGCTTGCGTTAATTGACACAGGTCGAAATACTACATAACCTTTTTTTGGCTGCCGTATTAAAACTCTTTTTCCTTACGTGACATCGCAAACACGAGGGATGAAATCTTCACAGGATTTAATGTGATACATTACAACTAAAATTTGCACAAATACAATGACGCATTCTCAGACAACTTTTACTAAATCTTTAAATTTTCGGATTTTTATTCACTTCACAAGAGATCGCTAAACTCACAGGAATAATTTGGTGAAGTTTCCTAAAGGCTAACTTAGTTTAAGCTTTAGATCTTAATCTTTAAATGCTAAAATATTAAGAGTTAGTTATGCCTAGAAGAAAAAAAAGTAGTTTTGTTAGGGAAATTGCTCCCGATCCGGTTTATTCAAGTGTTTTGGTAAGCAAATTCATAAATGTCGTAATGTTAAACGGGAAAAAAAGGGTTGCTGAGAAGTTTGTTTATAGAGCGTTGTCGGAACTGTCAGAAAGGGTAAAGCTTGATCCAATTGAAGCATTCCAGGCTGTCATAGATAATGTGAAGCCTTTGGTTGAGTTGAGGTCCCGTCGGGTTGGCGGGGCAAACTATCAGGTTCCTGTAGAGGTTAGTCCAAGAAGGGGTTTGAGTCTTGCTTTCAGATGGTTGAAAAATGGTGCTAGAGCTCGAACTAGTGAAAAATCCTTTGAAAAGAAATTAGCGGCGGAACTCATCGATGCTTATTACGGCAGGGGATTAGCGATTAAAAAGAAGGAAGAAACGCATAAAATGGCAGAAGCAAACAGGGCTTTCGTTCATTTTAGGTGGTAGAACTTTTATAGTAATAAAAAATCAACAGTTTGTTAGTGTTCTCACAGCCGAAAATATTGAACATTAGGAACACGATGTTTTGTTCAAGCGAGGAACTTTAAGTTTGACATTTTGATTCATTTTTGCCAAGCTTATTAAATCATCGTAAATCCTGAAAGGATTTGGGTTTCAAGAGGTGCAATAAAAGCTTTGCGCTCATCGAGCAGTTCCATAACCAAAACAAAGTCCATAAAGGTAGTGCTATTGTCCACTCGAGAAATTTCAATCTTTTCAATACGGAAGTAGAATTTTAAGCTGTTGTCTTGGAGAGATGGCTTTCGGGAAGAATTTTGAAAAACTTTGGTGAAATCTACAAGTTCGTTGGTGCTATTGATTTATTTTAAGTCATTTCATTTACTTTTTGAAATCGCAACTAACTTTGCATAGTGCCACCAGACACTTAGCTACTTGGCGTCAAGGTTTTTCATTAAATCCTTAGGTTTAATTTTTGGATCCTATACCTGAGCGACCTTGGCGTTAAACCCAAAAGCTTAGCCGCTTGAATTCGGTTGTTATCAGTTTGGGATAAGGCTTTTTTAATGAGTTTTGTTTCTAAAGTACTTAAGAAACTTTCGAGTTCGACCGGTAAGGCGCAGTCTAGCTCGTATATCGAGACACTTGAGGGGGGTTTTTCTCCTTCAATTCTCAAAAACTGAATATGATCGCTCAAGATAGCCTCCCCACCGCTTAGTACCAACGCTCGTTCGAGGATATTTTCAAGTTCTCTAACATTTCCGGGGTAATCGTAGTTCATCAAAGCCTTAAGCGCCTCTTCTGACACCTTTACGCCAACGTTTTTTTTTGATAGGAAAGCCGAGATCAAATGGGGAATTTCCTCCTTTCTTTCGCGAAGAGGGGGTACAGGGATCCTTAACACGTTTATGCGATAATATAAATCTTCTCTAAATAAGCCTTTTTTAACTGCTTCTTCAAGGTTCTTGTTTGTAGCGCAAATAATTCGGACATCGACTTCTGTTTCTTCAGTTTTTCCCAGAGCTTTGATTTTCCTCTCTTGGATAACCCTTAGAAGTTTAACTTGTAGACTGATAGGAAGTTCGCCTATTTCATCCAAAAATACGGTTCCTCCATGCGCTGACTGAAACAGTCCTTTGCGATCAGTCGCCCCTGTAAAGGCCCCTTTGACTGAGCCAAAAAGTTCCGATTCAAGCAAGTCCGGAGGTATAGAGGCGCAATCAACTGCAACAAAGGGTTTTGAATTTCGTGAACTTAAGTCATGAATTACTCTTGCTATTAACGATTTTCCCGTGCCAGACTCACCGGTTATCAAAACTGTTGAGTCCGTATCAGCGACTTTGAGTATCAGGTTTTTTATTTTTTTCATTAAACTGCTTCGAACAATCAATCTATGCTCAAAGATTGTATCTGACGGCTTTTCGCTTAATAAGGTTTTTACATTCTTTCGATCCTGATCTAGACACAGACTCTTTTCATCAATCATAGTTTTCTCAAAGAGAATGACTATTTTTATCTTATTTTCTCCGTCAGGCTCTATTGTGTGCGCCTTAAACACTTTGGATTCATTAAAGTGATACTCATCATGTAACAAGTTATCAGGCGTAAACGTTAAGTTACGTGCCAATTGGTTTCTGTAAATGCATTCAGAGTCTTGATTGTAAACATAGACGGGGAACGGAAATGCGTTTAAAATGACTTCTGCGTCCCGAATTATATTCACCACAGTGTCCTGCGCCCGCGCTAATGATTTGGAAAAAAAACTCCCAAGATAGAGGAGCAAAATGTTTGCGGAGCATAAGAATACGACGTCCCAAAAGCCTGAATTTGTGATTATGTGCGTTGTGACGGATGAATTTTCGAATTTTACCGAAACAAAAAGAACCAACAGGGTCAAAAGTACAACGTAGCCCAGATTAAAAAGACGCAACACCCCCGGCGTAAAAAAAGAGTAAATTAAGTTTACTAAAGAGATCCCCATGAAACGCAAAACGGATGTGCTTTCACTGCACATGCCGAAAAAACATACGCATAGCGCGTCCGTTAAAAATCTTCTGTTTAACGATGAATCCATGACAGTTATTGCGAGAAAAAGAAGGAAAAGTCCTGAAGCCACTATAGCGAATATTGAAAAATCAAGCTGAATAGCAAAAACTAAAAAAGCAATAGCATAAAATATAAGTCTAAGGCCGTCTAATTTCCTGACTGTCATCCAATTACGGAACCAAGCTTGAAAATTGGCAGGTACATCGAGACGACTAATCCACCAATGATGACTCCGATGACTACAATTAGAACTGGTTCAAGTAGCTGCTTAAGCGATTGAACGGCTGTTTCTACCTCTTCCTCATAAAACGCAGCAAGTTTTTCCAACATGGTTTCAAGCGAACCGGTTTGTTCTCCAACTGCGATCATTCCGTAAACCATTGGCGGGAAAATCTTAAACTCTTTAAGCGTTTCGTTTATCGAACGTCCTTCCGTGACGGATTTTATTGTTTGCTTTATTGCCTTCTCCACTAACACACTTCCGGCAACTCGCGAACATGTCTCAAGAGCTTGTATGATTGGGACTCCGCTCCCAAGCATCGTTCCCAGTGTCCTTGAGAACCTGGCGATCGCAGCTTTAAGAATTATCTGACCAATGACGGGAACTTTTATCAAGTGCGGTTCAAAAAATTCTTTTCCTTTTTCAGACTTATAAAAGCGGAAGGCAGAAAATCCCAAAGCAAACATTACTCCGAAAATCAGATACCAATATGAAACGGTGAAATTTGAAATTTCTATAACAACTCTGGTCGGAAGTGGCAGGGAAGCCCCAAATTCAGAAAATATTTCTTTAAATGTCGGTATTACAAAAATCAATATCACCGAAACAACAATAATAGCAGTCAAAACCAATATAGCAGGGTATATAAGCGCCACGGTAAGCTCTCTTTTTAATTTGTTGAGTTTTTCCAAATATTGAGACAATCTGGCTAAAACCTGTTCGAGGAAACCACCTTGCTCTCCTGCCTGAATTAGATTGCAGTAAAGAGAGTCAAAAACGTTTGGATGCTGGCTAAAAGTAGAAGATAAGGTTTCTCCTGTTTCAATTTTTGTTTTTACATCTGATAAAACCCGCGCCAAAGTTTTTGACTCGGTTTGTTTTGACAACAAGTCGAGAGCCTGTGTGATTGGAAGGCCGGCCTGAACCAAGACCGCAAACTGACGTGTGAAGATGACAAGATCTTTGAGTTTTACACGGCCCCCAAACAGGTTAAAATTCACCTCCGTGACTTGTTTCAAAGCTTCGGGCATGACTTGGATTGCCTGTTGCTTTAATAACGCTACAGCGGCTGATTTGCTTTCAGCCGTAATAACGCCTTTTATCAACCTGCCATGTCTATCTCTTCCGTGATACTGAAACTTTGGCATTGCTAATCGTTTACTGTTACCCGGACGACCTCCTCCAAGCTCGAAATACCTTCTGCAACTTTGTTAAGAGCGGACCTTCTTAGAGTTTGGAGTCCTTTTCGTTTTGCGTGTTTTCTTAGTTCAACTGCATTGACTCCCGCAAGGACAAGATCTTTCAACTCGTCATCAGTTGGTAACACTTCGTAAATTGCCACCCTTCCTTTATAGCCTGTGTCTGAACAAGCTTTGCAGCCGGTCCCTTTTAGGGGCTTTACTGTATCGACTTCCGATTCATCAAATCCAAGTTGCAAAAGAGTTTCTCGATGAACATGATGGGGCTCAGCGCATGATGCGCATACCCTTCGCAACAGCCTCTGAGAAATTATCAGGCTCAGGGATGTTGAAACGAGGAAAGGTTCAACTCCCATGTTGAGCAGCCTTGTGATTGTCGAAGTCGAGTCGTTTGTATGCAAGGTTGACAGAACAAGGTGACCTGTCAACGAGGCTTTTACAGCTATTTCAGCGGTTTCAAGATCTCTAATTTCGCCAACAAGGATTACATCGGGATCTTGTCTCATAAAAGCCCTCAGTGCAGAAGCGAAGGTCAAGCCTATTTCATCATTGACCTGAAGCTGATTTACGCCTGGCAACTGATATTCAATCGGATCTTCTATTGTGCTTATGTTTATTGACGGTTGATTTAACTCCATTATGGCGGAGTATAGAGTCGTAGTTTTTCCGCTTCCGGTTGGACCAACGACGAGAACAAGACCATAAGGCTGATTTATTGCGTCACGTACTGCTTTTAGCTGAAATTTCTCAAGGCCCAATTTTTCAAGATCTAGCTGAAGATTGGATTTATCCAAAAGTCTTAAAACAGCCTTCTCTCCGTATAAGCTTGGAATTGTGTTCACTCGGAAATCAATTTCCTTTGAACCTACTCTAAGTTTGATTCTGCCGTCTTGCGGTAGTCGTCTTTCGGCGATGTCAAGTCCGGCCATAATTTTTAAACGAGAAATTAAGCTGTTTTTAAGGCGAACGGGTGGTCTCATGATCTCATACAAAATGCCGTCAATTCTAAATCGGATGCGAAAAAACTTTTCAAACGGTTCAAAATGAACATCTGAAGCTCTTTTTTTTATCGCGTCAAGCAAGATCGCGTTAATTAGTTTAACGACCGGGGCACTCTCGCTCTCTTTTTCCAGATCGGTTAAGTTTACAGTCTCCGTTTTGTCGACTACCTCAATCGACTCGCTTTTACCCGAGAAATCCTCTATGATCTTGTTCAGGTGATTTTCTTCGTAAAGTGTTTCGAAGATCCTCTCAAAGTCTGATGGAGTAATCAACATGGGTTTAATTTCATGCGATGTTATGAACTTTAGTTCGTTCAGTTGAACAATGTTTGTCGGGTCCAACATTCCAATTTCTAGAACATGGTCAACTTTCTTTATGGGTATAACCTCGTATTTTTTTGCAAGTTGCTTAGGTATCAAGTCAACGAGGCTCTGGTCAAGTTCTATTTCATCAAGCGTTATGAGTTTTAGATGAAGATTTTCGGAAACAACGCATAAAATTTCCTCCTCTCTGCAGTTAAGTATGTGTGAACACGCGGATATAATGTTAAGATTCTTTTCCTCTGCCAGTTTTAAGGCTGACTCGGCCTGTGATTTATCAATGTAGTTGGTTTGTTCCAGGATTTCCAGCAGTTTACGACTCACGTGTACTCCACCCTCGGGAAAATTTCGACAAATTAGCGAAAATTCTTTAGAATATAGGTGATCAATGCCTTCTGAAAAAAGAAAAAGTAAGGTTAATCGCTCGCTGATCCCAAAAGCTCTCCAAATAGCTCCGGTAGATCATTTCTCTGAGTTTATCAGAAAGCTAATGCTTCAACCGAGATTGACAAAAGAAGAGGAGTTCAATTTAGCTGTTCGTTATTTTAAACATCGAGACATAGAGGCTGCGAAAAAGTTGGTGAGCTCAAATCTTTGGCTTGTTGTGAAAATTGCAAAGGAGTACCACAGGTCTGCGCAGGATTTACTGGATCTGGTTCAAGAGGGTGTTATTGGATTGATTGAGGCAGTTGAAAATTTTGATCCTTTTAAAGGCGTGAGGTTCCCGACTTACGCGGTTTTTTGGATAAAGGCCTATATAATCAAATACCTGATCGATAATTATAGACTTGTAAGGATCGGAACAAATCAGGCTGAAAGAAGAATGTTTTTCGGTCTTAACAAACGGCAATTGAATGAAGGAGAAAACACCAAAAGCCTTGCGGAATTGTATCAGGTGTCGGAAGAAAAAGTACAGGAAATGAGACAAAGACTAGCAAGTCGTGAATTAAGCTTGAATGAACCAATCAATAGTGAGGGACTGACTGTAGAAGAGACTTTGGCTGACAAATCGGTTGATGTGGAGCAAGAAGTTTACAACAAAGAGTTCTCCAACCAACTTCGCAAATCACTCGAAACATTTTCAAAAACTTTGTCGCCCAGAGATCGAGAAATTTTTGAAAAAAGGGTTCTTTGGGAGAACAAGGAAACTTTGCAAGAGCTATCCAATTCTTTGGGTTTAAGCATTGAAAGAGTAAGGCAAATTGAAAACAGAATAAGAGCATCCCTCAAAAACTTTTTGCTTGAAAGGTTCTCGTATGAAATACTGGCTTCCCAGTAGCTCTGAAAAGGCCTTTCGTATAGAATTTAATGGCAGGTGAGCAGGGTTTTAACCGGTTTTTTGGTTTTTTGTGCTTCATTCCTATTCACGGTCTTATTATTTTCGGCACTTGAATATTTTGACAGGAGTCCGCCAAGTGTTTCGCTTGAAATAGGGTCGCAGGTTATATCTAAACGAGATTTCAAGTTTTCGGGGGAAGCAAAAGATTTCATTTCGGGTATAAGCAGGATTAAAGTCAGCCTAAGTCAAGGTCAAAATACTTTCAGTTTATTTGATATTCAACTTAA
>JANWWW010000059.1 GCA_025055295.1 Deltaproteobacteria bacterium | reverse complement strand
TGACGATTTACACCGTAAACTTCCCGAGGTTAAGTTTCTGAACGATGAAACGGGCACGGCTAAGAAGGTAACAATTTTGCGATCTCTTGTTACTCGGACAATGGAAACGCTCGAGAAAATGAAGGAGCTTAATTTAGTATCTTTTGAACTTCGAGAAATAACCTATCTGCTGAAAAATCTTTTATCGGAAGGAGTCGTTGATCGTAACAGCCATAGTCAATCTCACGAAACAAGTTGCCTTTGCTCACATCTTTTTGCTCTTTATCTTTTTGTTGGCCTGATTGATTTATGGCTTAATTACGTCTCAAACTTAGGATCTTGGCTCGACACTGAAATTAAAAAATATTCAAACCCACCACCAGAAAGACAGGTAATAAAGCACCTTGATGACTCAATTTTGAACTTTTTAAGAAATCTTAGGCGACTTGTTGGAGTATTTTTATAATCCTCAATAACCGTAAATTGACGGCCTTTGTATTTCATTAAAGGCTCAAGTTTTTCAAGAAAAATAGTTTTCGATACTTCATTTCTGAGTGCCCTATTTATGCCCGAGAGTATAAAATGGAGGCATGTGATGTTTACAAATAAGTCACTGATAGCGGGTGTATAAGCCTTGAGTAGGCATCATTTCAACATTTATTAAATGATTAATCTTATTAAATGAGTCATCAAAACAGTTCCTTTGGTTCGTTTGAGAAAATCAAACACGATGATATAAAAATCTGAAAAATATTTTGAAGAAAAAAGAGTAGATTAAGCTTTTAGGCGTCTTAACACTAAAGACAGCTCAAAAAAATTGTGAGGCTCTTTTTGCCCAAAGTCTATTTAAAAATATGTTTTACTTTGTTACTATAGTTGCTATGCCCATATCGCGAGCGGAAAAAGAAACATTAGTTGAAAATCTTGCTAATCTGTTCGGAAATAGTAAGTCTACGATAGTGGTTGATTTTTCATCACTGAATGTCAGTGAGGTCACGGATCTGAGACGCTCGTTAAAAGCTACGGGTTGCTCTATTACAGTTGCTAGAAATAAGCTAATCGCTCTAGGGTACAAAAGGGCTTTAAACGGAGCTAATGGAGCTAGCCCAGACAAACTAGTTTTTTTGGAAGCTTTAAGAGGTTCATCGATGCTTGTCTTTGCCCTAGAAGATCCGGTAAAGGCAATAAAAGAACTTTACGGCCTCAAGCAAAAATTAAAAGACAAGTTTGTTGTTAAAGCAGGGATTTTTGAAGGCAAAGTTTATTCGGGGTCAGAAGTTGAAATGTTGAAAAATTTGCCTTCCAAGGAAGAATGCTTAGGATCTTTGTTGTTTATTATCCAGTCCGCCATCGGCCGACTGACCGCCATGCTGAATGAACCGGCAAGGAGTCTGGTTACTTTGCTTGATAATTACTCTAAAGATAAGCAATAGAGTTCGGGTATTTTGGCTATCCTTATGAAAGTTGGCACATAAGGAAGAATATGGTATTTAGTTCTGATTACTGAGTCATGTTTTACATTCCAAGACAGAGAGTTGGACTAGACTAGCTTCCTGGTTTTTTTTCTGATACACCTGTGCGACATCGGGTGTTTTATGGGCTTGTGCCTGGATAGGGTAATTACGGAATCCTTACGATTTGAGTTAACTTCAATTTATATCTGTTTGCTTTGGCATAGAAATAAAAAGGATTGTTTTTGAAAAAAGAAATTGGATTTGGCATAATCTTACAACCAGGTGAGGTACCCAAGCGGCCAAAGGGGGCAGGCTGTAAACCTGCTGGCGGGACGCCTTCGGGGGTTCGAATCCCTCCCTCACCAACTTTCGGGAAAATTTTGCTTTTTGATCGTGGTTGTTTTATCATGAGATTATGCCTAAGATTAAGACAAACAAGACAGCTTACAAAAAGTTTAAAATAACCAAATCAGGGAAAGCAAAAAGGCATGGGGCTTTTTTAAGTCACAACACAGCAAAAAAAACCTCTAAAAGAATTAATAAACTCCAGAAACTGGTGTTAGTTTCTAAAGCGGACCTTCCAAAAGTTGAAAAGATGCTTCCGGGCAAGTTATAATCAGTGCTTCTCTTATGCGCGTCAAAGGTGGAACAGTAACCCGAAGAAGACACAAAAGACTTTTAAAACACGCAGAAGGTTTTCGCGGTAGACGCAAGAATTGCTATAAAATTGCAAAGTTGGCGGTTCAAAAGTCATGGCAACACGCGTACAGGGGTCGAAAGCAAAAAAAAAGGGACTTTAGACGTTTGTGGAACGCAAGAATCAACGCTGTTGTTTGCAGTCTAGGGTTGAATTTTTCCAAGTTTGTTTATCTTCTGAAAAAGAACAACATACTTCTCAATCGAAAAATCATGGCTTGGTTGGCAGTTAACCATACTGAACCATTTAAAAATTTTGTAAGGTCGCTGATAAATCCTTCGGAAACTGAACAATCATCAGCGAGTTTAACTGCGTAATTTTTGCGACGACTGCGGAAACTAGAGGGCGGGAGAAGAGAATGTTTGTGTCTAGATAAGTCAAAACAGTTGGCCATTTGTACAATCTGATAGAAGCGGAAATCCATCAGGTAATCAAAGTCTTCCTGATTAAAAGCAGATTTAGGGCTGTATAGACATCGATTTCAATGTTGGTTCTTGCCCAGATTTTTGTATTCAGCTATTCAAAATATCCGTTAAAAAAACCCTACACGGCTGTATTTGATATTGTGAACATAGACACCTTAAGACCTTAATAAGATAGAATTTTGCCTGCAAAAAGCCACCGAAATATCGTTTTAACGTAGCATACAAGACTTATAAATTTTTTTCAGAAATGTCTTTTGGTTATAGTGATTTAAAGCTTTCAGATACCGTTTTCGTACACCAAAGCAAGGCCATTAAAATTTTGCGGGTTCTAAAAATCATGTCATCAACTTTACTCACGATTAATCTCGCCTAATTTTTATTGGCTTGATAATTCAAAACGCATCGAGTTGGAAAAAAACGTTGATCATTTCCGAATGGTGCTTTGTTAATCAGGGTTGTTTCTTTTGAAAGTGTTAAAAAACACGCCAATTGCATTCACCGTTAAACGACCATATTTAGGTAGCACTTTGAATATATTTACCGCAGGCATAGCTTTTAAAGCCCCTTCTGATAAATTTGCAAAGCGCATGGAAACTTCCTTAAATTTACAGATCAATCTACCAAAAAGATGGTTTGGAATATGGGAATTTTTACCCTCAAAGACGCCGGTTTGACTGTAAATTTCCTTGAAAACTCTTTTAATTTCTGATGATGGCACAAGAGGATCTAGTTCGAAAACGTAATCAAGAACTATACCTCGAGGCTTTTCTGAAAAGTAATTGTTTACAACGAGCCTTGCTAATACTATTCTTTCAACGGGTTGATCCTGCGTCGTTAGATACACAATGGCAGAGCTTTCGGATGAGCCCTGTTTCTTTTGGACTTTTTCTCCGCGTTCGATTATTACCTCTGTAAATTCTGTATATACGCCACTTTGACATTTGAACTTAACGGGTTTCGCCAAAACTACTTTTATCTCTGTCTGATCTTGATAATCTAACCAAAGCGCAAACCGCCTGGCCTCGAGTATTGTAGCTTCTGTGTCATGATCGGAATTTTTCTGTCTTCCAAGGGCTTGTCTGAACGCTTCAAAAATGAGGCTCACTTTTAGATACTCCTTCTTTAGATGTTATGACTAAAAGACTGCAAAAGTGTGACATACTCTTTTATGACTACATTTGAATGTGTTACTTACACGCTTTGGATCTCAACATAAAAGCCGGATTTTTTAGTTTAGCAGGTCAATTTTTTTCAGAATGCATTATTTTCTACAACAGCGCTCATGGATCATTTCAATCGAAGAATGAATAAGGTTTAGCGGGTTTATTTCGACCTTGACGAAAAACTAAAATAATAAAAAAACACACTATGTGTAAACTAATACCCCAACTTTTTGTACCATCTTGTGGCCTAATTTTGCAGCAACGTTAATTCCAAGTCAGTTTCTGCCATTATAATGACTCTGAAGGTGAAAAATTTGAATTTCGCGACACAAAAAACTTGCTTTTTTACAATTAAACAAACATCGGATGACTAAATTTTTATTTTGATCTATCATATTTTTAATTATGTTGAGCTTGTCATCGGTAGGACAGGAATTTGACGATAATGCTGTTTTGGATATTTTTTTCGAGGTTGACCGTATTTTACACTGTGAAGACAAAGAGTTTAATCAACTTTTAAGCAGGTTTGACGCATTCATTAAAAATTTGCGCATGGATCGTAAAACGAAGGAAAAAGTGTCGGAATCTTTAAATTTGTACTTTTTCCAGCCGCTTTTAGATAGTCCAGATGACTTAAGACTTTATGGGGATAAGTTGCTAGCTCTTGCTGAAAAATTAAGACATAATGATATTTTTATAAAATCCTTTGGTACTTTTGAGATTGATCACTACTGAGCATGTTTCCATGCATGATAGCTCGACCTGACCAGAGGACCGGACTCGACATGGGCAAAGCCTCGCTTTAGGCCTTCCTCCCGATAGTACTCAAAGAGTTCCGGGCGAATCCATTCTTTGACAGGCATTTGTCGGGGAGTAGGACGCAAGTATTGACCAATAGTTAAAATGTCTACATTGTTATTTCTCAAGTCATCCATGACGCGTAAAACTTCGTCCACTTTTTCTCCTAATCCCACCATCAAACCACTTTTTGTCTTAACTTCTGGCTTAAACTCCTTTGCTTTTTTAAGTATAAGTAAACTCCTTTGATACTCGGCGCCGGGCCTCACTTTTCGGTACAAGGATGGAACCGTTTCTATGTTGTGATTTAATATACTCACGGGACTAAGCATTATTGTCTCTAAATCTCTAATAGAGCCTTGCAGATCAGGAATAAGCAATTCAACGGTTGCATGGGGCAGAACATGCTTAATCCAGCGCGTGGTTTCAGCAAAATGCCGAGCGCCGTTGTCAATGATATCATCGCGGTTTACGGAAGTAACCACAACGTGTTTTAGCCCCATGAGTCTTGCTGCAAGAGCTACCCGCTTCGGTTCAAGAGGATCTAGCGGGGTAAGAGTGTTTTTATCGCCTTTTTTGACGGAGCAAAAATTACATCGACGGGTGCAAAGATCACCCATTATCATGAAAGTGGCGGTTTTGTAACTCCAGCATTCCCCAATGTTTGGACACATCGCTTCTTGGCAAACTGTGTGAAGTCTGTGACTTACAACTATTTTTAATGTCTCCAAATAGCCTTCACTTCCCGGGGCTTTTGATTTTACCCATGATGGTTTGGAAAATGGTCCTAAACGTTTTCTGGATATCAAAGCTATATCTTGGGTAGCATACGCTTTGCAAGACACTTAACTAGTTTACCCAAAAAATTTATTGTTTAATAGTTGGGTTATTGCTCGTGAAAACAAGGATCATTTTTATTCATGGGAACCCGGGATCCCGTGATATTTACTATCAATTTAATGATCTTCCATACGAAAAAACGTATATCGATCTACCGGGAATAGGATACTCTAAAGACAAACCCCCCAAGTCTCTTGATGATTTGGTTAAGTCGGCAAATGATCAAGCTCAAGCAAATTTAAAAAACGAAGAGGAAATAATATTTTTTGGTCATGACTGGGGTGTACCAGTTTCAATTGCCCTAGCTTGTAAACTTAAAAACGTTGTAAGAGGTTTTGTATTTTTCAACACCGCAATAGGTGAACTAGATAAGCTACCGGTGTGGTTAAAGGCGTTTCAAATTAAATCCTTGGGCCCTTTCTTTGTTTCCCTAGCTGCTCTTTTTGGAACCAAAAATAAAAAAGGGTTAGTCTTTAGACCATATTTAAATTTACGGGTCTTCAATCCCGGATACTACGTGTCCCTTGTCTTTTCACTGGATTTTACCAGATTATCGACAATCATTTCAGAGGCTAAAAACACCGGTGTTTTCGAAAAACCGTGTTTTATAGCATGGGGGTACAAAGATTTGTGTCTTAATGAGTATCATCTGGTAGATTTAGAAAGAAAATTCAAAAATTCAAAGGTAATACTGAAAGCTTGTCGTCATTTTGTTCCTTTAGACTTATCCAATGAAGATAAACAACAAGTTATTAATTTTATCGAAGGAAAGAAAATCACTAATCATTGTTTCGTAGTAGAACTGCTGAATGAAAATTTCAGAAAACTTCACTCTGAGCCCTGTGTGTTTGACATAGGTAGTCCGGCAATTCGGATGTTTACTTTTGGCGATTTAAATGTTTTAGCCTACAAGTTTCAGAGTTACCTGAGGTCAAAGAATTTAACTGGGAAACTCGTTCTTTTGGCTGTAAGACCTTGGCATATATTTATATCCTTGTTTGTTGCTTGTTTAAGGGAAGGGGCTATACCTGTAATGTTAGACCCGAAAATTGAAATTAATAACTTAATTCGGGCTTTGAGAGGCTTACCGGATTTTCACGTCGCAAGTAGCCCTTTTGGTTGCTTGCTTATAGGGGCTCTGTCGCTTAACAGCAACTTGCATTTTTGCTTTGGCAGTAGATTGCTCGGAATGACAGCAGGGCATGGCACAAAAATTGACGATGTGTTATTTGTTGCGTTTACATCCGGCGGAACCGGTATACCAAAACCTGTTGTTTTCACGGAAAGGATGGTATTGTCTCAGAAAGAGATATTTGCAGAACGTCTGAAAATGTCTGCTTTTGGCATTGATTTGCCAATAACGCCGGCTTTCTTTATTTTTTCGTTACTTGCGGGCAGGGCTGTGATACTTGACAGTTCTGTTCGAACGGTTCAAGATATTGATTTTTTGAAGTTATTAAAAGTTTGTCGCACATTTAAACCTTCTCTGATATTTGGTTCGAAATTTTTTTGGAAAAGTTTTCTGGAACACTCATATTTGTCTGATACCAATGTTGACTTTATTTCTGCTGGAATAATTTCAGGAGCGCCTCTTTACAGAGCGTTCGTGAAAAGATTGGCGGATATTTCAAACATACATCTTGTTGGCGCTTATGGAAGCACTGAAGCGTTACCCGTAACTTTTTACGATTTAAACCAATCTTTGTCTCCAGAGCGTGGACTTTACGTTGGAAAAACTGTTGACGGAGTGAGCATTAAACTAATTAACAAGTATCAGATCTGGGTTACGGGACCAAATGTCAGCGAAAGGTATCTCGTTGAGGATTTAAACTCTTCGTTGAAGCTAATAGAGGACGGGAAGGTATACCACAAAATGTCTGACCTTGGTTATCTCAAAGATGGCTTCTTGTATTTGCTTGGAAGGGAGAACGACTCCGCTGTTTCGGATAATTTGTTCCCTTACCCGATTGAAGATTTTATTTTGTCAAATTTCAAGGTAGATGATTGCGTTTGCTTGTTTAAAAATGGCTTAACCGTAATTTGCGTAAAGGGGACGGAAACGGAGGACGCTATCGAATTTGAGGTTAAAAAAAATTTTAATATTTCAAAGGTCATTGTGAAAAAAGTTGAAAGTATTCCATACGACCTTCGCCACAACTCCAAGGTTTTAAGAAGTAAAATTAGGATATGACCCAGATCCTTGTCACTGGAGGTTCGGGTTTTATCGGCAGGAATCTAATTAAAGCGTTGCTAAAAGATGGGTTCAAAGTTATCAACCTTAGCAGAAAACGTTCAGGATTAGATGTAATTGAACTCAATGTTGATTTGCGTGACATTCAGGCGGATCATCTTAAACGCTTCCAAATCGAGGCAGTAATACATACGGCATCCAAAGTTGGTTTTTCAGGCAGATTTGACGATTTTTATAGTACTAATGTTATCGGAACCAAAAATTTGCTTGACGCTTGTGCTAAAATAGGTGTTAATAAGTTAATCTACACGAGTTCACCGATAGTAGTTTTTGACGGGGATCACATATTTGGCGGAGATGAAACCCTTCCTTATGCTATAGAACCGAAATCACATTATGCAAAAACTAAAATCGAAGCTGAAAAATTGGTCTTAGGATTAAAAAATATGTCTATTGCTGTGCTACGACCTCATCTTGTCTTTGGACCTGATGACACAAACCTGATTAAATCGATAGTAGATGCCCTTCGTACGGGCAAGCTTTTTAGGTTTACCGAGCAAGACTTTCTTTCAGACTTTACTTTTGTTGAAGACTGCGTACAAGCCCATTTGCTTGCGCTAAAGTGTTTGCTCAACAAAAATCTTTCTCATCGAATTTTTTTCATCTCGTCAGGGGAGCCAGTAGGCATCTGGAAATTTATTGAAGAAATTGCCTTTTCGCTGGGTTTGTCCTTAAAGACAAGGGTCATCCCCGAAAAACTTCTCAAAGTTATAGGTTTTTTCAGCGAAATAAAACTTGCTTTAGGGATCTCAAGACTAGGCCTTACTCGCACATTAGTTGAGCATTTATTGAGACATCATTTTTTTGATATAAAACGGGCAAAAACGGTACTGAATTATGATCCTTCGGGAGAAGTTTTGGATAAACTAAAGTTTTCTTTAAGAGCATGGCTAAAATAACAGAATTTTTCGCTTTTTTAACACTAATATTTGCTCCGCTCAACCTTCCTTTGTTTTACTTTTGTTACTCTGTGTTACTTATCTCAACTCTACTTGACCAGAGGTTAGAATTTTTGCGGCAAAGCTTTTGTGATAATACATTTAAAATTCTCTTTTTGCTTAATACATTTCTTTTACTGATTCCTTTCAATATGTCATCAGAATCCTTAAGAATTTTCGCAAAATTTCTGTCGTTAAGTTTCATCATTCCATTATTTCGGTATGCAAATTTCTCGTTTTCGACACATGTTCCATATTTTCTCTCATGCTTATGTGTTTCATACGTATACCTGGGTGAACATCTCATACCTTTTCTTCCAAAATTAACGTATGGGGAAGTTAGTTCAGGCGGCATATTAGGCATGCTTGTTCTCGCCAGCGTCCTGTCGTTCCCTAAAATCGATACTCGGTTTTTTATTGTTTCGTTCTTAGCGCCTGCTATTGTTTTTCTGAAGGATCTTCACGACTTCTTTCGGGTGATACCGGTCTTTGCCTTTTATGTGTTCTGCCTCTTTGGCATTTTTATGGTGATAACAACTAAAAGTATTGGCTCAGTTTGGTGTTATAGTTTATTGCTGGCTAGCCTTGTTGGGACGTTAAAACGGGGACCGCTACTCGGCGTAATAACCGCGTTAATTTACCATTTTTTTGAGAAAAATTCGCTAAAAAAAATTGTTTATCTGGCGCTTGCTTTTTTGGGTATAGTTTTTTTGATACCAGATTTAAGAGTCCGTTTCGCAGAGGCTATAACGTTATCCAAAGTTGCCCATGATCAACGTTTTCTTATGTGGAAAGCGGGAGTTAACATAGCCCTCGAAAATCCACTTGGTGTTGGGTATGGAAAGGCAGATATTTTAAGAGAAAAGCTACCCGAGGAGTTTTCCGCGTACAAGCATTTTCACAGCAATTACGTCAACATACTTGTTGAAAACGGTTTTATTGGGTTAGTCGCCTTTATAGCCTTTTTGGTGACTGCTTTCATAAAAAGTTCGCCTCAAATTCGCATGTTGGTCATTTATTTTGCGATAACAGGGTGTTTCGAAAGCAATTACATAGACTCGGAGTACATAATAAATCTTTTTCTGCTTATATCTATACTTGGGAAAAATTCTCTTTACCCGTTACAACATACTAAAGGTATGTATTAGAATTTTTGTGAATGAAGGGACTTAGCCTTATAACATTGGCAATATTGATTATTGTCTGTTATCCCTTTATGCGAGATGGGTTCAGGGCGGTAAAGTATTATTACGAATTTTACGAGTTAAGGGCCCAGCTCGCTCAGTTGGCAAAAGTTGCGCCAACTCTGTATGAGCAAGAGACCGAAGCTCGCTTAAGAGAACTTTTAAGGGACTTTCATAATGTAAAACGTGAGCATATTTCTTTTGAGTGGTCGCCGAAGAAAGTTATCTTTAAGGCAAGCTGGTCAATGCCTTGGCATGTTGATTTTTACGGATACCCACTTTTCCAAGAGGAACTTGTCTTTGAAATTCACGAAGAGACACCGGAGTAGACATGGACAAGTCGCACGTTGTCAAGAGATTGTTATATATATCTGATTACGTTAAAAAGGTTAAAGATCGAGACAGTGACGAATTACTAATCAAAGTCAATCACTTGCTTCAAAACTTAAATAATTTATCAGCCTCTCGCATTGAAAGCCAAATGAATGAGCTTGAGCGTCAATTTTTGGAATTGATGCTTAAAACTTCAGTTACGGCTGGTTGATCGTTTGCTTGCAAGAGGTGGCTGAACTTTTTTATGTATCTAGAATATCTAAAAAATCTAAATGATAAACAAGCTTGGTGAACACTCTTAAGTCGGCTTCATACACGGTTTTATGCTTGCTGTTACTGACTTATGTTGGGGGACAAGTTGTAGTGGCCCTTTTCTCCTTGATTAATCCCGCTTGGCTTGTTTGGGAGGGAGATACGAGAAATTTTCTTTCAAAGGAAAAACCTGATCTTGTTTCGTATTTTAAGCAGCTTTTGGTATGGAAAGATGTTTTAGTCTCAACCCCGCAAAATTCTTTAGTGTATGGTGCCACTTTGTTTTTACTTTCGAGCTTGCAGCAGGCAAGACTTGCCAGCCTTTTCTGGATTCTTACATTTTGTTTTTTTTCCGTGTTGATAAATCCTAACTCGCACATCAAGTGGGCAGTGTTTTTGTTTTTGCTGCATCCAGTCGTAATTTTCTACTCAACTTATGGAGTGGCGGTCTCGGTTGCCGTAGGGTTAAGCTTTCTCATAACTTCCTTAGTGATGGTGGCTCTAAATGAGAACTACAAAAAGTCACTATATCTTTTTCTGGGAATAGTAATTTCAGTATCTTTCTATGAGTATGTGCCTGTCAGATTTGTAGCCATCTTTACATTGCTATTTTTGGGGATAGTGCTTTTAAAGCGAAAAAGGCTCGTAGAACTAGCGTTACTTGCCGTTTTCCCTTTAGCGTGTACTATTTTTAATTTATTTTTAGGGAGGCTAGAATTTTTTTATTCGGCAAGGGGCGAACAAATAATTAACTTTTTTAATCATCCCGACTATTTAAAGGAGTATATCGGCACCGTTGAGAGGAAACCAGAGAATTTTTTATCTTTGCTATACACTTTAATTAGGCATAATTTCTGGGACCTTTTGAAGCATTTTAATATC
>JANWWW010000058.1 GCA_025055295.1 Deltaproteobacteria bacterium | reverse complement strand
TAGGACATTTACTCCCACATTCACCTTGACATTTACACCAACAAGAACTTATACCTCCACACCTACTAGAACGTTTACGCCAACGTTTACTTACACGTCGACACCAACCCGAACACTCACGCCGACGTTTACCCCTACCAGTACGCATACCTTCACACCCACTAGAACATTTACTCCCACATTTACCCCAACAAGTACTCTAACCTTTACCCCAACATTCACCCCTACCTCCACGTTCACCCTTACCCCCACTGCGACCTTCACTTTTACCCCGACACCCACTGAAAGTTTTTGCGTAAGAACAACCGTTAATGTTGAAAAAAGAAATCTGGATCATTTCCTGAGAGCAACCCGCAGATACATTAAAAAAGCCCGCGCTTTTATGCTCGGATTATCCAGCAACCGTGCTTATCACAAAAACGTAGAAAAAGCTTACACGTCAGCGGAGAGAAAAGCTCAAAGGGTATTTTCGCTTGCTTGGACAAGGATTTTCGGTCTGCCTGATGTCTTAATCGTAGTTAATACTGATGGAAATTGTATAGCAGGTTGTGCTCTTAGAAGTTGGATAAATGAGAAAAACGATATACAGAATGCAAATTCGTTCATAGCTAACCAAGCTTTATCGATTCTGAAGGTTAAAATTCCTAAAAAACTTAACAAAAAGGAGAAAGCCAGCTTTAACAAACTGAGAAATGACATACAGGTAAGAATTAATAAATTTAAGCCTTATCTTGACCAGCGCGTTCCAGATATAGCTTGCTCTCAGGGGTAACTATACGGCTCATTCGGTATTTTGTGAGTGAGCAAACTTAAAACTCTTGGAGTAGAATATCTGAATTGAGTTAGATCAACGAACAGGTGAAAGCTTTCAGGGTAGTTTCTTCTTACTCTCCTGCTGGAGACCAGCCCAAAGCGATTAAGGAGTTAATACACAATCTGCAGTCGGGAGCAAAATACCAAACATTAATGGGAATAACGGGTAGCGGGAAAACTTACACAATTGCCAAAGTGCTTGAACATATTCAAAAAGCGGCTTTAATTCTTTCACCGAACAAAACCCTCGCAGCTCAGCTCTATAACGAGTTTTCGCAATTTTTCCCCGAAGAAAACGTTCATTTCTTTATAAGCTACTATGATTACTACAGGCCTGAAGCTTACATACCTGAAACTGACACTTACCTCGAAAAAGACGCTTTAATAAATCAAGACATAGATGCGTTGCGTCATGCAGCAACAATTTCATTGCTAGAGGACAAACAAGCAATCGTGATTGCTTCAGTTAGTGCAATTTACGGCATTGGGGCCCCAGAAGAGTATCTGGCTCAAAGGCTTGAAATTAGGCTGGGAGGAGAAATCGCACGAGAGGACTTATGCTTTAACCTTGCAAACAGGCTCCTGTATAAGAGAGAGTTTGAAAATCTTACAAGAGGCACCTTTCGCCTTACCGGTGATACATTGGAGATCATTCCAAGTCATGAGACCGAAAAAGCTTTCAGAATAATTTTTCTTGGAGATCAGGTCGAGGAAATTCATCTAATCGACGCTCTTACAAAAAAGACCGTTAAACAAGTTGACAGGGCGGTTATATACCCCGCATCGCACTTTACAACGGCCGAACCTAATTTAAAAAGGGCAATTCAGTCGATCCGACAGGAATTGGAAGAACAGTTAAACTACTTTCGTTCGATTGGAAAAGTTATCGAAGCTGAAAGACTGGAAAGCAGAACACTTTATGATCTTGCTCTTTTATCCGAAAATGGCACCTGTCCCGGGATTGAAAACTACAGCAGACATCTTGCCGGCAGAAAAGCTGGTGAACCACCAGTTACTTTGATAGATTATTTTCCGAAAGATTACATCATGATAATTGACGAAAGTCATGTAACCATCCCTCAGCTTAGAGGAATGTACGAAGGAGATCGAAGCAGAAAACAAACACTTGTTGATTTTGGATTTCGCCTTCCCAGCGCTTTAGACAATAGGCCATTAAAGTTCGATGAGGTGTTGGCCCGAATAAATCAGTGCATATTTGTTTCAGCGACGCCCGGGCCTTTTGAGCTCGAGGTTAGCAGGAAGTGCGTTGTAGAGTTAATCAATAGACCCACAGGCATCACTGATCCAGTCATTGAAATCAGACCAGCCTCTGGACAGGTAAAAGATTGTCTTGAGGAAAGCGTTAACGAGATAAAAAAAGGCGGAAAGGTTCTTGTAATGACTATAACCAAAAAAATTGCAGAAGAGTTGGCAGTGTATTTTAGAGAGAGAAATGTAAGGGCTCGTTATATCCATTCTGAATTGAACGCTATCGAAAGATATGACCTTTTAAGAGCCCTTCGTTCCGATTTAATAGATGTATTGATCGGTGTGAATCTCCTGAGAGAGGGTCTTGATCTGGTTGAAGTAAGCCTTGTTTGCATTCTTGACGCTGATAAAGAGGGCTTTTTGCGCTCGAGCAGGAGCCTCATACAAATTATCGGAAGAGCCGCGCGAAATATTAGTGGTAGGGCAATCCTATACGCCGACAAAATTACTGAATCTATTAAAATTGCAGTAGAAGAAACAAATAGGCGCAGAAAAATACAGCTTGATTATAACAGAAGGAATAAAATTAAGCCGTATCAGCCTAAGCCCGCTCCATTGCAAAACTTTTTCCTTGAAATATCAAGACAAGCCGATACTTCGATTGCGCTTGCTGAGACTGAAATAAAGGGGCTTGAAGAGGAAATGTACAAGTTAGCCAAAGAACAAAAGTTCGAGGAAGCGCTCCAAATCAGGGAAAAATTAAAAGCGTTGAAAAAGCTTAGGATAATGCTTTCAGATGAAAAGGTCGTTGAGGAAGGCGCGGACCCAGATTCCTAAAGCGCCCGGCGTCTACCTCTTTGAAAACGACCAGGGCGAAATAATTTATGTCGGAAAGGCGACAAATTTAAGCGCTCGCATAAGTCAATATTTCCATGGCAAAGACCCGCGACCCAATGTACAGTTTCTTTTAAAAAGAATCGCAAATTTTAGGTATATACAATGTGCCTCTCCAGAAGAGGCTCTTTGTTTGGAAACTGACCTAATTAAAAAGTATAGACCCAAATACAACATAAAAGCCAAAGATGACAGTGGTAATACTCACATCGCAATTAATATGGCCAGCCAGTGGCCTTATTTTTTCATCACAAATTTTGTTAAGCCAGCGCCTGGAACTATTTATTTTGGTCCGTATCCATCGCGGAAAATAGCTAAAATTTTGCTTGAATCTATAAGACTGGCTTACCCTTTGAGAAGTTGCTCAGACTCTGTTTTTTATAACAGACTGCGACCTTGTATGGAATATGAACTTGGTCGGTGCTTAGCTCCATGTTGTTTGGAAGTTTCTAAAGATGAGTATGCCTCGCTTATAGAAAAAGCCACTTCAGCCCTCCGTAACGAAAATGATGAAGTGATTCAGGTTCTTCAAAAAAAACTTGACCGCGCCTCAGCGGATCTGAGATTTGAAGACTGCATTCTTTTAAGGGATGGCATAAATGCGTTAAAAAACTATGCCAAAAAGGAGTATTTTCATAAAGGGCAAGCTACCGATTTCATTGCCGCTGATTTCACCCACGCTGAGGGCCATGTGTGTTTCATGAGAGCAATTGGGATGAAAATTGTTGACGTGAATGTGAGATCTTTTGAAAACTGGTATGATCTCACGGCGAATTCTTTAATTGAGCACTATTACTCGACGGTAGGCGAACTCCCCTCTAGAATTGCAATACATCCTTCCATTATAGTCGACACAGACTTACTGAATGTTTTTTTTTCAGCACATCTCAATCAGGAGGTTGAGATTCTAAGTCCCAAAGAATTGGGGGAACATGAAAAACGCCTACTGGAATTAGCCAAAATAAACGCGTCTCATTATGGTAAAAGCGCTTTTTACAAAAGGGTTGAGTACACGAAACTGACCCAACTGTTTGCCAAAGAATTGAAGTTGAAAGAGGTACCGCTTCGGATTGAGTGTTTGGATATATCAAATCTTGCTTACAAGCACATCTGCGCCGGTATTGCGGTTTTCATCGAAGGGGAGCCTCAACGCGATCATTATATGGTATTCAAGTTGAAGCAAACTTGGCAGGACGATTTTGGAGCGATTGAGAAAGCTCTAAAGGAAAGGGTAAAGAGAAAGGAACCTCTATTTGATCTTATGGTTATAGACGGCGGAGCAGGGCATCTATCCGTCGCTTTAAAGACTCTAAAAAGGTTGAATATACACAGGCCGGTAATCGCTATTGCAAAAAAAAAGACAAAAGACCAATTCGAGAGGGTTTTTGTTCCTCACTCCCCACTCCCTGTGCTTCTAAAGGAAGGGACTGTCTTACATTCGTTTTTCGTCTGTCTCAGGGATGAAGCTCATCGGACCGCCAATACCTTTAACAGATTCCTAAGAAGCGCTGGTTTGAGAAAAAAGTAGAGATGGATTACCACGATATATTTAGCAACAATCTGCCGCCGCATTTTCGACTCAACAAATACTCTTCTGAAGCTGATATCGTAGAAAATTCTACCGAAATTGTGTTTGACGTAATCATTTTTGGTCTCACTTTTTTGTCTGCCAAACTGGGATGGTCTTTGGCGGCGGGGAATTTGCGAACTCTCCTGGTGATTTGCGAAACTATGAACTCAGTTCCATTAATTTTTGATCACCTGAATTATTTGTCTTTTTTTGCAAAAAAATCAGGGTTTTTCGCAACTTCAACAAAATTACAAGAGTTGGACTCTCCCGTTTTTAAGAGTAATCGATGCGTATATGTGGAAACACCTAAGCTTAAGCTTGATTGGCTGATCACCGGGATGGATGAGGGATTAAATATTATAAAAGCTGAAGATATTATTAAAGTCTCAACGGCGAATAACATTACGACAGCTGAGGTTAAGAAAGTGGGATCAATATTTAAATTATACTCGAGAAAAATAGTTTTCGCTCAGCCATGTTCGGCGTGCAGCTTGTCGTTATTCAACTTCACCAAAGCAAAAAGTTTCAACTACGTAGAGGGCATCGGTGTTATTAAAGGACCTGACTTTTTTATAATTCAAGACTCTATTAATTCGACAGTTTATTCAAATTCTTTTAGTGACGGTGAGGTGGTACTTGACTTTAATGTTGCAAGAAAAAATGCAATCTTTAAGGACTTTCTTGTATTAAACTCTGCTAATATTAAACAACTAGAGTTTGTTTTGGCAAATCAACTGAACAAAAGTTATCAACAACCTAAAAGTCCCGACATTCTTTTTGGTTCGAGGCACTTATTTATAAAAAAAACAGAAAATGGTCTAAAATTGTTAGAACTTTTAGAGCAATGCGATTTGTCATTTTGTCAGTAATTTTTCTTGCATCATTTGTCACAATTTTTTACCTTTTTTCCTTAACTCAATCATCAGACGTTACTGAAAATACAAAATCAACCTCAGCTTTCGAAATCCATAAAACTCAACCCTCACCTCAAATTCAACTCACCCCTGCACAGAACTATGCTCGGGAAATTCAGTCTAAACCGGAAACAATTGAGGAACTCGAGGAGCTTGGAAGAAATTTTACAGAGTTCACCTCCGAAGATGGCACCACGTTCACTCAAGAACAATCGAATAAGATCCCTAGACAGATAAATGATTTAACTGAGAGAGAGAAGAAAAAGTTCTTCGGAGAAATTGTAAAATCAATGAAAACCCAATTCAGCGATAAGGATATCGCAATAGTGTTGGTAGAGATAAAAAGTGTCATGGAGCAGTTTCAGGAAAAAAGAGAATACCTGAAACAGCTATTGGCAGAGGTTTTGAGAATGCATAAAACCGGTGACAAAGACTTTTTTGAGACGGCCATGAGATACAGGTCGGAGAGGCTGGAGTACTATAAATCATTTTCCATTGAGTTACAAAAGGCATTAGCGTTGAGAAATATGAGCGAAGAGGTGATAAAAAACGTAACTGGAGTCATTGAAAAAGCTTTGGAAAACCAAAGGGTAATTTTTTAATAGTTCGCACAATTTTTGCTTAAAATTAGTCTTTAAGTGAAAATTATTCCAAGTAATTATGCTTTTGTGTTCAAACAACAGGGTAATTCCAAAACTGTCGGCACCACCCCTGCATGTAAAGTTCCCTCTAAACACCCGGTATTACTCGCTACCTCGCTTTTTGAGCTTTTAAATTCAGTTGCAAAAGGATCCCCCCAAGTCCTTCACAGCTTTGAGCTGGACAACCTGAATGGAGATTTAAGGTTTGACTGTGCTTTCGCTGAAGTGGTTGAAAATAATATGAATGAAATCGAACATGAAAAAGTATCTTTTGATTTGTTATTTCCAGAAACATTTTTGAAAAATCCGGATAAAATTTTAAGCGACCATGACAAATATAGGCTAATAACTTTAAATTTAAGTGATACAGATCAGTCCAGTATTTTAGATGGTAGTTCCTTCGAGATGGGCCAATCAGCGTTTCAGGGAAGCCAAAACACCCGAATTCAGTCAATGACCGAAAACACGTCGAAAAACATTTTTGATTACATGAATTCAAGCAAACCGGAAAATTCTCTGTTTTGGTTCGACATCGATGAAAACAACCAAAGAGCAAGTCAAAATTATGAGAGGAATTTATCTCAAAGGGGGCTATTTGAAGAGGATCTAATAAAAAAATTTCATTCAACAACAACTTTGTCGAATGAGAATGCTTATATTCATGAAAAATCTGCACCTTCGGGTCATAGCTATAGAGAGCCTATATTAAACCATACCGACACTAAAGGATCCGAAGGTAAAGATTATTTTCACTACCCTTGGGTCACCGAGAAATCAAATTTTTCTTTGAACGCAGAATTTGATAAACCAAATTCAACCACCAAAAGCACCTATTTAAACGAAACAATCGGGCATGAGCTTATGTGGTTTAATGAACCAAATCACATAAACCATATAACTAACAGCGGCAAATTTGGCTGGAATGACCAAATCTTAGTGTACAGTGGAACAACACTAGATGAAATCGGACTAAAAACTAATGGAACAAACCATAGTGGAGATGGCCAAAAAGAGGAAACTGGAGGCGACATTTTTTATAGCCAAACCGCTTCGGAATTTTTTTCAAGGATCAAAGAATTCGAACCCCTACACTCAAACTCTGAAATAAATATCCCTGATAGGCAAACGATAGTTGAAACGCAAAATACCATCTATCAGGCGATCATAAAAGCCCTTCACCAAGCCGCTAAGGACAAAAGTCTTAGCATTCAGGTTTCATTGGAGGGTGGTTTTGTAAGTTCAATAACAATTCATGTTGAGGAAAAGGAAATTAAAGCAGTGCTAAATCTAACGGATAAAAAATTCAGAAAGCTAATTGAAGATCGTCAAGAAGAGCTTAAACAGGCTCTTAAAAAGAGGGGGTACACACTTACTGACATTATTTTTGTAGATTCCGATACTGAGAGGCAATCTTTTCCGTCCAAAAACCCGGTCCAAATTTTGCTAACTACTAGTAATTAGCGACAGATGGTAAAAAAAATAGATTCTCTAATAAATGATCTAAATAGGGAGCCAGCTCAAGCTTCAAGAGCTACTCAAGCTCAGGGCGCAAAGGATCAATTTCTCCAAATGCTTATCGCTCAACTAAAGAATCAAGACCCGCTGAACCCGGTTTCTAACGACCGGTTTGCTGTTGACTTGGCAGTTTTTAGCCAACTAGAGCAACTCATCAGCTTAAACGAAAAAATGTCGTCACTTGGGGATGGACTTGGGTTGTCCGCTAATTTACTTGGAAAAACTGCCATACTTAAGGATCCCCTTTTTAACATTCTTGAAAATCGACTGGAAGAAAGCATCTTCGTTAATATTCCAGAAGACTACGAAAAATTGATGCTTGAGTTTCGCGACGAAGCGGGGCAAACGGTCTTCCAAAAAACCATAACCGACTTTCGTAAGGGGAGAAATCTAATATCGATCGAGGACATACAATTACCCGATGGTTCCTACCAAGTTTTTGTTTATGGGGTTAAAAATGGGATGACAACTGAACTAGATCCGCGTCCGGCAATGACAATCCATGGTTTTATTCCCGGCAACACCCCAAAGTTCATTGCAGGTTCTCGAGAAATTATTTTGAACGAAATAGCTGAATTTTGGCAACTCTGACAACGATTTATGAGTTCGGTAATTAATGGCTTATTTTCGGGTAGGTCTGGCGTTACCAGCCACGGTATTGCAATATCAGTCATTGGTGATAATATCTCAAACGCCAATACCGTAGGCTTTAAAGCGGGAAGAGCTGAATTTGAGGACCTCGTCTCGTCAGGACAGGCCTCAAACCGTATCGTAGGTTCAGGATCACAGATAGGAAGTGTGTCTAAAATATTTACTCAGGGAACCTTGGAATCAACAGGGAGGCAACTTGATCTGGCCATAGCAGGTAACGGATTCTTTATTCTTGATAAAGACGGGGAGCGTTTTTACACAAGAGCTGGAAATTTTAAACTCGATAACGAAGGCTATTTGATAAATCAAGCTGGCATGTACGTTCTGGGATACTCGAGTTCTGGAAGCGGACAGCTTGAACGAATAAATGTTAATAGCTTTAACGCAAACAGCGAAATTTACACGACCCAAGTTCGAATTATGGGCAATCTAAATGCGAACGAAGATGTTTTACCCTCTGGAACCTTGACTTCACTGAACTCCGGGACCCCCATAGCAGGATCATCAACAGCCGGCACAACAACTTACTCGGATCTTGCAAACAATGCCGCATATTCGACTGTTTTTGAAGTGTTTGACTCTCTCGGTCAGAGTCACACTATCACGGCATTTTTCTTTAGGACCGCCGTTAATCAGTACACCGTTCAGTTTTATGTAAAAGCTGAAGAAGTAACCGGGAGTCCTCCGGGCGATGCCGGCGAGCCTCGTAGACTTGCCAATTTTGCCGGAACAGACTGGGATATTGTTTTGTCGTTCAATGGTTCAGGTCAGTTAACTAGCTCGTCTGAGACGCAGCTTGTTGCCTACATTCCATGGGCGAATGGCTCAAATCCGAGCACAATAACAATAAATCTTGAAGACTTTACACAGTTTGCTAGTCCGTCAAACATTAGCTCAATATCTCAAAACGGTAAAGGAGTCGGTATAATTGGCAACATTAACATAACAAGAAAAGGGGAGATTTATGCATTGTTGACAAATGGTCAATCGGCCCTAATCGGCACCATTGCGCTTGCAAATTTCGCCAATCCGGAGGGTTTAAACAGAATTGGATCAAATCTTTTAATTCAAACCCCCGACTCTGGTGAACCAATTTTAGGCAAACCGAATGTGGGCACCTTTGGCTCGCTGGAATCAGGTAGGCTTGAACTATCGAATGTTGACATTGCAGATCAGTTCGTAAAACTTATAATGTTTCAAAAAGGTTATCAAGCAAATTCAAGAGTGATCTCTTCGATCAACCAATTATTAAATGAACTGATACAGTTAGTATAGTAAAATAGAATAAGTTTTATATCTTATATTGACAACAACCAGCGGAAATATTAAACTTTTCTTTTAATGTTATCCCAATCTAATTTCCCCGATTATGAACAGCTAACTTCCACGGATCGAATTGTTAAGGCTTCTGGAGCTATCATTTCGTATCCGACAGAAGTTAACTTAACGTATCAGCCAACGCTTGTGGCTGAAAGTGTCACATCAGTTGATTTTGATGACCCTAAATCTGCTCGAGAGAAACTTTCAACACTCGTCAAACCAATTTTTTTCGGCAAATGGGCTGTAACGCCAAATTCAGGACCATATTCAGAGTTAGGTCATCTATTGGCATTTTTCCTTGGTGGCACAAGTACAAGTGTTCCCGAAGCTTTCTACCAGTTATCTCAGCAAGATATTAAAGACCTGGAGATTTTAGCTAATAAGGTGATTAATTACTATTTACAAACTGGGCTAGAGCCTGTTCTTCTAATAAACCGCGGAGACGAAAATGTTCCCGCTCAAAGCATTAAACGTTTTCATGCGCACATTTTTGTCCCGAGTAGAAATTACGAGACAATAAATTTTCATGAATTAAACGCTAACTTACAGGGTTTGGCTTTTGATGCCTATGGAATCTCGGAAAGGATTAGTGTCGCTAATGAAGTTTTCAACTACATCGTTTGCGAGCAATACAGTTATTTTCGCATAAAACGGGAAAGACATAACGAGTATTTAATTCGTTCCTCGAATTTGATGGATGTTTTCAACTTCCTCCGATTTGCAACCGAGAAAGCTGAAAACTTAATCCGAGGTTTGGCTCGAGAAAAGCTTTATATAGGGTACTCTGTTGCCGTTATGCCGTTTAAAGGCAGTTGGCTTGTTCGGATAGGGTTTTACCGGGATGGAGGCGAAACAATATGCGGAAGTCCATTGGTGGTTAGAAGGCAGATCAAAGACGAATACGAGCGCATCACCCTGGCAAACCAACTATGTAGTGAGTTTGAAAGGATGAGAAAATTTTTTGGAGAGAGTAATCCAGTTAACAAGCCGACACAAGACTTACATTAGGGGCGTGTTAGAAGACTCGATTTTTTCTCAAGATTAGAAAAGAGGTGTAAAACATTTTGCACAGGAGACCCTTAATTTTTTTTATCTGCCGTGTTAAAATCAAATGTAGCAACATTTTTTGGCTGGCCGCAAGATCACAACAACTTAACTATTTTTGGAGCCGGAATCTGCTGAAAGACGTGGCGAACAATTTTCGAACTTAAACAAAATCAGAATGAAGCATATGTTGAATAACAACCTGTTTACTTTTAATTTCAACCATCAGTTCTTAAGGTAACTATATCATCACTTTGAAGCCAATATTTACCCCCCTTGCTATCAAACGAATGTTCTACTTCACTGACTTGTCAATTTTCTCCCAACACTATCTCATGCAAAGTTTCATCCTATTGGACATTTATTATGATTTTTAGTCCTTGCTGGCCACAAGTAACCTCTGTCAATCTTTCACGATTATTTGTAAAGGAGTCATAAAAAACTTTCACGTCTGCCATGGTAACACTAGTTTCTGGTGGCGCATATTTTGCCAGAGCCGGGCACTGACAGCCGACTTCTGGATATTGTTGGGTCAGTAACGTGCATAAAACCGTGTTCAAGTCTTCCGGGCTCTTCCTTAAATCCCCATTGACATCGCCCTTAGGGATCTCTGCAACTTTGTAAATTGTCAGGGACCGTTGCCCAGTATCTGCATCTTTATTCACCGTTCCCTTGACTA
>JANWWW010000057.1 GCA_025055295.1 Deltaproteobacteria bacterium | reverse complement strand
CTTACTTAAAACCTCTCCACTCAGCACTACAATTCAGTGATTTACACGTTAGGTCTGAAGCTAGCCGAGCTCAGCAATTGATTTTGTATATTGTGCGCTCAGCACTTGACCGGCTCGAAAATTTAAATGAGTTTAACTTAAACCAAGGGGAGGAAAGAATTCTCTTGTTAGCTCGAGAAATTTTTAAAAGTACAGCTATAGAGGTTGACATTGTAATCGAAGCTTCACCTAATGCTTACTGCTACATTAACCCCGAAGTATTAAAAATTCAGGTTACAACCGGGTTTTTAAACTCAGTTCGATCAAGGGACGATCTGGCTTACGTAATTTTTCACGAATTGGCTCATGCGGTTTATCGATTGCATTCGCAAATGAGTTTTAGAAGCGAGTCATCAAAGAAAGAAGAGCTATTTTGCGATCAACTTAGTGCTTTATTGATGGTTTTGAATGGATATGATTCAAGTTCATCCTCAACAATTCAAAGGCTTGAAACTAGTGAGCAAAGCCCGTCAATTTTTGCGCTGGCAGACCATCACCCGTTAGATTACGTGCGAGCCTACAATATTCAAAAAGTCATAGCTGATCTTTGGCTAGAACCCAAAGACCCAAACAAAGAATTTCAATTTGAGTTTGATCATGCAAGGATGCTTGAGTCAAGTAATTTTGCTCGTGCGTTTATTGAGCTAATAAAACCAAGTGTTCAAAGGGTCACTTTGGAGTTAGAACAAGAGAACGACCTTGATCGGGTAATGCCATACCTAGACCAAGAGGCACAGGTTGAACTTTGTTATGAATTGGCTACTAGCGGTCTCGATCCCGAATTAACATTAGAGGTGTATGACCTAAAGGCTCCTTGCGGAAAATTCATAGACAAATTCCGAGACGAGTTATATGCGAAATTTTCTGAAAAGCGACGCAGGCTTGGTTTTGACTCAGTATCAAACTCAGTCCAAGAAAATCAATTATTTGAAAGGTTTTGTAAATTCATTTTTATCTTATCCGTGAACAAAAGGCTGACTGAGTTAAATTTACAAGCCACTTTTGACACAGCAGTCGAAATGTTTAAGACATCAGATTACTATTTGCCATCACATTTTGGGGTTTTCCCTCTAGGGGAACAACAGTTTGCTCTTCACTTAAGTTACCTTTGTTACGAAGAATGTCGCGGGGTTTTAAGAAAAGAGGGGTATTCCCACGAAGTTATTTCGAAACTTTGGCAGATTGTAAGTGTTTACGGTGTATCGCCAACCAAAAAACCTCAGAACTCAAGGTTGGGCCACGACAGATCGTTAGATTTATTTGTTCCCTCGGTAAGTCGTGATGATCTGTGTAGCCTCATATCCGATTTAACCCGCGTCAGAGACGTACTATCATTGGAACTATTGGGCAGGTTGGACGATGATTTTCTCGCGTCAGTTAGAGGGCTCGATTTTGAAACCAGATTAACCTTCGCCCGTCTTTTCGGGTCTAGCAAACATCACTATTTCAGAGCTGTATTTTGTTACCTTCCTGTTGAAAAACTTGAAGAAATTTTTCACAAAGTAGACTTACTTCATCCTAATGAGACTGTTACCATTGTTTACGGCCTTTGGGTTTCTTCTTCTCTTTTGTCCGAGCCGAATGCAAGGCGAGCGCTCGAAAAAATTTCTGAAAGGCAGTTGAGTAAAATTATTCAGGCATTTCTTACCTCTGATCTAAAACAGGTTGACGGCGTTGAAGAAGATACTGGTGAGATATTATTCAGGTTTTTGGAACATATCGGTTGTATCACTTATGACAATGACCTAAGAGCGAAGTTATCTTTTCTGAGAAAACTCCACGAACTGGGGGACCGTTTATTGGCAGGTCACCAAAAAGTGGAAGCCACTCCAAATAATGAGGACTTAATAAGCTTCAGACTGTTCTTAGACAAATACTCCCTATGGGAGCATTTACACTGCACTGGGCCACATAGGATACTTGGTCGTGGTTTCGATGACCTTGAATTAAGTTCCAAGAATGACTTGTTGGTCATTTCACCAGACCTAAAGCGGGTCTTGAGACGCCGGGTTGATTTTAATCCGACTGATGGGTTTTTGAGCCTTTTTGGACTCGGTCAACCTTTAACTATGGGCGTATTTTTAGACCATCTACCTGATGACATAGAACGCGTGTATGACCGTTATCCACATGCCCTGGTTGTAGCAGCAGATCAAATCTGGTCGTCCCTCGTTCATTTGAAACATGTAAGCGAAGTTGCTAAAGAATGCATCACTTTGGAGGAGCTTCTACACAAAGCGAACGAGTATTGTAGGAGCATACTAATCACTACTTCAGTGAGAACTAGCGAATTTTGGGATACTGGTTCTTCTGAACCTGTTTCCGCAAATAAGAGGGTAGCAAGAATGCCGTTACGTGAATTCATACGGCTGTTCTTCCTAAACTCAAGACCTGATCTAAAACAAAAACTCTTTGAAACCAAGCCCGACACACTTGCAAGACTACTCGAGGAATACTGGCCGATAAAGTCGGCAGTGAGAGATGTGTTGTTGTTAGAATATCTTGATCAAAATTTCGACGCTTTGATCGGAAAAGGCGACATTAAGGGGGTATTCAAAATTTTTGATTTGTTTACTGAAAAATGGCGATGTAAGAAATACTTATCCCAGTTTCTTGTTTACCTTTCAAGACAATCTCATCCCCTAACCGAGCTATTTGATGTTGTAGAGGCCTTTTTCCCTTCAATTTCTGAAAGAAGAGAAATTTTAAACGAAATCCTTGTTGAAAGAGAGATAACAACTGCAGACCTGAGGAGGATAACGCTTTTACTTGCGGATGAATGGGCTGTCAGTCGCGGCGAGCTGGAGATTGAGGCAAAGATTTTAGACTCTTGCGCTCATTTAACAACTGAAGAAAAAGCTCGCATGTTAAGATGGATTTGTAAGTTAACTGGATCAATTCCAGCAACTGTTCAAAGTTTTAGCAGGGTCTCGGGAATAGACGGTGAAGATATAAGACGGTTATTTTGGTTATCTAAAGAGTTTAGGGAAAGGTTGTTAGTAGGACTATGTCTATCACCGGGCGGGCTTTTTCAGGTTCAGAATAATGAACGGCTCACCTTTATAATCGACGAGCTTGTGGAACGTTACATCCAAGGTGACGAGCGTCTTATCAAAATGATTAAAGAAATTCTTCCGATTTTGTTTCAACCTTCAGACCCTTTTATCCGCTTAGAACTCTTAACGGGCATGTTGGATACAGTAGCTCGCAAGGAAGAGTCAGCTTCAAGGACTGATGTCTCTGAGATTGCTTCAAGCTTATTGGCCAGTATGGGTCCAGTTGGAGTAAAAATAGCGCAAATTTTAGGAGAGAACCCCATAGTAAGAGAAAATTTCCCAGACTTGTTTAAAGCTCTTGATCAGCACAAGCGTAACGCAAAGATCGATTTAGTTACGGTGCTTAAGTGCCTTTCTCGGATCAAGTTGCCAGAAGACGCTCGAATAAAAATAATAGGTAATGCGTCTATCAAGGCTGTTTTACTTGTTGAGGGATTAGATGAAAATGGATTGGATATTAAATACGTTGTTAAGGTAGCCAGGCCGGGTTTTCAGCCAAACAGGTGGGTGCGTTACCTCGATGAGTTAACTGAAGCTTTAAACAAAAGATTGACTTCTAAAACCGACTACAGAATTCCCGACTCAATAGGCAAAACACTAGTAGAATTCATAATTGAAGAACTAGACTTAAAGAAAGAAGCTGAAGGTTGCGAAAAACTTAGACAGGAATTTTCCTCTGATGTCATCGTTCCCAGGGTCATTAAGGTTGAGCGTGATTTCATAGAGGAAGAATACTGTCCTTCGGTGGAAGGAGTTGAATTAAGCAGACAACAAAAATTTAGTCTTTTATTGCACTTAGTCCGAGGTTTGGCTGGAAAACCAGTTCACTTTGATCTCCATAGGGGAAATGTTGGACAGACAAAGTTTGGTGAACTTATTATCTACGATCCGGGCACTGTTATCAGTTTAAGCGTTAATTCGCGAAAAGAATTGTGGGAGCTATTGTTGGCAATTCTAAGCAAAAGATACTTTGTCAGATTCCTTGATAGGCGTAAACCGTATTTAGAGCAAGATAGGTATGAGACATACAAGAATAGGAATTCGGAAAGCCACACTCCTTCGGAGCGATTCAGGCTGGTCCTAGATGTGCTTTTTGAAAGCCAATTGAAAGGATATGAAATAGGTAATGAGATGCTAAGGGTGCTTCTTGGGCTTTCTAAGTCTGTTTGGTTATTCGAAGGTATAACCGCGAGGGACATGTTTAATGAAATTATCTCGGCAAACCCTTTACATTCAATTCGAGAATTCCTGAGAAAAATTAGTCTAAAGGATAAATAGAACCAACAATAAGACAACACGAAGGATCAAATAAGGCACAATCTAAGTCCTCAGAGCAAAATGACTCACGAAAATCATTTATACTAATCATGGCAAACCAACTTTACCCGTCGCTGTGCCAAGCTTATTTCCGCTAGGTCTCTAAACAACGATCTTGATAAATGGTTTTAATACAGTTTGGGTGAAAATAAATTTCGTATTCGACTTAGATTATTGAAGTTATTAGGCTGTCTGATCTCAAAAACCTATGAGGACTACTGATTTTCCATGGCGACTCTTTGAGCAATAAGAGCCTCATAAGAAACTTAATTGAAACTTGCTTTTGCAGCGCTCTGCCTGATTAGACATTGATTTGCCTCATAGGATCTGTCGCTAGACTTTACCACAATAATTCTCTACCCTTAAACAGAACGCCTTTCTTCCCACGGATAGTTCCACAACTCGCAATTCACACTATTATTGATTGATCTAGCATACGTCTAATTTTTCAACATTTTGAAAGATTCTTCCACCTGTTCTAACCCAACTAATTAGTTTATCGCGCGTTGCCAAAACTTATGGCTGAACACCAAAAATTTGACCCCATTAAGTTGTGATGACCAATTACACTGAGGCCCGGGTCGGATTCGAACCGACGTATGGTGGTTTTGCAAACCACTGCCTTACCGCTTGGCTACCGGGCCATCTGATTGTTTTTCAACCTTTCAATCAGTTCTTCAGCTTTGTGAATTTCTTCCACCAGTTTTTCTCCCCGCTCACGAAATACCCTTATTTGCTCCTCTGCCTCTTGAAGCTGACTAAACAGCCTTTCTGACAGTTTGGTTCCTACCTCATAAAGTCGAACCATCTCAGCCAGCGAAATGTCTTTTTCGCTTAATCGGGTTATCAACTGTTCAAAAAGGGATAACCCTTGCTCAAAATCAAGTTCAGCTACCCGTTCAACATTTTCAAGAAGCTCTGCCAATGATATTTCGTTCATGCTTTTCTAGAATTTTAGCAAATACTTCTCCGTCCTTGAATAAAGCCTTAACCTTTTGATTGACCTCCAAGGAACCAAAATCAACCGGCCTGCCCGTCTCGTCTACCATCAAAGCGAACCCCCTTTGTAATGGTTCAAGGGGAGACATAGAAAAAAATTTAGACGACAGTTGATAAAGTTCTTCTCTGATATCCCTGATCTTTTCGATCACTACATTCAACCTCGAATACTTAATGAGCACGCTCTCCCTAATATTACTCATTCTATGTTTTAAATCTATTTTGAGCAAAATTTGCGAACAATTTAGAAGCTTACTTAACTTGTTTTTTAAGGCCAAAAAAATCATGTCATAAAACTTGTATAAAAGACCGTTCAATTTTTGCTTTCTTTCTGCCAAATAAAGGTCAGGGTTCAATGTTGATAGGGCCTTGTCAAGTCCTTCTAATTTTTTTCTGATATTTGATAAAAATTTGTCCGCTCTTTCAGCTAAAACCTGATCTAGATGAGTCAGTTCCCTTGCTTTAGGTTCGACACCATCAAACCGCAGCAAACTCAAAATTTTACCCCTCAGAACCGCCATCAGTTTTTGTCTGTCAGGAAGGATTAAACTAGCCGCTCCAGTGGGAGTCGGCGCGCGCAAGTCTGCCACAAGATCCGATAACGTGATATCAGCTTCGTGACCAATGGCTGTAACAACCGGGGTCCTGCTCCTGTAAATCGCTTCTACGACATCTTTCTCGTTAAAAGTCCAAAGATCGCTGATTGAACCGCCACCGCGCATGATTAAAATTACATCTACCGGAAAAGTTGAATTGAAAAATTCAATCGAACCCGCTACCACTTGTGCCGAGTCTTTGCCTTGCATTAGGCAGTCCCGAACAATTATTTTTGCCCTCGGGTAAAGAACTCTCCAAAGATAGTAAAAGTCAGCGAGTACTATCCCGGAAGAAATTGAAGTTATAATACCGACTGAACTCACGAATTTTGGCACGTTTTTTTTTCTTTCTTGCGAAAAATATCCTCTCTCCGCGTAAAACCTTTTTAACCGCTCGAATTCAAGCAATAGATTACCTAAACCAGTCCTCGTTATCTCAAGAACTCTCAGCGTTAAAACACCTCTTTTTCGAAAAATTGATAATGTCCCTTTTAGTAACACAGACTCTCCCGGAGAAAGCTTTTGTTCGACGATTTGCCTTCGCAACTTCAGGTCGTATACCCATGCCTGCATTGATGTGTCGTACGTTTCACCGGATTTCCCGTCCCCTATGTCCAAAATTGTGTATTTGCCCTGGACTTCCTTTATACTCAAAATTTCCGCTTCAACGTGTACAATACCCAAATTTTCAACGAGTTGGCTTGATAATGTGATTATTTCTCTGACTGAAAAAATCTTCTGATTAAGGGGCTCAGCAACCGTCGTCATGCAACCAATTGATGAAGCTCGGGTTCACTAAATATCTTTGCCAGCCCACAAATTGAAACAATATGAGCGTTTTTAATGACCTGTGTCTTAACTTGTAATTCTCTTTCTAAATACTCGCTTAGGCCTCTTAGATATGCTCCTCCTCCTACTAAATTAATACCTGAAGAGACTATGTCTCCTGCCAGTTCGGGCGGACTGCTTTCAAGAACCATAAGAATTGATTGTTTGATTAAATTAATTAAATCAAACACTGCCATTCTTAAATCATGAGAGCTTAATGCTATTGAAGCAGGCAATCCTGACTCCAAGTTCATACCCCTCACTTGAGTTGCGGTTGTATCAAGCTCAGCAACCAAGGATAAAGTGCTTTTTTTTATCTGCTCTGCAGTGAGTTCACCAATTTGAAATAAGAATTCTCTTTTAATGAAGTTAACCAATGCCTCATCGAAACTTATTCCGCCAATCCGCAGGGAGGACATAAAAACAACATCTGTAAGACTTAAGACCACGATTTCTGTTTTCCCCCCTCCGATATCCACTATGAGAGTGGCTTTTGAGGAGTAACTCCGCAAATTTGCTCCAATTGCGTTTGCTAGACTTGATGGGACAAGTTTAACTGTTTTGCCGAACTCCCCAAAAAGATCAATAAAAGTTCTCTTTTCTACATCTGACAGGAAGGATGGGACTACAACATATATACGATTCGCGTGCGGGAAAATAAAAGATTTACCAAGCCTGTCAAAAACCCGCTGCAAATATACCTGTGCCGCTTTAAAGTTGACTATCACTCCGTTTTTCACAGGGAAAACTACTTCTATGCCTTCAGGGGCTCTCCCGAGACACTCGAGTGCTTCCAGACCGCATGTTACAAGTACCTCTTTGCCTCGTTCTCGCCGAAAAGCCAAACAAGTTGGTTCATTGAAAACAATACCTTCGTCGACGCTGTATACAACAGTCTTGTACGATCCGAGATCAACAAGAAAATTGCGCGATAGCCATCTAAGCACTTGACGAATTAGTATATATTAAATTCACCAATTGATGATAACATTTCAATCAATGCTAGTTGGCGTCATTGGTTTTGGACAAATGGGAAGCGGTATAGCGCAGGTTTGCGCCATTAAAGGCTATAGAACATTTGTGTATGACGAAAACAAAGATATTTTAGAAAAAAATCTTGAAAAGTTAAAAAACCAATTAAGCCAGCTTGTTGATAGGGGAAAGCTTACGATGGACCAGTATGCCAGGTTTCAGGAAAACCTTACCTTGAAAACAGAGCTAGGGGACCTGGAAAAATGTGACCTTATTGTTGAAGCCATAGTCGAGGATCCCCAATCCAAAGCGAAATTGTTTGAAAGAATTTCAAGTTTCACTTCCAAAATTATAGCGACCAACACATCGTCTATTTCGATTACATGGCTATCCAGATTTGTTAAACGACCTGAAAGATTCATTGGGATACACTTCATGAATCCTGTCCCCGTGATGAAACTCGTTGAAATAATAAAGGGACTTCAAACGGGCACAGAAACCTTAAACCAGGCGGTCAACTTCGTAAAGTCATTGGAAAAAGAACCGGTCTTGGCTCCTGATATCCCTGGCTTTCTTGTCAACAGAATTTTAGTTCCAATGATACTCGAAGCAATAAAACTGTTTGAACACGGTGTTGACAAAAATCATATCGACCAAGCTATGAAATTGGGGGCAAACCATCCGATGGGACCGTTAGAGCTAGCCGACTTTGTTGGTTTGGATACCTTGCTTTATTTAGCTGATTACATTCATTCTGAAACTCGAGACCCTAAGTTCATCGCGCCAAATACTCTGAGGAGATACGTAGATGCGGGTTGGTTAGGCAGAAAAACTGGAAGAGGATTTTACGATTACTAATGGACACTTGGACATTCCAAGCCAAGCTTAGGATATTTTTTATTATCTGAAACACTATCTCTCTCTAAAGAATTACAATCAATCACTAAGACGTAATAACCAGAGGTCTTAAATTAATCTTTGTTAATTGGTAAACCCGGCAAATATGAAAAATCCTCAAATTTAAGGACTCAAAAATGCAGTATGCTGTAATTTGAAAGCACTACAATATTCCACTTTAAGTTCCAAGGATTGTTTAAAAATCGCCTTTGGCTACGAATTTAGCGTGAAATTAAAATAGTTGGCTGGCAAAACTTGAGTTTTTTCCGTCATTAAATTAAAACTAAATTTTCCAACAAGCCTTTTTGAAATACTCAGTTTGTGGCCGTTCAATATTAAGAACCTGTAATTTTAGACACATGGCCGTACGACTTAGACGAATATCGATACTTTGTAAGTCTATTGAGACCTTTTACAAAAACTTGAATATATCTAATAATCAAGTAAAACAAGTGGTTAACACCCTAATAACCTGATTGAAACTGAACAAGTGCTCCGACGCCTTACCAGACGCTTTTTCAAACAGAATGCCCCAAAAAGTTTAATCTCTCTGAATTAAAACTTGAGGCAAACAAAAATCTTGCACTGAGCTTAAGCCTTGGCTTTACTACCGAAATTGTATGCATACCAAATTATTAGGTAATTATTAACATGTCGTATCTGGATAAAGTTATAACTTAGCCCTGAGCCATCCGTAGAGCCTTTTTATTTCCATTAGGTTCTGCCACGGTTTTGCCATTAGATACCGATCTAGCATCGATCTACATTCATGTAACAATACCGGTCTTTTGGAAAATATGTACTTCATAACGGTATCCAAAAGCCAATCAGAGCTCCTATTTGAGAGGACGTCAATACCCTTTTTTCTTTCGTATTCTTTTAATGCCTGGATTAAATTCTCAAGCTTATGTATAACCAAATTTTCCTCACCGGTATCGAAGAGTTTTAAACGGCTTCCCCATATACGCCAAGCTTCAGTGTTGTTTAGACTCAGAGTTTCACAACTAGAGCTATGAGCAAAAATCGGTCCCTGAGTTCCAAATGTTTGATTCTCACGAAGGAGATCTTGGGTTATTCTTTCCTCAATCTCCTGCGAGCTTAACCCTTTTGGCATAGCATTCAACCTTTGAAGCAGCCAATTATATTGTGACATTTCTGTTTTAAAAGCGGCTGGATTTTTAAACGCGTGTTCTCGAACTAAACTAATTAATCTTGTTAAACTGTCCGCAAAATTGGCAGCTATTGCAAAACTTTTGTAGTCCAACCCTATAAGGGTCTCCGAACCTAATGGCAAATTCATACAATCTACTGAGCCCAATTTCGAATTCAACCACATTGTAAAATAAAACGTAACGCACCATTGAACGGAGGGAGTTCCTGTAATGTTTCCATGCTTTAGGTTTGGTACTTGGATGGTCATTTTACTCACCTGCTCGTACTCCGAATTTAACTTTTCAAGTATCACATCAGTTACTTCAAAAATGTTTACTGGTGGTAGCCTGACCATCAAAAATGCGTGTATGAGGTCTCTATGAATTTTATCCAAACTAGTTGCTCCCATGAATTCTTTGACAACGTCCTCTGCGAAAGTTGTGACGAAAACCAAAAAACTTGTGTAAGCGTGAATGTAAGGGAAAACAACATTAAAGAAAACCATTTTTAAAGCGTCGTAAATCTCAGTGAAAGAGTAGATGCTACGATCGCTCTGCGAAAGGGAGGCGCTTAACTGCTCGTAGGTTCTTAACATCCTTTTCAACGAATGCCTTGTTTCCCAAACTCTTATCGAATCAAACAACTCAGAGAACGGAAGTTTCAAATAATCTTCAGCTAATCCCTGAATGAGATGTAACGGACGATCTTCTAAAGTTCTTTGCCTTTTTTTTCCAACGTTGACCGATGCTAAAACCTGTTCCCAATCGACCCCATCACGAGTTCGTTCAAGCAATATTTCTCCATATTTTTTTGCACTGACATATCCCTCCCTTAAAAGTCCATCCCCTCCACGAAGCAGTTTGTAAACTATTCCCGTAAGAAAATTAACATAACTAGACTCATCACCTCCAAACAGCTTTATAAGAACACCAACTAAGCTACTTTCCGGAAACATTTGAAGGCACTCCCTTGTATGAGGGCCGTTCAAATCTAACTCTATGACAATAGCTTCCTCTCGACGCTCGAGCATAATTTCTTAATCACTTATTTAATCACTTATACTTATTTAATCACTTATTATGTTATTGCGATGATGCAAATTTATGTGAACATTACATGAACGCAGCCAATTTTGAAATAAGTTGCCTGCAAAACTTAACTAAAGAGCTTACAGTTTTGCAACTAGGAGGAACATCTTGTGTAGTAGTGGTTTTTTTTTAACTGAAAAAAAAATTATTTCTGTACATTAAGGCTTGACTTTGTAAACGCCAAAAGTCAGGAAAAATCATAATCATTAACGCGGCCGGCTTAGGTGTCACTAAAGTTGCCATCTTTGATAAATTTGAAAAGCCTCATTAATTAACGATTAATTGAGTTTTGTTGGCTTCTGAGAAAACAAATATTTCAGATAATTTTTCTCTTAATTCTTTTGGATATACCCGGAGATTAAATCTTTACAGTT
>JANWWW010000056.1 GCA_025055295.1 Deltaproteobacteria bacterium | reverse complement strand
CAACCTGCTGTTTTCCGAATTATCAAGACCAATCTGTAAAACTATGTTCGAGCTGCCCGACAAAATCGTAACACCATTAAATACCGTCGTGTCCGCTATCCGTTGTATCTCAGAACCAAGCGCCACAAACTCGTTCTGTAACGCACTCCTCTGGTCATTGCTAAATACACCGTTAGCCGATTGCTCAGCTAACTCCGCCATACGCGTCAAAATCGATGATATCTGACTTAACGCTCCATCCGCTATCGCTACAACCGATACCCCGTCATTCGCGTTCCTTATCGCTACCGACGCAAGCCTCTGGTCTGCCCTCAAACTGTCCGCTATCGCCAGACCAGCAGCGTCATCCGACGCCTTGTTTATCCTCTGGCCTGAACTAAGCTTCTCAAAAACATCGCTCAACTTGAACGATGCTTCTAAAAGCCTTCTTTGCGCCTGTAATGATACTATATTTGATCCTAATGTTATTGCCATTTCCTATATGTCCTCCACTATCTATTACCTTCGGCAAATTACAAAAAAACTTAAATAAAAAATTAGCCACACAAAAAATTTTTTATTTTCTGAGAATGCAAATCTTTAAATACGATAAAAAGGTATTGCCATCCTTGATTTTTCTTCATCTGACGAGAAAGTTAGTTCAAAATGCATCGAAAAATTTTAAGGAGCGCTTGATGAATGTACTCAACAAAACCCGGTAAATTTTTCCGTAAATTCAATTTCACACATCAACTTTTATCTGGATAGGCAAAAACTTCCGTGAATTTATGACATCGTGTTGTTTGTTTCTAGAACATGGTCTTGTCTGCTTCTAGAAATAAATTGAATAAATATGTTATTTGATATTCCTGTATTTAGTCTCGTAAGTTATGGTCTAGAAAAATACATTTTTCTCAAGTGCTTTAGTTACTTTTAAATTGAAGACAATTAGAACCTATTACAAACTGTTTCAGGCTCCACTCTGGTGGTAATTGATAACCTTAGTGTAGATAATCTCAAAAAGTGTGGAGATTAAAATCATTCCGTGGTCGATACTGGTATCGCCATTTCCGTGGTTAAAGTTTGTTTTTTATTGCTGTTCTTGATTGTTTTCCTCTTGCTCGCCTTCAGCTTCCTGTTCCAATTCGGATCTAAGCGCGTCAAAGGCTTCCAAAACTTTTTTTGCGAAAACTTTTTGGGGCTCGCTCCCTTTTTCACTAACCTCTTTCAAGAACCCTTCGATTTCTTCGTCGAATGGCACATGGTCGACCAACTTTTGGAAATGAACAGCCAGTTTGTTCCCTGTATCTGAATTTAAAACATCAACGAATTTTTTTAGCCCTTCCAAACCGTTGTTTAGAATAGCTGATGCAACATACACTTGAAATCTACTATCGGTATCTTTCAGTTTATCCACCAAAAATGGCAAGGCTTCATCCGGCGGAACACACTCTGATAAGCCTATTCCTTTTTGAGCATCTCTTTCAGGATCTTCTTGTTTGACTAGAATATCGTATAAATGCTCAACGGCCTTGACGGAATCCTGATTGGTTAAAGCTGCCAAAATGCTATCTCGCAATCCTGGGTCGTTAGATTGTCTGTTGACGTTCTCAGCAAGCCAGTCGATAATTTCGTCATTTGCCACTGTTAGTTCGATCGCATTAAGGAAAGCTTCTTTATCGGAATCGGATTTACTATTGAGATAAGCTTGAACAAGGAATTCCAAGCTTTCTGGTTTGCCAGAGACCGCGAGTATTTCGGCATAAAAACTTTTTTCTTCGGAGGACAAATTTGCAGTAAGCACCTCGTGTTTCAATTTCTCGTAAAAATCCCCACACCAAGCACAATTATTTGGCAGGGTGAATGACTCAATAAACTCAAGATCATAATTCTTTGAGGCTTCTTTTAAGGCCTTCAGAGCTTCTTCAGGATTTTGGTATCTTTCAGATGCTTGTTTTACCGGCGAAAGACCCATTTCCTGAACTTCTGACGGAGCTTCCTGACTTGAATTAATTCCTTCAGGTTTTTCTTTTGCTTTCGCGTAAATTACATAACCGACTAAAATTAAGGCCAAAAATATTATTCCCCAGAGCCAACGAGCCATTTTTCAACTTAATTTAACCATACAACTTATATAAAATAAATACCAGTACAATTCAGAGTGAGCATCCAAAAAAACTTGGCTATGATGTTGCTCAAAGAAGTTGAAACCTGTTGTTCCGACCTCAACGCATTGGAGGAAAGAATCTCATATCTTCTTGAGTTCCTACACAGGCTTAGGGGTGGCCTCAGTTTCTCAGGATATAAAGACCGTCAGCCGAACTTCTTGAAGTTTGAGCAGGCTTTGGATAACACTCGAAAAGAAATTGGATCATTTAAAGAAACCCTGAGTGAGGTTCATCGTGATTTAAGTGGTCATGTCAAGAAGACTTGACTCGACAGTCTCCGCGATTGCTTCTCCGAATAAATGAAAAATTTCATCCGATTCTATAAGACTTACATCTCTTGTTGAGCGGATGTCTTTTGTTGAATAGCCTTTAGACAATGTATCGGTCCCTCCTTCATCAAAGGCTGAGAGACTTAAGGCTCCAAAACTTGAAACTTTTTGCTCGTTTGATGACCAAATCATTTTACCTGATGAATCAATTAAGTCTATCCTGTAAGTAAGCACATTATATTCATCTATATCGAACGTACCGGTCTTGCCAATCGCTCCGAAAAAAGTTTCGTAATTAATTAAATCAATATTTATTACGGCATCTGATTCGCTTTCCGTGTCAACAAGGCTAATATCTTTGTACCGAAGGAGCAAAGCCTTCACCGCGTCGATACTTTTGTTTTCAAGCTCAAAATGAGGCGTCAAATTTTGTCTGACCTTCACAAAAACCTTATTGTATCTCTGACCCAATGCGGATTCAGCTCCAGATAGTTTGTAACCACACGAGCTAAATACTGCTACACCAATTAGGCATGAGAGATTCAGGAAATTTTTAAGCCTCATTTTTCTGGGCTCAATTTTACCAAAAATTTCAATTTTTTTTGCACTTCCTCTAACCTTTCAGCGGTAGAGCTTTTTGCGATTTCCAGTAGAAGTAGAAGCTGCTTTATTTTTGAGTTAATTAATTCTATAGACTGCGTATCCAGTTCTTCCAACCCGGTTTGTACGAGGTAGCAAATTCTGTCCACACTTTTTTCAAGGTCGTGGAAATTGTGTGTTTCGTAAAACCGAAAAGCGTTTCCAAGCTCATCCAAAACTTTTTTTGACGAACTCACGTTTTCTTAAAAAAGTCGTCGCTCCAGGCTCTTGTTGCACCCGTCTGGTTCTTGTAATGAGTGTCTGAGCGCTCATCGTACGAAAAACAAGGTGGTTCGGTTAACTCAAAAAAAACAATTTGCGCAACCCGAGAGCCAGCTCTTAGAGTTCTTGGCACAGGGCCGATATTTTGAAACTCAAGAGTTAATTGCCCGCGAAAGCCGGGATCTATCCATCCTGACAAACTGTGATTAAGCCAAAGTCGCCCCAACGAGCTTTTTAAGAGTATTAATCCGCATACATTCCTAGGCATGCACACCGTTTCAATCGTCGTTGCAAGTGTAACCTCTCCCGGATACAAAGTGAAATGATCCGAAACGACTTCATCTGGGGTTCTAGTTGGACATATAAAGTGGTTACCAACTCTCACGTCATAGCTTGCAGGATTTACTTGTTCGCTTATAAAAGGGCTAATTCCTCCATCCTGACCAAATTTAATTATCCACTTATCGGGTTTTATCATCTACCTAAAAGCTTTTCTTTATGCCTTCTGAGTTGTTCTCTAACAATATCTTTTAATTTGTCAACCAGTTGATAAAAATCTTTGTCCTCGGTGGACGCAACCAATGTAAAGTTTGGAAAATGCACATTTACTTCGCCAAAACAAAGGGTCCGCTTAGAGAAGGTCACATGGATAGTCAAGTCTCTGTCATAAAATCTTTTGAAAATTGGGGCGAGCCGCTTTTCAACATACTCCAACAAACTCTGGCTGGACTTAAAGTTGCGAAAAGTTATCTTAAAAGATAAATTTTGCCGAGTATCCACAGGCTAAAGTTTACTAAATTTCAGGCTAGATTAAAGCCTGATATCATCGAAAAATTTTCTATGGCTTGCAGATGGAATTTTTAAAGCCTCCCTGTATTTAGCTATCGTTCTTCGAGCCACTTTTATTCCAAATCGCTCCTTAATGATGTTTGCCAAATCGGCGTCGTTCAGCGGGCTGTCCTTGTTTTCGGAGTTGATCAACTCAAGAATTATCCTTTTTACCTTTTCAGAGGAGGCATTTGCATTATTGTCATTTAACTTATTGACAAAAAAATATTTCAGCTCGAAAACGCCAAAGGGGGTTTCAATGAATTTGTTTGACGTCGCTCTACTTACCGTGCTTTCGTGAATGTTTAATTTAGTCGCCACATCTTTAAGAGCAAGCGGTTTCAAATTGGCCGCGCCGTAGGATAAGAAAAAGTCCCGCTGTTCATCAACTATGACTTTGGCAATTTTTAATAGACTATTTTCTCTCTGAGTGACTGCTTTGTGCAAAAATTTAACATTGCGAAAGTGTTCCCTGGCGGTTTTTTCAAAAACTTTGTCGCCACATTTCAGATACTCTTTTTTAACTTTTATTTTGGGTATATTTGCTCGTGCAAGGTCTACAATTAGTTTTGTGTCTTCAATTCTAAGTGTAAGATCGACTGTAACTGGGGCTACATAGTCGTTGTCGTACTGCAGTCCGGGTCTCGGATTTAATTTTCGCAAAATTTTTAGCGCTTCATAAAGCTGATCCATGGTGTACCCGTACTTTTTCGAGATAATGTCAAGTCTTCCTCTTTGTAAAAAGTCCTTAAAATCCGTTATTAGCTTAACTGGCAAGGCGGTTTCGTTAAACCCCATCGCTTCCAATTGCCAGATTAGACTTTCTATCGCATTCATTGCGCCAATTCCAACAGGATCAATATTTTTAAAAAGCAGTATTGCTTTTTGAACTTCTTCTAGTCCAACATTTAGCACTTTGGCAGCCTCAGCGTCTGATATAGCCCTAAAACCATCCCGGTTAAGGTGATGCGCCAAGAAAATTAGGATCTCTTTTGTCCTGCTATCAGTCCGGAGCTCATTTATTTGAGAGATAATGTATTCAACAAGGGAAACTTCTTTCGATACCCCTTCAAGCGAGTCTATTTGCTCAAAGTTTTGCCTTTTAAACCTGAAATACTCTTTTTCAACTTGTTCGAGTTTCCCATCAAGGTCGTGCTCTGTCATTTCGCGTTCATCTTCTAGAATTTCAACAACTGGGTTTTCTTCGAATTCCTTCAAAATTTCTTCCATCAGCTCCGAATTGCTCATTTGAAGAAACTTTAAAACCTGCTGTAGTTGGGGAGTTACGGTGATTGAGGTCACCAACTTTTGCGAAAGTTTAGTCTTCATCATTTATTCTCTTTTTATTAGATTCCAATAATTTAGATTAGTTTAGACTAATTTCTAGCGTAAGCTGAACGACTGACCAAGATAGTACCTACGCACTTTTTCATCCGCAACTATTTGATCGTTGGTCCCAGCAGAAATAACCATGCCATCAACCAGCACATAAGCCCAGTCGCAAATTTTTAGGGTCTCTCGGACATTGTGGTCAGTGATTATGATACCCAAACCCTTGTGTTTTAGATACTTAACAACTGTTTGAACATCCTCTATGGCTAAGGGATCAATTCCCGCGAAAGGCTCGTCCAACAAGAAAAATTTCGGTTCCAGCGCGCAAGCTCTAGCTATTTCAGTTCGTCTTCTTTCGCCACCTGAGAGGGTATAAGCTGGGGATTTAAAAACCTTTTTCAAACCAAACTCTTCAATCAAAATCAGTGCTTTCTCATGTCTTTCTCTGTCCGTAATCTCGTGTCTAGCTTCTAAGGCAACCATTATATTTTCGTAAACTGTTAAATTACGAAAGACGGAAGTTTCCTGCGGCAGATACCCTAACCCTAGCCGGGCCCTCTCATACATTGGCAACTGAGAAATATCATTGTGATCCAAAAAAATTTTCCCTTGATCGGGCTGTATTTCTCCCACAATTGCATAAAATGTCGTAGTTTTGCCAGCCCCATTTGGTCCCAAAAGACCCACGATCTGGCCTGCTTGACATTCAACCGAGACATTTGAAACGACCTGCCTGTCTCCGTATTTTTTCGTTATGCCCTGAGCAATCAACTTCATTTGAAATTCACCTTTTTGGAGTCTCTTCGAAAATAATTGTCTCAACTCCGCCTCTAGCTTCAAACGTATTGGAAGCTAAGTAGTAAACTATTTCGCTCGCTATAAGAGAGTTCTTGTTTCTTAACATCTTTGGGTTACCCGTTATTGTAATTGTTTTAGCGCTTTGGTCGTAAACCGCTTTTTCTCCGAATACTTCAACTCCCTCGGAATTGACAATATAAACAGAGCCTGTAGCAGTGAGTTCTTTAATTTTCTCGTCATCGTCCAGGGTTCCGTTAAGTTTCTCGCATGTAATCGTAGCATCTTTGGCTTGAATTTTCACATTCCCAGAATACGTAAAGCTTCGTGTATCTAGTTTACCAGTTACTTCGTTTGACGTGATTACCCATTTTTGTTCACAAGAAAGACTCGAAAGCAAAAGGCAAGCAAGAATAGCAGCAATGTTTAGCAGTCTCATCCTTCGTAAAAAGCCGTGGTTTTAACTTCGTCGTTTAATTTCACAGTTTTTCTGTCAAAGTCGAAGTACGAGTAATTGCCGTATGTTGCCCAATTTCTCGTTTGAAGCAATGTATTCTCACATTCCAATACCATGTTCTCCTTCAACAAGCACGTTTTTGAACTAAGAATCCAATTTTCGTCCAGCAACTTTACTGAAACGTTTCCATCTGCCGCCAGTTTATTTAGTTTTCCATCGACGATTTCCAGCACCGCCCAGTCACCCCCAACTTCATATTTTCTATTTCTTACCTCAAGATATATTGTAAATCGATTAAATTCGAAAACATTATTTGAGTAAGAAATCGCTCGTTCTGATTTCAGACGCCAATAAACGTTCTTCTCGCTAGAGAACACTCTTTCAAAGTTACGAGTTTCGCTAACGACACTCGGATTTTCATTGGACGATACTTCTTCCCTTTTGTTTTTTTTGCTGAATTTTATGGAGTAAAACACCGCAAACAATGTTATTATCACTACCAAAAAGCTGATCAGAAATTTTAAACCAGACGATTTAAAAAGCATTTATGCTTGATTACAACATGTCACAGACCTAGACAATGACACCATGTTTAGAATTTCCGCAAAAATTTCCCCGGTTTTTTTCGTGAAAGCAGTTTTAGAGTAACGTTCCTGAAACATCTTAAATCCCGCTTGGGCTTTTGCTTGCGCGTCAGAAGAAGTTAGCGCTAACATAAGTCCTTTTGCGAATTCTTTTGGTTCTGGCTGAACAAGGAAAGCTGTTGAATGAGTCAAAACCTGGGTGTGGCTAACAATATTTGTCGCCACAATTGGTTTGGCGGTGGACAAATAAGTGTAGATTTTCATCGGAGTATTGACACCATGTGTTCTGGGGGATACGAAACAATCAGCTAGGGATAAATACGGCAAAAGTTCACTTGATTTTTTTTGCCCGGTAAAGACACAATGTTCCCCCAGCCCCAAATCCTTGGCTTTTTTCCTGTAGAAAACGATGTGTTCGGGGATTCCACCTATCAAAACTAGCTTCGTTGGAACCACATTTAAATTTAAGTACTCCTTGAAACCTTCCAATAGAAGATCAAGACCCTGATATCGCTCGAAGTTTCCCACGTAGACAATTACTTTAAAACCTTCGAAATTTTCCCGCAGTTCCTTGGGAACACAACATTCTGGCAAATTCTCTCCGCAATCCTCTAAAAGGTAAGCCTGGAGAGCCCCATGCTTTATTGCTTTAAAGCATAGTTCCTTCGAAACAGCTATGGTCGCCAAACATTTTCTGAATGGAATTGAATATATTTTTTCAAGCAGAGAACGAAGGGGGGACCACAAAAAGTTTGAATTAATCATTTGTTCCACTATATCGGAATCCATGTCAACAACCAAATTAATCTTTTCCCCTAGAAATAGCGCAACAAATATGGCTATTTCTTCGACGGCTACTACAATATCAAAAGTATCTCTTTCGGCAAGATGCATAATCTCTTTGAGAATATATAAGTCCGCGAAAACCTTCTTAATGGAAAATCCGGGACGAAGGTTGAAGAAAATTTTAGGGTATTTTGCCCGGACAATTGTAACATTTCTTGGAAGTGGTATATCCTCACCCTCAAGAAGGCATAACAGGGTTACACGAATATCAAAAGAAGATAAAGCCTGACAAAGGTTTTTTATTGCAATGGGGGTCCCCCGATCCTGGTAGAAGGGCTGAGGGGCTACGATTAAAACTTTAGCTTTAGCCATCGGTATCAACGTCGATCTTATATTGCGTTAAAGAATTATGCCAAATTTTGCGATGTAAATCATAAGAAGGACTCGATTATGACGGAAGAAACTAAACAGGAAGGTGCCGATGGTTCTAAAAAGAAATCTAAGCTAATTATTGTGCTTCTCCTTGTTTTGATAGTTGCAGGCACCGGCTTGGGAGCTTTCTTTGCTTTCAAAAAAAAAGGCGAGGAGGAACTTATTGACGAGACGAAGTTTTTTAAACAGGCATTGCTTGACACTTTCATAGTGAATTTAATGACAAATAAAAATTTTCTTAAAGTGACAATTTTTATTGAATACAACCCATTTGCTCTTGAACGATGGGCTCTTGAGTTAAAAAATGGCGGTGGCGGACATGGAGGCGGCAAAGCTGATCCGTTCGCTTTACCTCCTGAGTTGGAAGCAAAGAAGGTTGACCTTTCAGATGCTGTTATCAAGGTACTTTCATCAAAAAGGGTCGATGAGCTCTTGAGCCCGGCTGGCAAGGAAAAATTGCGGGAGGAGCTTGTTACCGCAATGAACGAGTCGTTGAAGGCACCAGAACAAATTATTGTTAATGTTCGGTTCAAGGAATTTATTATTCAATAGCTTCTTTTTAATATGTGTTGTTGGTACGGTTACTCCTCGGATAGATCATAGTTTATCGGTAAAACTGTACTCCAAAACGTCTGAGTCCAATAGGTTGAAAATTTTTCTTCGAAAAGGATCAACCAATCATGTCGGGGCTTTTTTCTGGAAAGTTAACTTCGCCAAATGTAATTTATTTAAATTAAAAAAACCAAGAATTACCTACAAATCTCATCTAATCGCGCCATCAAATATGTACAAACCAATACCCAAAAGAATTAAAAACAGGGTGCTAAACCATGAATTACTTCATGTTAGGAATTTTCAACTTTTTAAGTTGAACTTTTACCCCCTAATTCTTGGAAGCTGTTTTATGTCGGACGCTTTTTTCAAGAGCTCCTACAAAGCCATTTTAAAGACTGCCGTTACTCAAGACGTTTACTTAGACCTTAAGACAAAGCACGGAATCTTGTAATTAAGCTAGTCACAAATGAATCATATTGTGTCCTAAAAAAGAATTTGCGCTAATAAGATCATGGGCTTATTGTTGAACCATACCAGAGCTGATCTCTGTTGTTGAGCAAGCAAAAACAGTAATCTTGTTTTGTAAATATAATCACTTAATGTAACAAGCTTAAATGAAAACTTTGCATCACCGTAACTTCGAGCAAAAAGCTTTAACCTGAAATAGTATCCCGATAAAGTATCTATCATTTGATGGCTAAAAGAGGCCAAACTTTACTAATGAAAACTTTTTTGTTATAATCAAAACAAGATACTATGACAACCGGTCCCGATTATGATGCAGGGGGTTCTCAGCGTATAGGCCGAGATACCGGGAATGTCCTATTCAGTAAACTTCAGAGGTTGGCAGGACAAATTATAGAGCTTTCTTTCCGCGGTGACGTTGAGCAAACCTTTGAGCTCTCAGAGGGTACTTATGCGACAGTAACGCGTCAAGATGAAAACACGATTGAATTAAGTTTAATCGTAGATGGTCTAAATTTGAGGGGTCGCGTACTGAATGTCCCTGACTTTAACGACACAAACGCTTGCCAGTTTGAAGAATGTTTATCGATATGGTACCGTTTGTCAAGCAATGTAGATACAAGGAGTATCGTTGCCAATCTTCTTTGTTACCAAATTGACCCACGTAGCAGCAAAATAATTTTGATAACAGAAGATCCTGAGGGTGTACCACTATCTCGATTCATCGAAGAATTTAAAGGGTCACTCAGAGAAACACTCGACATAATTGAACTTCTGACCCAAGCATGAAGAAAATTTAATGAATCAGGTTTAGTTGTTCAAAATCTTACCCCAGAAAACATAATCCTTCAGTTAGAGATAGATGAGCATGGTAACCCAGTGGTTCAAAAGTTAACGATAACTAACCTTACAAACTGTAGATTGATCTCGCGTCAAAGTTCACTTCCTAACAATTCCGCTGAATCGTCGGGATCGGCTAGTTTGATTTTGTTTGAGGGCGCTGATGTATTGGGTCGGCTAAACTTTGTCTCGTTGGGAATGCTAATGTATCAAATTCTAGGTGGCGAGTTACCTTCTCAACCTAAACCTTTATCTGATTGGAACGTTTTGCTTGAAGTTTTTTGGGAAAAACTCAAGAACACAGGGAAGAACAGTCAGTTTCAAGATTTAGTTACAATTATTAGAGAACTGTTTAACCCAGAATCTGAAATTAAGTCGTTTAGGGATATAGAGAGCGTTCTGCGACAAATACGAGCAAAGGCAACCACAGCAATCTCAGTCGGATCTTCTCAAGAGCAGGGGATGGTCAACTTTGATGCAGAATCCACCAATTCTTCTCGTACAGCTCTGCAAAAACAGCCTAAATTACTCAAGTTTATTCAAAGTGTTACTGTGGATTTATTGCAACCATTAATTGATTACACGGTGGGAGTGTATTGTGTTTGGACCGGGCTACTCCGATTGTTACCGGAAAGATATGTTTTGGACTTTTTCGATGAGGTTTGCGCGCAGATAGGATCTAAAATCGACGAGTTTGATCGTAAACAACGAGCAAAAGGTTTACGAGTTTTCTACTCGCTGATTGCTACCTTGCTTGCCGATCACGCAGGAACTAGACTTTTTGACAAAATCGACGATAAGAAAGCTCTTCAACTATTATACTTGCTGGGAAAAGCCCGCAAAACCAGCTTTAGTTTTGAATCGAACGACGAAAGTTTACTCCTAAATAATCAAGTCTTAGGTTACGAAAATGGAGTTAAGCTACTTATAAAATTCCTCGAAGCCTGTTGGAAAAGACTGGGGGTACAAATGTTTAACCAGGCCGAGGATAAAGCTGGAAGCATATGTGATACTCTTTTGTACCTATTCCGAAACTATCCTGATGA
>JANWWW010000055.1 GCA_025055295.1 Deltaproteobacteria bacterium | reverse complement strand
TCTTCATTCTCAAAGGCTGAACTTTTATTCGTTATCCAACAAAAAACGTGTTCCGCAGACTCCAGATTGACGCTAAAATGGTAGGAGTGAGCATCCACCCTGTTGCCTTTTTTATATTGGTTTTAATATTTAGTTTTCCGTTGATTCTGATCGGTGGCAAAAGGCTTTATGACCTACACGGGATAGTTTTTAAAAAAGAAAAACAAGCTCCTGTTAATTTCTACGCATTTAGCCAAAACCATCCAATTTTAAGTCCCAATGTTAAAAGAGCTTCCCCTGATCTTTCAAACGGTCAATCTCCCGGTGAGAGTTTTAATTTTAAGGAGACATTAAAGAAACTATACGTGCTTCTCTTCAAGGCTGGATATTTGGAGAAAAGAGAAAAAGAGCTTCAAACATATAATAAAACAAAAAGGTAACAGCCTTGCGTTTGTTTATTTTCGTAATAGCTGTTCTCGTCACTCATACGGGATGCGCTATCAAACCGAACCCTGCAAAAAAACCGACTCAGCCTTATGATGTGCTAAAAGACCATCTAGTTATTGTTGAGGATCGAGTAATTTTGAAAACCAAATTTAAAGCTTCACCAAACATTCCGTATCAGATTAAATTGTCCACCTCTTCTGAAAACCGCGTATGCGGGGAGAACTCAGTGGAGGGGGTAACTGATAACACTGGTGAAATTTTTGTAGACCTTTTCGCGCCCCTTGAAAATTGTAGAAACGCAAATCTTTTGATATCCACGGGCAATTTTGTCGCGAAAAAACAAGTACCGGCTGAGAAGAAAAAGCCCGCTCTGTTGAAAGTCGAGCTAATGCCTGTTTTTGTCAATTGTGTTGAAGATAAATGTTTCTCACAGGTTAAAACAGACATTTACCTATCTGGCGAAAAAGGTCAAACGTTCGCGGATCAAAGGTTAAAAATTCGATACTTTGACAAACAAACAGGCAAACTGTTACACGAAAAAGTTCTGAAGAAAACAATAAAGCTAGACAATCAAGGAACCTGCAAACTTTCCGACGAACAAGACCTCCCTGTTGACGTTAGTGTCTTTGACCTCGAAGTTGAAGTTGAGTTACTCGAGGCTTAGTCCACAAAACGGAGTATTTAATAAACGCTTACGTATGTAACAAGATTACAATCTCTATGTATCTTAAACGATTTTCACTGAACCGAAGTTTTCCGTTACAAAAAAATTGCAATGTAAGATAACTAGAAAGCCTTATTTCCTGTCGTGATCACTGGGAATGATTTAAAAGGCATATGATCTGGTTCTAAAAGTATTTAGGAATTTTGGGGTTTGTACCTGAGGTTTTGGATTGCGAGGCGGTTTTGCACGGATGCTTCTCGTATTTCTCCTATAAACGGGGATGCTCTAAAGTTTGAGTCAACCAACTCCGAAGCAAAGTCAAAATGGCACCGGAATTTTTTCCACTTTTGGCGATTTGTTCAACTAGTTGCCTTAAATACTCAAAAAAAGCTCTTATTGTTTTGTTTGCAAGTTGATGTTTGATTATTTTTTGCTGATTAGATGTTGTCAACCGTTCAAATAAGTCGGTTTTATTGGCTTCGAAATGAACCGCGCATGTGATCTCCAAAGCAAGATCCTCCGCATTCAATGAACCTTTCTCAACCATTTGGTCTCTTTATTTTATGGTTTGTAATGAGCTTGCAGAAATTAGCTGTACGGCAGAAGGCGCCTCACGGTGTCTTTTACCAATGCAACTAAGTGCCTCTTTTACAACTTTTCGTTTTTAATCTTCAGACAGGCCGTCAAAAATTGCAGAAAGTTTGTTTCTATACTCTTCAACAAGTTTTGGCTCAAGACGACTACTGTAAGGCTTAGACGGATCCACAATGTGTTTTTGCACACAATCATTGTTCCAAAACCCAAAAAAGAGCCGCTTAAAGCAAATAATGCTGATAACTTAACTGAGTTTAACCTGCATTTTTTTTTCCGCTCGCCTAATTCGCTTAGGCTTAACCGAAATTTGTGATCATTTTTCTTTTTAGATGACGGCGTAAAAGACTATACATCGAGTGAAATGTCGCCCATGGTTCCGATTTATTAATATATCATTAAAAAGGCCGTCTTTAAGATCAGTCCATACATCGGTCGAGTCACGTTAACCAAATTTCCACACCACTTCGTGCAATAACAAATTCTCGTTTAATCGTAGCTTGCCCAAAAAATCACAGTTAAACCCTCAATGCCGAAAAATTTAACCTCTCAAAACTCTTATCTCTTGCGAGCTTCGCTGAGAGACTAAAGTCAAAAACCTCCGGTTAAGACTTGAGAATTGTAATTACCGTCAAAAATTGAAAAAACTGTAGTAACGTTGAAGCTAACCCCCAGGTTAAACCAAGGCTGACCAACGCTTTGTGTTACAATGTTATCCACTTTTGGGCATTGAGCTCATTTATCGTTTTCGTATTCACACTAAAATCAGACATCAATAACCACCTAGGGTGGGGTTTACAGTAACACAAAGTAACATAATTGGAATACGAATGGCACGCATGATTGTTAAATTTCAAGAAGCTGTTCTTCTTTAAAAGGCCTCTTTAACAGTTACCTGCGTCGTTTAACGTGTAAGGAATAATTTTGACACTCGCTTTGTTTCTCTGGCAACTAGTGAACTAGGAACGTCGCGGAAAATGCTTCTTTGTGTGCGCGACTATGTTCTAACATGTTCGTTTGTCTGAAACAGCGAAAATTAGCTAATAATATTTTTTAATATTCACTCAAATTCCCTAAGAATCTTCGGGTTCGTTTCCAGTAACACGTAGAGATAGCTTTTGAATTCGTCCGTTGAATCGCCAAACCATTTACTAAATTCCTCTACAAACAAATCGATTTTGTCAGCTTGGTTTAAATCCGAGTTACTGAGCTTGCTCTTAAACTTTTCAAAAAACTCTTTAAGAGCTTTTTGCAAGTTGGGATTGAGTGAACTACTATTTTTTTTAACACCTGCTTTATTAACTTTTTTTTCAAACTCTTTTCTTTTAAGCTTCATAAAACCTCCTTAAAAATCTTTGGCTCTTAATTGCTCAAAAATATCCTGTTCATCAAATAAATTTGCTTCTATAAAAAAGCGCTTCATTTTATTTGTTTCTTCATCCACAGGGTTAATATCGAATCCCTTTAGAAAAAGTTTCCGAGCCATATCATAATCTCCAAGCAAGTAGTAAGAACCAGCCAAGTGCAAATAGCCCTTGAAATAGTTTTGATTACACCTAACTGATTGCCAAAAATACACTAAAGCTTGTTCCGTATGGTTATTCTGCATCGACACCAGACCTAATATGTCATAGGCAATCGCATTGCATGGATCCACTTCAAGGGCTTTTTCCGCCAGAAAAATAGCTTCCTGATAATTTTCATCAAGGTAAGAAGCGTTTGCTCTGTTTAAATACTCGTCAAGCTGCAATAATCTGAAGTCCGGGATCGGCTCAGAAATTTTTTTTGATGAACAACCAAATAAAATCAAGCTAGCCAATAGCAGCAACATTTTCTGTCCCCAATCTAAAAATCTCAATATTCGTTACATTCATTTTGTCCGGAAGCTCTTCTGTTGAAAGTATTTTTGTTTTCGTAAGCCCCAGCGCTTTCCTAAGGTATGTAGCTGTGTTCTTAAAAGTCACTAAAAAAATATTTTCCTCGTCAGGCAAACTTTCTTTAAGGCGTTTAACTATGTCAAACGGAAGAATTGAACCCTGAAGGAGGCATTCCTCTATATTAAGAGCATCATCATGATCAAGCATTATCAGACGCAATTCAGAAGAATCTTTTAATGAATATTTAAACAGCCTCTTTCTAACCTCATAAACACCCTCTTCGACACTGAAAGAATTGTCAAGATTAAAGACAGTTCCAAGAACTACATCAAGCGGCTTCAATGTAAGACCCTGCTTGACAAGCTCCTGTAAAATCTCTTTTATTTTGAAAACATTCAAGGGCTGTTCCGTGTTTGCAATCCCACACTGTTTTTCATAGAGGTTATGCAGGTAATAAACAGACCTTTCGTCAAACAGTTCAGGGAGCCAATTTTTTAACGCTTCAACTATAGAACTTAGGGCTTCTTCGCGACTCGAGGGGTTTTCTCGAGAAAAAATTAAATTGTCTCTTACATAAAGCTTGAAACAAGACAAATTCTGTTGGACAGATACACGCCAAACCGGTATTGAATATGTGTCAAAAATTCTTTGCTTAAGAAGTTCAGGGAATTGCATGAAGTCATCAATCGGAAGATTTATCTCAACCGTAATCAGGTTTTCCAATCTAGGATCGAATTTAAAAAATGGTTTTTTATCAAACTTCGCCGCCATTGCTTTGGCAAACGCTGATAGAAACAACAAAGAACCTGCCAAAAGAAATATGAAAGGCGGAAGAGGAGTGAACAAAACAATTGCCAAACAAATCCCGCCTAAGGCCAATTTAGATTGTGGGTGCTGGCTGATTTGATCGATCATGAGCTTGGCTAAACCTCTTTCAGACTCTCTTTCCACCCTACTTACTAAAAAACCTGCTGACAACCCATTTAAAAAGCTTGGGATCTGACTAACCAATCCCTCTCCAATGCTTAAAGTTACATACGTCGCGATAGCTTCCTGGAAAGTCAAGTCCGAAATTAATGTTCCAACAGCCAACCCACCTAGCAAATTGATTAGAACTATTAAAACTCCAGCCAACGCGTCCCCTTTCACAAACTTCATCGTGCCATCAAGAGCACCAAAAAACCTGCTCTCATTTTGAAGTTCTAGTCTTTTCTGTTTCGCGGTCTCAGGATCAATCACACCCATCCTAACATCTGCATCGATCGACATCTGCCGCCCAGGGAGAGAGTCAAGGCTAAATCGAGCTGATACTTCCGCAACTCTTTCCGCCCCTTTTGCAATAACGAAAAACTGAACGGTCGTTATGATCACATAAACAACAAGTCCCAGAAAAATGTTTTGACCAACAAGAGTTTCGCCAAAAAGTTTTATGACCTCACCCGCTTCAGCTTGACCCAAAATGCTTCTCGTGACAGCAACACTGAGACAAATTCTGAACAATGTGTTTGTCAAAAGAATAGCAGGAAAAGAGGATAGTTGAAGAACATCTTTTACTGTAACACTTAAAATAAGACTAAGTATCGCAAATAATAAATTAAATACAACAAATACGTCCAAAACAGCTGGCGGAACCGGGGTCAACAACCCGATTACCGCCAGCAAAATACAGCCAACTGATACGAGTTCTGACATTACCCGCTACGTATGTTCCTGACAGGAGCCATCGAAGCCTCATGCTTGGTTTTCGATACGTTGCTAACGAGTGTCGTTGTAAGCATTATCATTTGCATGCGGAACTGCTCCTGCAATAGTTGGCTGATTTCCAAAGGAAGAGATGCTCCTTTTAGGACATCACTAGCGCCGTCCAACACCCTTCCAACCAGGCTCGGAAGGTTTACTCCCGCCGACCCAGAAGTCAGGGTAACAGCTTTGAAGGGATTATTTTTCACTGAATTAACCGTTTCTATTTTCATGACACTTCTCCCACAAAATCCTTCAGGTCTGACCCGTAACGAAGCCTTTTTATTACTAGCTCCCTATCACCATCACATTGACTATGCCTGAGTTCGCATTCAGCAATCTCAACATCTCCGATCTTCAGGCAACAACGCAAAATTTCGGCGTTTTCCAGTTTAAAGATGGCGCCGGGCCTCAAGTTAAAGTATTCCTGAGGAGTAAATTCAATTGTTCCAAGAATCAAGTCCACTTTTATTGGAGTACTGTTCTCAGGTTTTTCGATCATAATGTTTTCTCCAAATATTATCGATCGATAGCGCCTTTCGTTTACCTCAAGCATTAAGTTGCCTCGGGAAATGAACAATTTGCCGAAAATTGGAACATAAACATTCGGCAAATCTGGAGCAGAAAGTTCCTCGATTGCGCTTAAAATTTCCTCGGAAAGGAGGATTATGGCATCTTTATGGGGGAAAAAGTCTTTTCCCCATTTCCAGGTTATGTAAAAAACTCTATGAATTTTTAATTCCGAGCAGTTTTCGTACCTAAGTCTGTGTTTCAGTCCAAGAGTGCTTATCAGGATATATCCGATGAACAGATCGCCCGCTACCAAAACTTTTCCATCTTTATCCAAATAGCAGGGGACTCGGCAACTATCAACCAAAAAATCAGAAGCTTCGGAGACTAGGATTTTTTGTTTGAGCAGTTTAGTTAAAATAACCGACAAAATTTGCGTAATCTTAACTGTTTCCACCTGTCCTTAATCCCTCGTGAAGATAGCGTAAGATTGTCAAAACCTCATCTTTGGTTCTGGAGCTTAAAAAATATGTCAGTTTAAGAGACGTTTCATCATACTCAAAAATATTCCCGAGGTTGCGGTTCAACAGATCCAGGCACCTAAGTATAACCTCTTCATCCGATATGTGCCGTGGCTGACTTGATTTAAATTTTTGGAGCTCGTCTAAAAGCATGGTACACAACGCCAGCAGCTATGAAAGTAAAAACTAAGAAGCCTAAAATCTTAATCAAGTTACGACTCGACGTTTGTTTTGCTTCCTCGGATTTGGGACCAACTGCAAGATCCAATTTAGGGGCATCCAATATAGTCACAATAATTTTGCTTGTGTCTATTCCAGTTGCGCCGGAAATAATCGCCTTGACTTTTTCTGCATCGATTTGGTTAGGCATATCAGATGAAATGAGTGTGGAGGCTTTTTTTCGCTCATGTTCAAGGTTTTTCAGCGCCAGTGAGTCATAATCGGGAGAGTAAATGTGCACTCTTGCGGTTTTAACACCGGGAATATTCTGTAAAGTTTCTTCAAGCTCTCGCGCTAACATCCTTTCAACAAAGAATCTTTCCTCCTCCTTGGACGGACGAGAGCTTTTCTTGTTATGGTTTGGCTTTTGAGAGCCTAAGCTTAATTTGTTAACGATTTCAAGCGCTTTCGCCAGATTGTCTTTACCAACCCTTATGTCAAACTTGCCGTTTTTGCCTAGTTTTTCCGCTGGCACACCGGCTATTGTCAAATAGTAAAGGGCTAAATTGGCGTCTCTTTCGTCAACCGAGGTTACCAGGTTGACCTTACAGCCAAATAAAAAAAATAGACTAATTAAAATAACCCATTTCATACAGCTTTGTTTTAATAAATCTCAAAAATCTTGAGTTAAGTTTGCTAATCGTGGCTTTGCTTACCTTTTTTTTTCTTGCGTAATCGACAAAACTGACGTTCTCAACATAGCAAGCTTGGTAAAACTCTCTAAACGGGTGTGGTAGTGTGGCTACAATTTCTTTTAGCAAGGAAATTTGTTCCGTTTGAATGACATTTTCCTCCGGGTCAGACAAACTTGAAGGAACCTTAGCAAGTTTGTCTTCGGACTCGGCTAACTTAAAGATCAATGCTCCCGTGAAAATAAGTTCTTCAGAGTTAGCTGCCTCATTGTTCTCTTCATACTCCTGGTGGATCTTAAGTGATTTTAAAATTTTGTATGCTTTGGAACTTAACCCAGAGCATCTTCTTAGATAGTCAATGCATGATCCTCGGATTCTTAATGCTGCAAAAGCCAAAAAATCGTTGTTTCTTGAGGGGTCGAATCGTTTTAAAGCCTGAGCCAAACCCAGCTGGGCTGCGCCAAATAGATCATCCCTTACTTGGAATGGAATTCCAAGCCGGCTTATCAGGGCGTTTACAATTTTCTTACAAAGGATGAGTCCTTCTTCTATTACCGACGGGCTGGAGGCCTCAAAAGGCATCGCTTCATGCATTCTACTAAGTTAATCGACTATTTTGGATAAAGTTTCCTAATTAAAATTTTTCTGCAGCTTTTACAGAGCCCCATGAGGTTATCGTTGTTTTTTTTAAAAAATCAGCTTTAATTAAACTTTGCCGCGACTTCTCATCAACTAAGAGAAATGGCAGAAATCGTCGGATGGTTTTAAGCAAGTTTATTTGACAAACGAGAGCAATCCCAGATTGGTAAGGGAAAATTTAACTAATGGCAATAAAAAGTAAGCAATAAAAAGTAAATAAATTAAATACAAATTGATAACTGGAAAAAAGGAGACTAGCCACTCTTACCAGCAGGAACTTTTCAAAATTCTTTAACCAAGCATCAGGTTGTGTTTGACGAGCCCAATTCGGTGTTTGTTAAGTCTAAATTTTAAGCTGTGTTTTAGTAACGAAAATGAACTCTTCTATTCATTGCATGGTCTTCTTCGCTCGTGCCAAGTGACAAAGGCATGTCGGCACCATAACTTACGGTTTTTAGTCGATCTTCCGAGATGCCATTTTTTAACAGCCAGTTTTTAACCGAGTTAGCACGTCTGCTGCCAAGCGCGTAATTGTAGTCCTTAGTGCCTCTGATATCACAATGACCTTCCAAAGTGACTCTTAAACTCGGGTCACTTTTGAGAACATTCAGGTTATATTGCAAGTCGTTCAAAGCTTGAGGCGAGAGTTCTGCGGAGTCAAATTCAAAATAAATGTTTCTAAAAAGTCCAACTCCCTGCTCAGCATCAACCGGGATGTTAGCATCCCGAAAAGCGAGATCTGTTTCGGAGACACTCTTATCCTTGGAGAATGGATTTTTTGAGCAAGCGATAATCATGACTGTAATAGCGTAAAGTAAAATTCTCATATTCAGGTTAATTTTACCAATAATTCCTATAACCTTAAATTTAATTTTTTTATAATAAGAACAAAGATGGAATTGGATATTGAAAATTTTTCCAAGTTCATTTCGTTCAAAAGTATCAGCACAGATCAGTCGTATGAAAATGATTTAAGGCAATGTTGCACTTGGTTAACTGACTACTTGGCTTCTTTTTGTGATTCGGCGCGCGCCATTGAAACAGCGAATAAACCGGTTATCGTAGCTCAAGTTGGCGCAGGGGAACCAATTATCGTTTATGGTCATTATGATGTCCAACCTGCCAAGTTTGGTGAAGGTTGGACGATCGAGCCGTTTGTTCTCCAAGAGATAGGTGATCGTTTATACGGACGGGGAGCACAGGACAACAAGGGTCAGCTTTGGTATTCAATTCAAGCAGTCAAGCATTTGAAAAAGAACAACCTTTTGGGGCGTAAAGTTTTTTTCTTTATTGAAGGAGAGGAGGAGTCTGGGGGTGATGGCTCGCAAAATTTTCTCAAAAGTGTAGGCAGGTCTTTCTTCGAAAATGCTGAGGTCGTTTTAATGCCAGACGCAGGCACTGTTTCAGAAGATCTCGAGTGCATAACACTTGGAGTGAGAGGCATTGCATCTTTCACTTTGAGAGTATTAGGTCCTAGTTATGATCTTCATTCTGGAATACATGGAGGTTTAGCGCCCAATCCAATACACGAAGCGGCACAGATAGTTTATTTGCTTACTTCTCAAAACGGTAAAAACATTCCCGGCTTTCTTGACAAAGTTCAAGAACCAACCTCAAGAGAGCTTGAATTAGTGAAGGAATTTGTTATGAACGCTTCGTTATACAGCAGACTTATTGGATTATCTAAGGAACTTAAAAACATTCCTTGTTCTCCGCTAGCCTTAGGATTATTCCATGGAATTGAGGTGTGTGGAATTCAAGGAGGATATCACGGGCCTGGAATAAAAAACATCATTCCGCACTCCGCGGTCGTCAAAGTATCGATGAGAACAGTAGCAAACCAGAAATCGGATGAAGTTTTGGATGTGGTAATTCGTTACATACAAAACTTAGACCTTAAATGCGCATTAGAATTTGAGGATGTTAAGGCACACGCCAATCCCGTAAAAGTTAATTTAGATCATCCCGAGGTTCAAAAACTCGCGAGAGTCCTAGAGCATTCAACAAAAAATAGGGTCATTTTTCAATGGAGTGGCGCTTCGATTCCGATAGCGGAGATTTTCAGTTCAATAGGAATCACACCTTTGATTTTCGGGTTTGGATTGGAGGAAGACCAAATTCATGGTCCGGACGAATCTTTCAAGAAATCACAAATGGAAAAAGGCTTTCAAGTGATGATTAATTTGCTGAAAAAGTGACTTTCACAAGTTAGCTGGCATAACAGAGAAAAGTTGTGCAAAATTCCACTTGAGTTCTATCAGTAAGATGTGCCATAATTCAGTACTTTTAGTTACTTCACAGAATCCCGGCCAAGAGACAAGGCCTGAACGGTGACATAAAGCCGAGTCTAAGTACCAATTAGTTATAGGTTTTAATGAAATAAGGTTAAATTTAGCAAAAAGTAAAAAATGAAGCCCGTTTATCACGACTTGCATCTTCGCCCTAACTAGGCATAAAAGTGGTGATATATAATCTCGGTTAACACTAGCTGTAATCGAAGAGCGACCAAAAAGTTAAAACAAGTGTGTCTGACTGTCCGTTAAAGTGGTCTGGAAATCTATGTGTTGCGAAACAAGAGTAACAAGCTGATTGCTTGCGCGTCAAAACTGTTCTAGGTCACATTAGCTACCTTGAAAATTTTCGAAACTTACCGTTGTGTCGAGTTTCATCAACCATATGTTGACTTGGACTCCTGTTTTTTCGACCGGGTATTTATCGTTAGTTCTTAAGTTATCAACTTATTTCAAAAGGATGCGTTTTTTAGCACTAAGCGGATTAATCAAACATTAGAGTCAATCCCTCCTGTCAGGGGCCTCCGGAAACAAAATTCTATCGCGATGCTTGCTGTATTCATCTATTTTAAACATTGGGCTACAAAGCATTCCAGTTGATTGACTAATCTTTTCAAGATACGGAACCAAAATATGAAGTTCTTTTTTCAAGATATCACGAGCGAAAATTGCAAGCCCCGTATCCATTTTCGATAAGAAGCTTGAAAGGCAGCGTGGAAAGTTTTTAGCCCAATTTTCAATAGAGCAAGCATTCAGCCAACCAGAGATAATTTGCGCAGCGTCGTGGATGAGTCTGGCTTCCTCTGAACAATCAAAGGATTGGCAAGTTTCGATATTGTTTCTTACTTCGTTCCAAAGATAGATTAAAATTAACTTTCTCTCCTCCATAGCAAAACCATTAAGTGCTGTCTGAAAACTCGCCAGCAAATCACTGATGTAATCTAAAGGAGAGGGGCCAGTAGTATTCTTTACATCAATCGATCTATGTCTGCTTTCAAACATTTTGACCCAGATTATAATCGTAAGCATGTTAATAGTTCAAAGTCCCGTTGAAAAAAAGATTAGGCTTCATAGGTTGTAGGCGTGGCAAGCAAAACTTGACGGAAAAAGGACATTAAAAACCCAAAAATTAAAAGTGCCTTTTCTAACGATGTTTTAGAAGTGGCGAGGAAAGCATTGATTGAAAAGAAAAACTAGTATAGGTAAAAAAAAAGCAAGAAGCCAGAACCAGCTACAAGAAGGATGAAACTAATAATAGTTGTCCGATCAAAGGTTGCAAGTCGACGTTTTGTGAGCAAAAAAGAAGCGTGAGATGAGAGACTTGATAAATAAATTAGGTCTAAGAGCAGCAAAC
>JANWWW010000054.1 GCA_025055295.1 Deltaproteobacteria bacterium | reverse complement strand
TTTTAGTGTTATTAAGTTGACCCAAGGGCTTCAGGAGTTTAAGGTTAAGTGGAATGACGAGTATCCGGATGTGGTTAGAATGTGGGAAAAGGATTTTCAGTGTATTACACCCTTTTTCAAGTATCCGTTTGAACTTAGAAGGCTTATTACAACTACGAATGTGATAGAGAGTGTGAACAACAAGCTAAAGAAGGTGTTATATACCAAGAGGTCAATGCTATCAGAGAGGGCGCTACTTAAGGTATGTTATGGTGTTCACCTAGACCTTCACAAGAGATGATCAAGACACAGTATTCCAAAATGGTATATTAATAACAAACAACTTCAAGTTTTGTTTGACAAAGGTGAATTATGTGTTACATTTTGCACAATTAAACGGACAATCTTGCCTCGTCCCGTAAAAATAGCGATTAGCCATGCAAAAAAAAGCTTAGCTTTCAGTTCCACCGCCATATGAAGTGTAATCATTAAAAAGATGATTTAATGAGATTATTCATTCAAAAATTAACCTTTTAAAATTGAGTCACAAACCTTGAAAAAATTTTTCTTTGCGTCTTCCTGCCTCCAAATTAGGTCTTCTTTCCCTAAACATACTTTGTCCACGTATCGTCCTAACGCAAACAGAAAATCCGATAACCTGTTTAAGAATGCTAGAACTTCTTTTCTTATTCCAAGTTTTTTTCGAAGTCCGACTGCTTTTCTTTCTGCTTGCCTCGTAAGCGCTCTAGCCATGTGTATATAAGAACCAGCTATGGAAACCCCTGGCACTATGAAATTACGAAGTTCACCGGTTTTCTGCTGAAAATAATCGATGAGGTTTTCCAAAACCTCTATTTCATGATTATTTATCATACACTCCGGGGAGACCTTTAATCCGAGATTGATTTCTGAACCTAGACAAAATAACAAACCTTGAACAGCTTTAATTAGGTCATTTAGATCGACTTCATTGATGGTTGCTCTGGCTAAGCTAAGCATGCAGTTCAATGCGTCGAGGTCACCCAACAAGTTAAAAACTTCGTTTGATTTTTCCAGTTTCTTGGGGTAACGAGCCAAAAAAGTTTTCCCGGTATCTCCTTTTTTAGTGTAAAGCTTCACAGTTTTTCAATCCTCACTCATATCAGATGTGGTAAATTATTACTTATAAGGGCTTTTAATCAAAGTCCTTAAGAAAAGTTTTTAAATTGCGATTTTAACGGAGTAAAGAATGTTAAGACTCTTTGAAAACGGTAATCGGGACAACCTTCTCTTACCCGCGGCCATAACCGACACTGGATACGAAAGAGATCTTAACGAGGACAGATATTGTGTTCTGGAAACAAAATTAGGTATTTTCTGGGCGGTTTTAGATGGACTGGGGGGTGTCTCAGGTGGTGAGGTAGCGGCTCAGATAGCTATGGACGCTTTTCTACGAGAGGTTGCAAATTGCACTGAAAAAGACGATCCTGAGGAAGTACTAATAAAGGCCATAAGAGAGGCAAACAGAATAATTATTTTGAGGAGACAAAATCCTAATTTTGCTGGAATGGGCACAACTTTGGTGGCCGCATTAATTACGCCCAACCGGTTATACATAGCAAATGTTGGCGACTCCAGGGCTTATTTGATTAAAGACGATGACATAACGCAGTTGACGGTCGATCACACACTAGTTCAGCAGTACGTAGATATGGGCAAGCTACTTGCGAGTGAAGCATTAAGCCATCCTGAGTCTCATGTTTTAACAAAATGTCTAGGATCTGATCATAGACTTACTCCAGATTTGTTTTCTTTTGGAATCTACCAAAATAGCGGTTATGACACTCTTGTTCTTTGTACAGATGGTCTCTATTCGATGCTTACCGAAAAAGAACTCGCGGATATCGTGCGCTCTCACTCGCCTCAGACGGCAGTTGTTAAATTAGTGGAACTTGTAAAAAACAGAGGGGGCTTCGATAATATAACGGTCGCGGTTATTCCAATACCTGGTAGAGTCTCCCTTGAAGACTCCGTCATGAAATTAAGCGATAGACGCTCCAAGTTCATAAATCTGTCTCCAATATTTTGGATCGCGTTTTTTATTGGTGTGTTACTCTTAGTTATGGCCATTATGGTCGCTTTGCTCGTATTAAACTGATTTTAGTGAGGTAAATTATGACAGAAGAAAAGAAAGGGTTCAAATTAAATTTCGAAGATCTTGGAGAACTTGGCTCAACTAGGGCCAGAAACAAAACAATGATGCTGACGCCCGAATTTACCTCTAGGTTTCGGAGTCAGATGTTGGATGAAATAGTAGACGCTAGTCATGATGAGGATAGAATAGAAAAAACCAGAAAAATCACGTTAAACAGACAAAATTTGTTAAAGCCCGGTAGCATCTCACAGGGCGGTGATGAGTCCGACTCAGTAAGCGAGCTGGTTAGTGAACAGGGAACGCTTGACAATAGGTTCGGGGAAACGCAAGCTGAGGAAAACAGTCGAGACGTCTCTTTGACAAGCTCTTTAGATCAAAAGAAAAAACCCTTTTCCGTGTTTGGAAAGTCTCTCGTGTCTGAAGATATGGCCAAAAGCCAACATAGTCAACCAAACCCAGAGCCAGACAGCCGGTCAAGTCCCTCTCATATTAAGTTGTCATATGCTGCAAAAAAAGGTCGCCTCAGGGGCTTTCTGATAACATATCACTTTATTCAGGAAGGTGAATTTTTCCCAATCTACGAAGGGAGGTTGATTGTAACAAACAAGCTGGATGAAAAGAGGGAAACAAATTACTTGGTGATAAATCACGATACTATAGATCCATTTCACGCAATTATTCGTGTTACAGACGGGAACCTCTTGGTTTTAGATCAGTTGTCTGAATATGGCACTCAAGTGACGAAAAATGATGGACAAGTTATTGTGTTAAATGGTGACAAATGCGAACTAACATGTAGGGATAAACTTAAGTTTGGGGATGTAGAGTTTGTTGTACTGCTAATATAGTTTAATGTCAGAGCTCACTCCGTCAACGCTTCGAGCTGGCACCGTTATTAGCGGCAAGTACGAGATAATAAGGTGTCTTGGCTCTGGAAGTATGGGGGTTGTGTACTCAGCAAGGGTGATTGGAGGCAAAGATGGAAAGATATACGCTCTAAAGGTTCTCTATCCCGAGGTAGCTAGAAATCCAGCTCTTTCGGCGAGATTTAGAAATGAAGTTTTGGTGGCATATGGAGTCAACCATCCAAATGTTGTCCGAGCCTATGAGTATATTAGGGACGGTGACTTGATCGCGTACTCCATGGAGTACCTCGATGGAGGCGATCTAGCCGACAGGCTTAGTAATTGGCACAAAGAGCCTATACCTTATGAACTTGGACTGAAGTGGATGTGGCAGATGGCAGCTGGTTTGCAGGCGATACACGACGCCGGAATAATACACAGAGATCTTAAACCTGAAAATATTCTTATGACGAGCACAGATGATGTCAAAATTGCGGATTTTGGTATAGCCAAAGCTCAACATGGACCGCGACTTACTGAACACGGTGGCGTCGTTGGAACGATAAATTACGTTAGTCCTGAGTACATTTTAAATGGAACGATTGACAAGCGAAGCGACATTTACGCATTTGGGCTTTTGGCTTTCGAAATTTTTACGGGTACACAGCCTTTTAATCAGGGATCGATGTTTGACTTAATGACGACAAGAATTAAAATTGATCCGCCGGACCCAAGAACATTCAACTCGCGAATATCAGTAGACCTGAGTAACTTAATTCTTAAATGTCTAAAACGGAATCCTGACGAGCGTTACCAAACCATGGAGGAGATTCTCACCGACCTCGCTAACATTTTCGAAAAAGAGAACCTGAATGTGGGAGACCTAACTAAATTAAGTGGCAAAACCAGCGAGATTAAAGTGTTTGGTGACCTTAGTCTACCTTCTGGACGTCAGCCTGTTATCACTGAGAGAGACCCGTTTGTGTTCGGTTCGGTTGGGATTGACTCAGATAGAACGCAAGCGGTTATGTTTAACAATCAGGAAATTGCAAAACAAAATGTAAAGTTGGAAAAGTTGGTTGAGACAAAAGTGGGCGATCAGGTAACAAGGCCATTACTCCCCGATAATCTAGTGAATTTGCTTGTGTATTTGGTTTCAATGCTACTTGGTGTTTTAGCGGGTAGAGCTTTCCTCGCTTTTTTTGGAATAATTTAAATAGAATGATAGTTCTGATCGTTGATTTAACCGCGGAAAGCCAAGCAGAAACAGTAAAAATTTTTGAGGCAATTCCGCCTGCTGACGCGGAGGTTTTGGATCTGAGGTTTAAACTGGCTTCTGAAACAGATTTTGAGACGAGACTTGATGAAACTGATATAGTCGTCCTTGGCCCTCAACTGGGTGAAAAAGGTCTTGCAATTGCAAGAAAGATAAGTTTAAGTCACCCGTGGATTCAAATATTAATGGTGTGTTCCGATGAGGCCTACCGGCATGGGCTTTTCAGGAACGCTCCGTTCGTAGGTGTTAGAAAAGTATTTCCGGTAAGCGGAAATCCGTTAGATTTTTTGCAGGAATTAATTGCGATACATGCCGAATTTAAACGAGAAGGAAGAGCAAGAGAAGGTCGTGTGATAGCGGTGACGCAAGCAAAAGGTGGTGTAGGCGCTTCAACCATCGCAGGGGCTTTAGCCGAGGTAGCATCTTTCAGTGGAAAAAGGATCATGTTATGGGATTTGGACATAGAAACAAGGGATCTTACAAGAAGTTTGACTTCAGCTGAGGAAGAGTCAAAATTATTTTCTGCAGTTGTTAGCGGCTCCAAAGAAATCACGCGCGAAACCTTGTCAGAATGTCTCGTTCCTATTTCGGATAATGTCTCTATTTTGCCCCCGCCGGATACTATGGCAGAAAGTGTTGATCTGGTATGTCATACGGATGGAATAAATTTAACCCAGCGAATACTAGACGTCGGAAGGATCGGTTTTGATTACATAATAGTTGACACAACTGGAAGAATAGGTCCATCTACTGGAACGGTTCTCAGGCTTTGCGACATGTGTATTCTTGTCATTGACGATACCGTTTTTGGACTGACCGCAACCGACCTGTACTTAAATTTTGTCTTAAGTCTGTTGGAGGAGCCTTCGCGGCTTCGATTTTTAATAAACGGCCTGTCAGGACCAATATCTACGGTAAATCAAATCGCAAACGAACTAAGCGCCGGCCACAGTTTAACAGACGAAAATTGGTCTTTGCCTCCAATTTACGCAGACACGAAGGGTGCTACTTGGCCGGGTTCCGGCAGCTCATTTTTCGGTCTTGCGGGGACAAAAAACAAAGAAGCTTTTCAACAGATTGCGGTTGAATTAAAAATCTTGGAACCAAAATCATTCACCGAACCCCCTCAAAGAGGAGGAATTTTGTCCAGAATATTGAGGTTCCGGTAAGGTCTAGGTCGAAACTTCTTTATTATTAAGAAAAATTTTGCAATTATACGGAGAAGTGAAGATATTTTGCCTTGGTAGTAATCAATCCATTTCGTCGCGAATAGCTGAAGCTTTGCAAATGTCGTTGGGCTCTGTTCACGTATCTCGTTTCTCAGATGGAGAAATTTTTGTCGAGTTTGGCGAGAACGTTAGGGGCGCGGACTGCTTTTTAATACAAACTCTGTATCCTAACTCGAGTGATGAAATTATAAAACTTGCTCTCTCTGCCGACACATTAAAAAGGGCGTCAGCCGGCAGGGTGACTGCTGTGATACCATACATGTCTTATATGCGGCAGGACAGGAAGCTAAAGCCTCGAGTCCCTATCTCTTTTAAAACAATAGCGAATATGCTGGTTTCAGCGGGAATTGACAGAATTTTAACCATGGATCTACATAAAGGCCAGTTAGCAGGCTTTTTTGACATACCGGTTGACAATCTTTATCCCCACCCTGTCGTTGTGCCGTATCTAGCTGAGCAAATAGCTGACAACGATTTTGTAGTAGTTAGTCCCGACGCGGGTGGCGTTGAACGCGCGCGTTCTATGTTAGAGGGTCTATCCAGATATGGGGATCTTGCTGTGATTTACAAATTTCGCGAAAAAAAAGGTGGTGTGGGTAGCTATGGGATCGTTGGCAATGTACAGTCTAAAATCGCTCTGGTAGTAGACGACATTGCTGATACATGCCAAACTTTAAAACAGGCATTCAACCTCTTGGTAGATAAAGGAGCAAAAAAGGTTATTACATTTGCGACACATGGCGTTTTTAGTGGGTCTGCAAAAGAGATTCTTGCAGAATTGCCAAGAGGAACGGTCTCCGTGACTAATACTATTGAAATTTCGCCCGAAATCAAACAACTTGTCAATGTGCTTGATGTTTCCGGACTTTTTGCCGAAGCAATAAAGAGAATTCATACGAACGCTTCTGTCAGCGAACTTTTCAAGTGGTAACAGTTTACCCGAATGTTTTTTGAACACGGCAGGCGAAATCCTTTTCTGTCCATTATTCCTGAAAAGCAGCCGCACCCCGACCTAAAAATCCCCGATTTTAGGGCAAAGGTGAAGACCTATCTTGAAATAATTGAAGAGTCAGAAGAGGTGTTGAAGGAAATGCTAGAAGCACTCAACTCGTCATTTAACACCTTTTATGAAGATGATGAGTTTTAAAGTTAAGTTTTCTGACGCTGAGCTTGATTTTGCGTACAATATTGCTCGTTTTTTTGTCGAAAACGGTCAGCTCGAGAAGGCTCGCAAAATTTTAGTCGGGCTTAACGCCCTGAAAAGGGATCCTGACATTACCAGTCTCTTATGCTTTGTCTACCTTGCAAAGTCTGAGTTGACCCGAGCTGACGAATTAGTAAATTCCTGCTCCGAAGAAGAATTAAAAATGTCCTTTGCTCTCCAAGTTTTCAGTGTCTTGATTAAAATTTTGCAGGGCAGGCTTCTTGAAGCAGGCACTTTGCTTGGGGATATAAAAGAAAGGCACTCTAGTCACCAGCTTGCCGAAACTGAAAAAGCCGTGATTGATTTTCTTGAGATACAGCTGGCATTACGGCAAAAATAGGTTGAAAGTGAACCAGTTGTTGTCGTTTGTTCTGATAATTGCTGTTGCATCCACTGTGCCGCTTTTTGATCCATCCGAGGCCAGATTCGCTTTGATCGTTAAACTTTCCAAAGAGCATGAAAGTTACTTTCAGCCGATGTTTTACAACAACTCAAATGAGCTTGTTTATTATTACTCGAAACCCCCTATGTACGTTTGGTTCGCCATGATTTTCAACTCGTTTATGCCCATTGAACTGGCTCAAAGATTTCCCAGTCTCTTGGCTGGATTTATTTACCTTTTTCTGTTGCCAATCTTATTTGGCTTGAACAAAACCCGGATTTTAACATTTGTTACATGTTATCCAGCTTTTATTATTGCAATGATCCTTGGCATCACCGATACGTTGTTTAGTTTTTTTCTAATTTGTAGCTTAATCTTTTTTTTTCACCTTAACAAACCGATATTAGCGGGCTTTTTTTGCGGTTTGAGCGTTCTTACCAAAGGACCAGTGGGGCTGGTATTAATTGTAGCGTCCATTTTGTTGGCAAAATTTTTCGGATTTCCCAATAAAGGATTACTTTCAGTAATCTTCACCTCGATACTCACGAGCAGTTGGTGGTTCATTTATTCAAGCATTCGTGACAAGGGTTTTGTGGATTATTACTTTGTCCAAGAGAATCTGAATCGGTTTCTGGGTAAGGGAGTTTTGGAATACGGAACGCTTCACAAGGAACCGTATGGCTTGGCAGCAATAGGATCATTACTGTTTTTTGTCCCATACGTAAAGGCTTTTTTTGAAACATCAAAGACACTTTTTGCGAAAAAAAACAATCTTTCAGAAGCAGAAAAAATTAGGTTGGCTGCTCTAATTTTTATCTTAGTTGTGATAACTTTTTACTCTTTTTCCCGAACTTTCCTATTTTCCTATTTGTTACCTATCGCATTTGCATTGCCCATTGTACTTTCGGACAAAGATCTACAGCCAACGAACACACTTCTCAATTTTGTGTCATTTGTCTTTATTGTTACATCTTCGTTATATTGTGCCATATTTGCCAACAATTGGTTAATTTTGCTAACTCCTGCTATAGCAACGGTTAAGTACGTTTTCTATAGAAGGGACAATGTGGTTTTTCTTTTCACAACTTTGGCAATATATAACATAATCGCAGTTTCAAGATCTAATTACGACCTAAAGAAAATACCCTCGATTGATTGTTCGATAGTTAAACATATTCACAGCAGATATCACTCAGCGGAGATTTATCTGCCAATGCAAGTTATAAGAACCACTCCCGGCAACATTGCAAGTGGCGATTGTGTATTACTTGAGAAAGACGAAGTTGACAACACGAAATTTCAAGAAATTTTTCGGGGTCGAAACTTGGTTATTGCGAAGGCAATTTAAACACGTTTGAAGTAAAATAAATGATGGTGAACTATAAAACCGTAAAACTCACAGCGAAACAAAGAGGCCTGTTAAAATTTCTACAAAAATATGTCGAATCACAGCTAAAACCTCCTTCGTTAAGAGAAATTGCGAATTTTTTAAACGTAAAACACCTTTCAACGGCGCATTTTCACCTGAAAGCTTTGGAAAAAAAAGGTTTGATCAAGCTGGGGCGTTCGGCTTTGGAAATCCCTGGTGAAACGAGGGCGGGAGTTAAGTTTTTTGGTTTCATATCCGCAGGGAAACCACTAATGTCAGCTGACTACGAGACAGAAATTGACGTTCCCACTTTTTTTTTGATGGGCTTGGATCCGAGTCAAGTCTTTATTGTTCAAGCCAAAGGCAACTCCATGATTGAAGAAAACATAATGGATGGAGATTATCTTATAGTAAAGTCAACTACGGAGCCTGTTGATGGTGAAACCGTCATAGCCTTGCTGGAAAACGAGTGTACAGTGAAAAAATTTTATCGATACAAAGACAAGGTGGTGCTTAAACCGGCAAATCGAGAAGTAGAGTCGATTATTGTAAGTGGAGAGCGTTTGCAAAATTTAGCGGTGCAAGGGGTAGTGATTGGATTGTTTAGACGATACAATGTAAAAAGGTAAGTAGCTATGGAAGAGTTGGCGAGTGTTTTAACAGTTTTAGAGAAAAAATTTGGAGAAGGTGTATTGATGAGGTTGGATGGGGAGGAGGTTAGCAAGCGGATTGAAGTAATCCCCAGTGGTAGTCTCGGTCTGGACATAGCTTTGGGGGTAGGTGGTATTCCGCGCGGGCGAATTATAGAAATTTATGGCCCAGAGTCTTCGGGCAAAACCACCCTCGCCTTACACATGGCAAGCGAAGCTCAAAAACTCGGTGGAACTGTGGTGTATATCGACGCTGAGCATGCCCTTGATGTTAAATACGCAAGACAGCTTGGAGTAGACACAAAAAAACTTCTTGTAAGTCAACCTGACTACGGTGAACAGGCTTTTGAAATAGCCGAAGCTCTTTTAAATACCAACAAAGTTGATTTGATTGTTATCGACTCGGTTGCCGCCCTGACGCCTCGTGCAGAGTTGGAAGGAGATATTTACGATCAGCAACCTGGCATGCAGGCAAGATTAATGAGCAAAGCATTGAGAAAAATTACAGCGGTTGCGGCTAAAAGCAGGACGACAATTATATTTATAAACCAAATAAGGATGAAGATAGGCGTTATGTTTGGTTCTCCGGAAACTACAACAGGGGGGAATGCTTTGAAATTTTACGCCTCCGTTAGACTTGATGTAAGGCGAATTGGTCCGGTTAAAGATAGCAGCGAGGTCACGGGTAACAGGGTTAAAGTCAAGGTGGTAAAAAACAAAGTTGCTCCTCCGTTTAGAGAAGCTGAATTTGATGTTATTTTCAACGAAGGAATAAGCAAAGAGGGAGAGCTTTTGGATCTCGGTGTTGAATATGGTGTTGTTGACAAAGCCGGGAGTTGGTACGCCTTTGAAGGTGAAAAGCTCGGGCAAGGACGAGATAGCGCTAGGCTGTACCTTAAACAAAATGCAGACCTTGCAAAAAAACTTGAGAAACTAATACTTGAAAAAACTGGCATAGTCAGAAACATCGGACAAAAAATAGCGTCCGTGGAAAATCCTAGAGATATTAAGAGAAAAAAAACCTAAATTCTTGTGCATCGCTTCTTGCTTGGTCGGGTACGAATGCTTCAACAAAGGGTTTGTGAATGCTAACAAAGCCTTGAGTATTAGAGGTGTGTTGAAAAAAACTGGATTTATTGGATACAATTCGCCAAAAGGCACAAAAATTTATCCTTAAAAAACTTCAAATTGGTTAGCATTTTGTTTTAAAACTGCATTTTCCGGTAAACAATTTTGATCCTTCAGAAATCTGGTAGGTTTTGTGTCAAGGTATTTGCGCAAAATGTTGAATGTCTCAAGCATTCTCTTGATAAAACTAACGAAGCTTATGGTACACCAAAATGGTCTTGCAGATGTGTGAGGGGTTTTTTATTACCTGTAGACTGAAAAAGTTTAGTAGGCAAGTGTTTGGAAATAACGTCGCAAAGCGAAACAACACAGGGTCAGTCAAGTTTGATCAGATAGTTTGAGAATGATTTTTGTTTGAAGGAATGTTTTGCATGTAGCCTTATCCAAGGCCGCGAAAGCAGCTGGTGTTTGGAGTGACTTACATGGGATGTCTTAAATAACTCAAAGAATATTTTTGTGAATACATTGGTCGACAATGAAAAATTTTGTTGTTTGGAGTTGCAGGATATGCCTCGATAGTTGTGAAAAAAAACATTTAAATGGTTTTAGCCGTGTAGAAAAAAACACGTTGTGTCCAATACGACTGACGTGGAATGTCAAGTTCTGAATAATTTTGTTTTGTAGGGTTAGGGGTTCGCTTCGCTTACAAGACAGGGGATAAAGGCAAAACTCGTAGCTGCGTTTGCTCTTTAGGAGAGATCCTTACTCAGTCGTAACACTTTTTTGATTTTTTCGTTAATCAACCAGTTGAGACCGTAAAAAAAACCATGGACCAAGTTTAAGTAACATCTCTCGCCCGGTTCAAGTGTTACATAATGGTCCGAAAGCTCCTTAGAGTATTCAACTTTTACAAACTGCTGGTTACTGTATAAAGCCTGTTTGCTGTCTTCAGGTAGTACTGCAAGACGAAGCGACAGAAGTTTGGCATACAAGGTTGATAGTTGATCATTCGTGGTACTATTTGACCTTAAGGCTTTGTCAATGAACCTTTCAAAATTTTCAAGGGAGTTTACAGGCCAACGTGTTTTGGAACCATTAGGGGCCAAAAATATGTCTCGATCACGCCTAATAAAGCGAAAGGTCAAGCAAGGCTCATAAGCTTGACCAGAGTCATCATACGGCATTACATGAAAAACGAGCGTTTCATCCGAGTCTTGGTGTTCCTCAGGTGCTAGAATAATAACCGGAAAATCTAGTCCCGAGCTTTGTCGTACCTTGACAAGGAATGGACTCCTCGACACTAACTCACTGAAGGCTTTGCGTTGTGCACCCTCAATTTCCTTCTGAAGACTTTTTATAAAATTCAGGTAGACCTGTTGCATGCTTGCCAATGATATACCGTTTTCATCTGACCGTAAGTAAAATTTTTCTGGCATAGCCA
>JANWWW010000053.1 GCA_025055295.1 Deltaproteobacteria bacterium | reverse complement strand
TTTTGTCTTATAAAATCGATTATTCTAGATAAATGTGCTAAATCGGGTGCTCTGCCTGTTCCAATTGCCCATACTGGTTCATAGGCTATTATAGTTTTTGACAAATTGACGATGCCGTGACGCAAAGGGTCAAGTTGTTTGTCAATAAAACTGAGAGCTTCACTTAAGTATCTAGGTGGTTTTATCTCGCCAACACAAATTATTGGTTTAATATTGCTGGTTAAACATGCCAAAACTTTTCGTTTTATAACTTCGTTAGTTTCATTAAAGTTGTTTCGCCTCTCGGAATGACCTATGATGGCGTATTTGACCCCGAGATCTTTTAGCATTTCCGCGGATACTTCACCCGTAAACGGACCCTTATTCTCAAAATGACAGTTTTGGGCACCAAGAAACATGTTTTTTTTGAGGTAATTCTTGACCAAACAAATGTAAGGGAATGAAGGGCAAATTACGACAATTGAATTATTTAAGGATGGATTAAATTTTTTGAAAAAGTCAATTATTCTTTTGGAAGTCATATTCATTTTCCAATTTGCGACAATAAGTTTCATAGAGTTGGATTAAAATTTAACGTCAAAACTATTAAAGTTTATATATAAAAAGAGGCTGGGATAAATCCACCCTTTTAGCCAATTTGAGCTCTTCAATCGGAAAAGAATTAGAGATTATTGTTTTTCGTTTTAAATCCTTTAAATAAGGAGCTAAGAGCTTATTAGCAACAGGGGATAGAAACATGTAAACAAAATCAAAGTTTGATAGATCTGTTCTAAAAATCGACCCAAATTTAACGCGAACATTTCTAAATAGTTTTGCTCTAAGAAAAGAAAAGATAAAAAGAACGGGCGATAACTCAACCCCCATGAAATAGCCGTTTGGAAAAACTTTTGCCAGCTTACAAATCACTGTTCCAGTTCCGCACCCAAGGTCAATGAAAGTGAATGGTCTTGTTTTTGGTAACAGTTTTATGATTTCTTTGATCGTGGTATCACGGGTTAAATAGATTGGGGCTTTAGATTTTATGGCAGGTAAAAATGTCAAAAAAAGGAGAGCAAAAAAATATTCCAACTTAATTTTTTTGATTTCTATGACTATTTTTGGTTGCAGTATTCAGACCATAGACTCGTTTGAAAGGTCGATATTCCCTGTTTCGTGCCATTATCAGCTAGGAAGATCTTTTGACCCTGCCAAGAGGCACTTTGGGGTTGATATTTTAGTTGAAAAAAATTGTCCAGTTTTGGCTGTTCAAGGCGGAAGGGTTGAATTTTCTGGATACATACGGGGCTATGGAAACACCGTTGTGATCAAGCACAAGCAATTTTTTTCGCTGTATGCTCACCTTTCCAAAGCTGTCGTAGAAAAAGGAGAGAAGGTAAAAAGAGGTTCAGTGATTGGCTATGCTGGCAAAACTGGAAGAGCCACTGCGATCCACTTGCATTTTGAAACCATACTTGCAGATGGGTCTTGGGCTAGAGGAAAGAGAGTTAATCCGTTGAATATTTTTTGGGAGCATAAGGAGTGAAAACTTTTCTGCATCAGCAAATTTTTTGATAAAAAGCAAACAATTATTGTCGGCTGAATTAAAGATTCAAAGGGATTTCAACCCATAAAACATAATTACTCAAATTTCGAGTTCAGACTTGGGGTGTAGAAATTTAAATTTTTTTCTTCGTCTGAGTTCAACTGTTTTTCCGAATATTTTGTTTTAAAAACTCGAAATGATTAAATTAAGATTAGTTGTGTTCTGAACAATTGCTCTCAAAATAGTCACGCTAGCAGATTAATAGAACCAAATAAAAAGCTCGTTTTCGAGCCTAATTTAATGATGCTTTTTGAGAACTATCTATCGTCGTTCGATTGCAATGGTAAGAAACCGAGTTTCTTTAACATTTCTATATCTTTAGCAAATTCTTTTCTCTGATGCTCTCGTCTTTGCTGTTTTACCCAACCCCCAAAGAGCTCTACCCCTACCAGCAAAGCACCTCCTTGGACGATTTCACCTGCACTTGGGTATCTAGTGTATCTTTGTCTTCTCATTCGGCCTCTGCTATCCTCTACGTAACGAGTTTCTCTTTTAGGCAAAAAATAACCTTCTGCAATTTTTTTCTGCGCTGGGTCAAGAACATGCCTGTCATACCTTACATCTTCCGCATCGTTTTTCAATGCCCATTGAATGCCTGCTCGTATGAGATACTCGTTTTGCTCTTCTTGTGATCTCAGGTAGTGTCGATTTAGTCGATATTGCTCTCTTTCAGTTTCAGTCGAAAAATCTCTCAGAATGGCACTGAGCCGAGCGTTAAGTCTTAGATTATTCCGCATGGCATCAGCTATGTTAGTATCAGAAAGAAAGTTACCTGACTCAATTGCCTTGTCCATTATGTCACCCTTCCACCTTTCGAGCGACTGCAAAAGATTATTCCGCCACTGCGTGTCTTTTGGATCCAGCATGTACCGAAAAGACGGGTAATCGCCTTTTAAAAAAGTAATAACAAGTGATTTTCCGTCGTAACTAATCCGGGCAGTGTCGCTGTACTGGCCCCCAGAGAATGCTTTAAATATTTCATCAAGTTTAACCGGGTCACTGATATTAAAGTTTTCTAAATCCTTGATCAAAGCATTGACAAATTTAATTTCTTTAAGATTACCTGCAAGCTGCATCGAAAGTTCCTTATCTTTAACAATCTCTTGTCTCAGAATTGCTAAATCGTTTGGTGACAGGCTACTTTGGGCCACAGACGCCTGAGACAAGTAGCTCGAAGCGGCAGGTACTAAAACTGGGCCATTGTGCGAAGCTCCTACGGTTTGAATGTATTGTTCCGTCATCTCTATTCATGTTATGGTCGGTCATGTATCAAGTGTTCACAAAAATTTTTTCTATTATCCTGTATGCCCAAGAACATGAAATTCGTCGAATTTTGTAAATGTTTATTTGCCACGGTGTATTTTTACACGCGCTTTGACCGGTTTCGCACAGATGCCAGATTGCCTTTAAAAAAGTCAGCTTTTAACGCATTAGCTTCGGTTTAAATAAAAGTTAGATGCTGCCAAGTTTGTAGGGAAAGTTCGATCACAAAAAACTCAGCTCATCTGACCTTTGCAATAGAAGTTGAACCAAAAAAATTAAGAAAACATTAACCCCTTTTCCACTTGGAAATCTGTATACCTTACGGCTGATATCTTCAGAAGTTTAAAAGTTCAAGCTGCCCCGAAAACTTATGAGGATATAACTGGCTTAACTGGGACATGTAAAATATAAACCGTGCGTATTAATCTTTGGGATTAGAAGGGACGCAATTTTGTGTGAAGAAATCTCTTTGAAGAAATAACTTTTCAAAAAACGTGAACCAGATCACAGACAAAACCCATGCTTTTGCCGTTATCTCCAGGACATGATCAACAATTTTAATCTTGAAGCCAGCCTTGGCTCCCATTTTTACACCAAGTTCAAATAGTCATTGAAAACAATCTCAATACTTTAGGGTGTCTCGCTTTTACTATCTTAGCTACCCGAGTCTAGTTAACCAAATTTTGTCTATTTCTTTCCACCTACTTACTTAGAGTATCACTACTAAACTGTCGTCTCTATAGTCAATTTTTCCTCTTTCTCGCGTCTGCTGAGTTTTTCACCTTTAAATATCCAGACTTTCACGCCTATTATGCCGTACTTTGTCAGCGCCTCCGCAAACCCGTAATCGATGTCTGCTCTTAAAGTGTGGAGAGGTACACGCCCTACATGGTACTTTTCAGATCTTGCTATTTCGGCTCCTTTAAGTCTTCCTGAGACCATGATTTTGACGCCTTTTGCTCTACTCCTTAAGGCTCTGTTTAAAGCTTCTTTCATGGCCCGTCGGTAGTTAACCCTTCTCTCTATGTGAAAAGCAACACTTTCGGCGAGCAGTTTTGCGTCCAGGTCAGGTTTCCTTACTTCAATTATGTTAATTGCAACCTCTCTCTTTACGACTTCAGAGATGGCTTTTTTTAGCTCTTCAAGTTCTTTCGATCGTTTACCTATAACAATTCCTGGTCTTGCGGTGTGAATGTTTATTTTGACATTTGAGGCCACTCTTTCTATTTCGATTTTCGATATTGCGGCGTTTTTCAGACGATCGTTTATGAGTGAGCGAATTTCATGATCCTCCTTGAGATACTGCGCAAACTGCCTACCTTTGGCAAACCACTTTGATACCCAGTAATCTGTTATAAGAATTCTTAAACTCTTCGGATGAACTTTCTGTCCCATACCTAGCTAACTCACCCCCCAACTATCGTAATATGGCTATACCTTTTCTGTATGCCAACGACTCTGCCGTGCGCAGCCGGCATGAAGCGTTTCAACCGAATACCCATGTTTGCCCAACAGCCTACAATCCGAAAACGCGACGCAATGAAACCCTTAGTCATGGCTTCATACTGAAGTTGGTTGATCATCTTCTCTAAAATTCTAGCTCCTTTCCTTTTGCATGTGGCAAGCTTGGCTAACGCAACCTGTAAATTGCATCCGCGGATTGCGTTTAAAATCGGACGAATTTTTCTCGGCGACACTTTTGCATTCCGCAAAGTAACATAAGTGTATTCCGGGTAAATACGATTACCCGTTCCTTTTTCTTCCCATGGCAAGACTCTTGCTCCCGATTTCCTTTTGGCAACAACCATGTTGCTAAGAAGAGGCAAACCCTCGTCCGTTAAGTTAATCTTTTTGTTTTGTTCTCGTACCCAACTCATATTTCTTGAAAAACTCAATGATTATAGTATGGATAAACGGCGTTTTTCAAACAAAGTCATGCGACGCGAAGATCACGGTTTTTTTAGAGGTTGTTCTTTTCTGTGCCCAGAGTGCATTGTGAAGGTTCGGGTTGGCGAAAATTCTCCCAGTCTGTGACCGACCATGTTTTCAGTAACGTAAACCGCGTTAAACTTCTTGCCGTTGTGAACAAGGAACGTCAATCCAACCATTTCTGGAATTATCATGGAAGCTCTCGACCAAGTTTTGATTGGACCCTTGTGAGTACCATTTTTGACGCGTTGAATCCATTTAATCAGGCTTGGGTGAACATACGGCCCCTTTTTTAAACTTCTCGCCATATACTCCTATTTTATATCAACCATCTGGCTTTTATTCAAATGTGCGAGAATATTTTTACCTTGTTCTGATGTAAGGACCCTTGGAACTTTAAATTGATCACCAAGTTTATTCTGGTTTTTCATCCAGTTTGCAAAAAATCCCCTAGGCGCCAAAATAACCTTTGGCGGCGCAAGACCGCAACCCGGCTCTCTATGATCCTTATAATCGTCGTTTAAGCTTAAAAGTTTCTCGTCTAAGTGACGTGAAACTTCTTCTTCATTAATGTAGTTCTCTTCAGCAATTTCTATTAAAAAAACATGCCTCCCGACAATCCCTGGAACATCTGAAATAAACTCTGGAAAGACTGTGTAGTCAACAACGCTAAACCCTAAACAATCGCTTGCGTAAGTTACCGCGTTCTCCAACTCTTCACCAATCAAGTGTTCCCCAAAGGCGGATAGAGAAAACTTTGTTCGTCCGGTTATCAGTATTCGCGGTGGGTTTAGTTCCACAAATCGTACTGTATCACCCAAGACATAACTCCAAAAGCCCGCTGGGTTCGTCAAAACCACCGCATAATTAACGCCTTTCTCGACATTTGCTAACCACTTCCTTGTTGGATTTTTGCTGTTTAATTCTTCAGCTGGAACGAACTCAAAAAAAAGCAAGTGGTTGCATAAAAGTCGTAAACCATCCCCAAACTCCCTGTCTGCAACAGCGATAAAACCTTCACTTGCAGGATAAATTTCTCGAAAATCTACGTTCAAACCTTCACAAAACTTTCTGAACCGGTCGTGGTAAGGCGTAAAATTAACACCGCCATGGACCAGAAGCTGTAGATTCGGAAAAAGCCGACTGAGAAAACCTTCCTCAACTCCTTTCGCAAGACCGAGTTGTTCAAAAAAAACCAACAACCAGCTAGGCATTCCTCCTATCCCGGTTATATTCTCATTTCCTATTGCTTTAACTATTTCCTCCACTCTTTTTGCCCAGTCTTTGATTTTTGTAATGGAGGAAGGCGGGAACTTGAACAAAGTAAATGGAAAAGGTATTCCTTTTGTCGAGAAGCCGCTTATTTCGCCGAGAAAAATTTTTGGCGCTATTTCCTCAAAACTTTCATTTGATGTAAGACTTAAAAACTTGCCCGTAAATAAAGCGGAATTTTCCTTGTTGGCAAAGTGAAAAGCAAGAAGGTCTATTCCTGCCCATGTGTAATTAGATTTCAAAAGCTGGTTGTACGGAATGTACTTACGAGCCCCACTTGTGGTTCCACTCGTCCAAGAGAAATAATTTATGGTGCCCGGCCAGATTAGGTCGCTAACGACCGGAAAACTACTTTTCATGTACTCATTCCAAAAGTCCTCGTAAGTCCTGAGTGGAACACATTTTTGATAATCTTCCACAGTCATTTTTTCAGATAGCCCGTGATCTTTAAAAAATTTACACGACCTGGCAAGGCTTAAAATTTTTTTAAGAGTGCTCGCTTGCGCTTTTATTGGATCGATTTGATTTAAATATTTTACTCTGTTTTTCGCAAAGAATTTAAATCCGTGATTGAAAACAAAGTTAAAGCCTTTAAACATTTTCTGTATCACTTAGAAAAATTTTACGAAATTTTACTAAAGACGATAAATTTTTCACGGTGCAAACAGGCAGAATTATTGGAAAAAAAAAACGTCCTTACCGTATCAAGCTTTTGATTCCTGTAGCAATATTTTGCTTCGTGGCAAGCCAAATCTATCTCTGGCAAAACGCTAAGGAAGAACGTCATGAAAAAATTTTTTCACAAGAAACATATTACAAGGTCCTTGAATACTTAGCTGGAAGCGAAACTGCGGAAGCGTTTACGGCCAACGAGCAATTCAAGGCGTCATATGAAGCTAAAGCTGGTTCATCTTTGCCTAAAACAGAGGTTCAACGAAAAGTAAGAGTGGTTCAAATTGCAGGAAACGCAATAAGTAAGAGAGATCAGCTGGCGTTGAAACCAGGTTCCAGTAAAAAAAGCGTTCATCCTATTATTGCCAGACGCATTCTTGAGAACGTTATAAAACGATATGGGAAAAACAAACAGGATCCCGAAATTTTGGCGGAAAAAATCATACAAGAAAGTTTTCATCAAGGTTACGATCCTTTATTTGTCGCTGCGGTTATAAAGTCGGAAAGCGCCTTTGACTCGTTCGCAAAATCTTACAAAGGAGCCGTGGGTTTGATGCAAATTTTGCCATCTACTGGAAGGGTGATTGAAAAATTAAAGGATTTTGAACCAATTTTGGGGTCAAGTTTAACTGATCCGTCTTACAATTTAAGACTTGGTATTAGATACCTCAGGTATCTTGATGAAATGTTTAACGGCAACAAAGTCCTTGTTCTTATAGCCTACAACTGGGGACCAGGTAGGGTTTTAGATGCATTTGAGGGTAAGCGAAGAGTTCCCCCCGAAGTGATAAGATACGCTACAAAAATTTTATCAGACCACGCCGTATGGGTTAACCGAGCAAGCGTTTAATTGAGTTGCTGACCCTTGAACCGAATTGTTCCACCAAATCCCGTAGGATTTCATCGAAGTTCCCTCCAGTGGAGTCTAGTCCCTCTACCTCCTTATTTATCAACTCCAGAAAGAATGTTTTCACGCGAGCTTGAACAGAATTAGCCCTAATTTTAGGCTTTTCAGAACGCAAAATAGTTTCGATATATGTAGCAAGCTCTTTTAGCCCTTCGCCTGTGACCGCGGAAGTTTTAAGCACATTGGTATTTTTTTTGTTGGAAATTTTTAGGGACAATTCAAGGTCTCTCATAAAATATTCAACAGGGCCCTCGTCCGCTTTGTTAACAACCACACAATCTCCAATTTCAAGGAGACCGGCCTTTAAAGCCTGCATAGCATCGCCCGACAGGGGCGTTAAAACCACAACCACATAATCAGATATGTTTCTTACATCTATCTCATTCTGTCCAACACCGGCAGTTTCAACAAAAATGGTTTTAAAATTAAACATTTCACAAACACGAATAGCGTCTCTAATCACAGAACTTAGGCCCCCATAGGTTCGGCGTGTCGCAAAAGATCTGAAATATACGCCGGTTTCTTGAAAAAACCTGATCCTGTCGCCAAGAATTGCTCCACCACTAAAGTGGCTTGATGGATCTACTGCAAAGATCACGGTTTCTCCAAACTTTTCCACAACCCATCTTGAAAGTTTCTCGATAATAGTTGATTTTCCCGCGCCTGGAGGCCCTGTAAAACCGATCACCTTAGCACAATTTTCGCTGTCCGAAGAATAAATTTTCCTCAACAGATTGTACCTAGTTTGAAGGTCTCCATTCTCAAGCATCGAGATGATTTTTGTGGTTTCTTTAAAATTTGGCATTTGAGCCCAAAACTCGGATAAGTTTTATTTCTCTCGTCGCAAGGTTACGCTTTTTTTGTTGCATAACAAAAATTATGAAGTTTAAAAGCGTCCAGACATAGATTAACAGCGAGTGGCCGAAATATATGTCGTCATATGGGTACCCCTCCCAGTACAAAGCGACAAAATGCGTTAGACCTGCCAAAATTGGCAAGCTAATACAGGTTTGAAATTGTTTGGGAAGTAGAGCAAGCAAACAAAGAAAGACATAATCATAATTTGAAGCTGATATGGACTGAACAAGGGTTAAGGCCAGCAGCGGGACCGCGTATTCTTGTGGTTTGAAGGCCAAAGCAATAATAAACAAACCCCAGAGAAGTAAATTTAATCCCCACAGGATAAATTTTCTTTCCTCAAGTTTTTTAAGTCTTTGTTGTTTCCATAAACCAAACTCGTCATCTTGGGTTAAGTCCTTAGCTGTAATAGCTCTTGATTGCTCGCTATAGCTAACAATGATCCGAATTCCAACCACATTTGTGCTAAAAGTCTCAGCATGTTTTTTTAAGTTTTCCTTGAATTCTTTAATGTGATTAAAATTTCCAAAAAGAGCAAGTTCAAAGAAGACAAAAGCGACGCAAATCAAACCGACAGCTTGTGTCAGACGAATCGTATTTATCCCGCTGTTAAAGACTCTGGCAAGTAGGAGGCCCAAAATACACAACCCCGGAAATATTCTTAATCCTGCCGCAATTGTGAATGCTATGTAGGCCGGAAAAGACCACTGAAGCTTTAGGAGGCTTGTCCCAATTAGTATAAATGAAAACCAGTCAAGCCGCAGAAATGAATTTCCAGTCCAGCCATAATCAGCGTGTTGAGCAGTCCCCCAGAAAACGACAAGTATTGATACGGGCTTCAGACCAAAAGCCAAAAGAGACAATAAAAGACCTATTGATATCAAAATGGAGTCCAAAAATGAGATTATCGTTAAATTGACGTCCGTTGCCTGAAATATGTTGGATATGAAGTAACCTATTATGTTCCAAAAAGGACTTGCATTGTAACCATGATCCAAGACTATTGAAGAAAAGTTGCCGTGGTATTTAGTGAAGTATCTTATGTCAGACACAAAACTCTTCCATCGATCTTCGGAAAAGCGGATTTTGCAGGTAGCCGATTTTTCCAATTCTTTTTCGGAGGTTACAACGAGATTTGTTTCAAGATTTCTGGCCAGTTTTGGCACCGGCAATCCTAATTCTTGAGTAGCCAAAAGAACGCATCTGTAAATAAGTCTATACCCTAATTCCGGGGAATACTTTGATCCAACGTAGTAATGAAAAACATCATGCGCGTGAAAGTATCGAGTAAGATGAAATCTGCCACAGTTGTACCAGCACCACAAACCCAAAAAAAGACAAAATAGTAGCCCAAAGCGTTTTATCCTTTCATGATTTATGAATAGCACAAGTATTGTGAAAAATATTACGCCTAATCTTATAGCGTTCATTCGTTCAACGCTTATTGCGCTGTTTCCTACGTATGAGATCTTTTTGGGTAATTGATTTTTATATTCTTGCCAGTTCATTGGCTCTTTTTCCTCAAGGAGAACTTTTCCTATGCTATATTTGCCGTCCCCAACACCGGGTCTTAAGTGAACTGTCAAGCATTCCTGAGGTTTCTTTAAAGTGAAACTCCTGATCCAAAGTCCGTCTTTGCCAGTTTCATGCGGGACAATCCACAAAAGACTTTTTTTGTTTACATCAAGACACTCAACAAGGTAGCTATCATTAGCATCGGCTTGGATGGCGATAAAACCTATTTTTTTTGGCTCAGGAAACGAAATTATGATTTTACTTTTCTGGTTTTCAGTAAAAAGTACTTTTTCGGAGTTCCAAACTTCTCCCTCGTCAACAAAATCTTTTTGAAACAGCACTTGCTTACTTCCGTTGAAATTGATAACCTCGATCTTCGGCGTTAGAGGAGTTGCCCGTTCTTCCGCTTGGTTGATCCGGCAAAAAAGCGTTATAAGTAGAAACAGGAAGAAGTTCACTGATAAGATTTTAAGCATGAGCCTTCAAAAAGTAAATTTTGTTTGTTGTCCATTTCATTACGGTTTGAAATCTGAGGGAACAAGCTTAGGCTGTTACATGTTGAGTAAAGTATTTAAACCTGTTAACTTTGAGCTTCTTGAAAAATGGTTCAAAGAGTGTTGGTTTGCACGTTACCAGGTAACAGGAGCTTTGGTGTTTGACGAAATTTTCAAGTTTGAAAACCTTGATGGAAAAAAAATTGTTTTTTTAAACGGTGACCATTTTTCGACTTATTTTATTGTTAAAAGTTTGCTCAAGACCATCGACAACTTTGTGTTAATATGGGTGGATGCGCATCCCGATTTAAATACGCCTTATGAGTCTCCTTCGGGAAACATACATGGCATGACTTTAAGGCACCTTTTTGGAGATGGGTATTCGCAACTAACGTCGGAGAGGTTTTTAAATCCTGACCAAGTTTATCTTGTCCAGGTCACAGAATTTGATCCGGGAGAAAACGCTTTTATTGCACAAAGAGACAAGAAAGTTTACGTCGCAGAAGATCTGACTCATCTTCGTTTCCCGGTCCCCGTCTACCTTTCGATTGATTTTGATGTTTTCTCGGACTTTGAAGCGGTAAATGTTTCGGCTAAAACCAGCGTCAATATTGAAAATTTTAAAGGTTATTTATCAACATTTATTCAAAACAACGATGTAATATGGGTTGATTTTAATGAGTATGACGCTTACAAGGACCGTGATTTGGAAGAATTTAAGAAGGCTGTTGGGTTAATTTCTTACGTTTCAGGTCTCCTATGAGAATTTTTGTAACTGGGGTTACGGGTCAACTTGGGAGGGTATTGGCTAAGACTTTATCAAAAAGACATGAGGTTGTGGGTCTAGCAAGGCCTAATAGCCAGACACAACAGGTGGTAGCGAATCTGTCGAAGTTGGTTTTAGGGGACTTACTTTATCCCGAGGGATTTATTGATGAAGTTGCAGTTTGCGATTGCATAATCTTTAATGCTGCAGTCTATAGGGATAGCGGTGTAAATACTGACACTTATTTCAAAGTAAATGTGGGTAGCCTGGCTCGTGTATTTGAGTTGTTGCGTAAGCGCGGAAATGTCCGCGCAAAGAAGGCTATTTTGGTATCCACCAACGCAGTTCATGACTTGACCAAAGACAAGCCTGTAACGGAAACAAGTCCTTATAGACCGGCTGACTATTACCAGTACTCAAAACTGTTAGCGGAATTTGAATTTTTAAAATGGGTTGAAATTTTGGGTTTTCAGGGCAACATCGTTCGCCCGGCTATGATCTGGGGTGACGGT
>JANWWW010000052.1 GCA_025055295.1 Deltaproteobacteria bacterium | reverse complement strand
AAAAACTAGTTCATAATTTTAATTCAGTTTAATTTTAGGGTGAAGGAAAAGAATATGAGACATTTTTACTGCTCGAACTGCTAAAGAGGCGCGCGGTTACTTCGAGTTATTACAGGCTAAAATGCGAAAAAATGTCTCATATTTTGTAATTTAAAGTTCCAGCAAAATTCGGCAACTTCACTCCCCGATTAGAGATTATGTCTACAAGCGGCTGCGTGAAAGACTGAATACTGTTTTAATAGTTAAAGCGCAATCGTACACTTAAAAACTTATCCATTAAACATGTGTCAAAACTAACATTTGCTTAAACAATCGAGCTCAATTTAACCCTAAAATTTACCAATATGGCCAAGGTCAATCTTACATCAAGACATTCACCCTCTTTGTTTCGATAAAGATATGAAACAACTTAGCAAATCGAAAGAAGAATTTTAAAGTGCTAATCCTTTGAATAAACTTGAAAGTGGTCAGAAAGTACCTTGGTACAGTGTTTCAAAGGGGTATGATTTATGCAGTTACAAACAATTTTAAATTTTTCCAAGTCCAGAATGATACAAGACTCGGCTTTTGAAGTCAAAGGTTTATTTAGTCGACAACTAGAGCTCGTTGGTAGTTTCTATTAGGCTTTCATTGAAAAGGTTTAATTTTCGACATGGGTTCGAATTTTTTTACTAGGGGTGTGCACCTGTTTCAAAAGATGACAGAAAATGCCATCCAACTTTTTGAACGTTTAAGTCAATTTACCAGAAGATTTGATTTGGTTAATTAGTGGTCAAAAGTTTTGTTTATCTCCCAACCCGTAATATGAAGTTCAAGTTACTCACTTTAAGGAACTGTTCTGCTTTAAACTTTTTTAATAGAACCCTTTGTTATAAAACTTTTTCTTGATGACTGCGGCAGAGTGTGCCATTAATTTGTATTATTGTTCTCTTCTTTCGTGAATTCTATCCAAAAGACTCTTAGGATCGCCATTATCATTGGGCCTACGAAAATTCCCATGAGACCAAAATTTGCCACCCCACCGAGAACTCCAATGAACATTAAACCGGTTGGCATTTTTATGCCTCTGCCCACAAGTATTGGACGTATCAACGGATCCGATACATTCACCACCGTCCAGCAATAAATTAGTAAAAGCAGACCGTTTGTAAAATCATCCATGAATAGTACCCAAAGACCAACAGGAGTAAAAACTAGAGGCGGAGTAAATGGTATAGTTCCTGCGATTATGGTAAGAATTGTGAAAATTACCGGATACGGAGCGTTAAAAATTACATAACCAATTCCGGCTAGGGAACCTTGAATAGTCGCTGTTAAGAGTCCCCCAATTAACGCTGAATGAAGAGAATCGTTAATGGCTTCCCAAAGTTCAGAAAATTTTGTTCCCGAAAGGAATTTCAGGCCTTTGGACATTTCATGAATTAATTTCTGAGCGTCTTTCAAAATAAAAAAAACAAAAACTATGAAAAACAGAAAAAATATTATGGAACGCATGAAATTCATTCCGAAATCCGCGGTATGACGAAATAGAAGCTGTTTAGATTTTTGGGTGAGTTCCGAAAGATTTTTTTTTATTAATTCGAGCAGGTTTGACGAAATTAAAGATCGAACTATTTCAACTTGGGAAATACCTTCGACATACTCCATCACTCTTTTATCATCAGACAGGAATTGATAAATATTAGTTGCTTCTCTGACTAACCGCACTGATGCGGGTATTATGATGGTTGCAACCACCAGAAGGATTGAAAGTGATATTATGAAGGCTGAAATGGCAGGAGACTTCACAAGATGCGCAAGCCTTTCGTGAACCGGCCATACCAAAAATGCGATTAAACCTGCCCAAACCAGCGGTTCAACAAATGTCAGAAAAAGAAGCGCCCCAAGGTAAATAACAATGCCTCCTGCAGTTATAGAGAGAGCAGATAAAACTAACGCTTTTCTGTCTGCTTTCACAGTTCTTTTACCGACACTATACCTGTAATTTTGTCGTAATCGAAGAAAAATACCGAGTCAGCAAATTCTTGGACATACTCGATGTGAGAAATCACAAATATTTGCCTGAAAAATTCTTTTAGTTGTTTTAAGAGATGCAATAGTTCCACTCTTCTCTCAAAGTCTAAATGACCAAAAACCTCATCCAGTATTAGAAGTTCAAAGGTGGCTCCGTTTCTGGCGACAATCATTTCAGACAAAGATAGTCTTAGAGCGATGCTAACAATATCCTCCTCTCCACCGCTAAGCAAGGTGAGTTGATCGTCGCCAGATAAAGCGCTGAATTCAAAATTTTTTTCAAGCTGAATCGCCGTGATTTTACCATTTGTCAGTTTCGCCAAATATTTGCTCGCAAGTTCGCTTAGGTGGGGTCTGATTTTTGATGATATAAATAATCTGAAATCGGTCAACACCTTGTCCGCAATTTCCCGATACTCGAGGTCATAAGCTAGACTACTTTTTCTTTGCTTTAAATCTTTAATTCTCCTAAGCTCCGCCTCGAGAAGCTCCAGCCTTTCGTTTTTTTCCTTGATTTCAGTTTTTAGAGAGGACAATTCTATTAAAACCTGATTCTCCTGAGCAATTAACGAACTTAATTTTACTTCAACCGATTTCAGCATGTCATTGCTGAAATTAAGTTCTTCAATTTCTCGTCGAACATTGTTGATTTGATCTTCAATTTTAGCTTTTCTCGTGCATAAATCTTCAAATCTCTTTTTTTTTTCGAAAAATACAAGTCTTTCATTCTTTTTTTTCTCCAAAGTTCTTTCAAGATGGCGTATCTCTTGTTCAAGTTGCTCAATTTTACTCTGTTTTTCCATTAAAGAAGTTTTGTTTTTTTTAAGAGCCTCAATTTCGGACGAAATATTAAACACTTCCTTTTCAAGTGTGATTCGTTTGGCTGTTAGATGAGAACGGGCTTGCTCAGGGTTATTAAGGGGCTGCCCGCAGGTAGGGCACCTTATGTTGTCAAAATTAATTCTTTCCAACAGACTGTCAAAAAGCTGGATATCCTTCATCTTTTCTTCAATAATCGAAATTTTGATTGCGATTTGCTCACTTAGATTTTTTAAGTCCGATTGAACCAATGTTAGTTCAGTTTGATGTTTGGTCCGCATTGAGTCCAACTTTGCCTCGATATCAGATATCTCGTCGTCGGAGACGTCAGTTTGTGTGACAGTCATTAATTGTTCTATTTCGGCAATCGCCTTTAAACTGGCTGAAAGGGCGGCTTGTAGAGTGTCGTGCCTGATTTTTTTTTCCTTTAAAGCCTCAAAAAAATTTTTGGTTTCGCTTACGTCTGATCTAATTTTTTCGAGTTTTTCAATCGCATGTTGCTCCCGATTCCTAAGGTCAGATAAAGTTCTAACTAGCAAATTTATCTGGCTCTCTGTAATATCCGCGTCATTTTCCTGAATTGACTGAAGAATAATTTTGGTTTCTTTTCTTTTCTCCCTTACAAAGTTTAGAAAATCGTCCACAATTTTGTATCCCAGAATCTCGAGAATAAAATTTTCTCTTTCTCCTCTAGTTTTAAAGCCGGATAAAAATTCAAGTTTTTTCTGCTCGGTAAAAAAAGCACTCCTAAATTGTTCAAGGTCCATGCTCAAGAGCTTTTCACAATATAGAGTTACATCCGTGGTGCCTTTCGCCAAAAACAATGATCTTTTTTTAATAAACGCATCACTGTATGAACGAAAAACCGTATAGTCCTGACCCTGATTTGCAAAAACGAGTTCTACACTGAAGTTGTCAAACGAGCTGCCAAAAGTAACAGACTCTTTGAGCTTTGTGCGAAGGGCTTGACTGCCATAAAGCGCATAAGAGATGGCTTCAAAGATCGTTGATTTACCCGAGCCATTCGGCCCAATAAAAGCGATTATGCCATCTCCGAAAGCAAGATCAGTGTTTTTGTGATGGCGAAAATTGGTGAGTTTTACTCTTTTAAGGTACACTAATTCGTGGACTGTGAAAATGCGATGAATTCGTTTAAAAGTCTCGTTTTTGTCGCTTCAGGAATCTTTAGGTTATCTAAAAATGACTGAAATTCGTCTTTTACATTCTTTCTCAGATAAGTTTCAGTTGTGCCTTGTTCTTCAATAGTTCGGGAGATATTCAATTCAAGATGAAAAACTTTTTGTCTTAATGATTTAATTTTGTTTGAGGATAAAGACGATAGATGGTAAGAACGAACGTTAAATAAATCAATTTTCACCAAAGTTTCAGAGTAATCTCGTTCACTCAAAAGTTTTTCAATTTGGGTCAGTAACTCTTCGTCGGTCAGGACACTGCAATCAATGGCCGGTAAGACCTTTACATCCCTGCATGCCGTTATGGGAACATTGTGTACTTTCAAGTCATACTCAAAATCAACGTAAATGAACGATTTTTGCGTTTCTGTTTCTTTCCAAAAATTAGGGGACACCCAGTCTATGCTTCCTGAGTAATAGGCGCGACTCGTGACCTGTCCGTTAACGTGGATATCTCCCAAAGCCACATAATCAATGTCATAAGTCTCTATAAGTTCCGTTAGCTTATCTTTTGTCAAAATTGGGTGAAGTCTATGGGTCACCGAGACGTTGAAAAAATCTTTTAAAAAAATATGTAATAACATAATTTTTTTATACCTTGGCAAGAAGGGCATAGACTGCAATAAACTTTCCAGATCGTGCGGTTCGGCCGCGCAAATTATCAAAGTTTTGAGTTGATCAAGACGAACCACATCATTTTTTACGATCGAATGAAAAGAAGGAAAAACGGAAAGCAGTTCAATTGGGCTTATCCACTCGAGCTTCCGTGCGCGATCATGATTGCCAGGAATGGCGACAATCGGTATTGAACTAACACCCTTAAGTATTTCAAAGACCCGCTTAAGGGTATAATTGCTCGGTTTTGGGGTGTCGAACATATCTCCTGCTATAACAATAAGATCAGGGTCCAAAGCTTTGGTTTTTTCAATAACTTCTTCAAAAGTTTTAATAACATCAAATTCTCGTTGGTTTATTCCTTCACCGGTGAATTTATTAAAACGTTGATGCCCAAGATGTAAATCCGCAAGATGAACCAGCCTCATGTAAAAGTGATGCAAAAAAGAAAACCTTCTGACTATTGTATAATAGAAGTCCTTCTCGATGAAAATCGTCGTTCTCGACACTGACGCCACAACCAGAAGTTACTGTTATCAGAAAATCTTTGAAATTGTTAACAACCACAAGTTGCCTTTTACTGTGATTAGCTCGTCCCCTGACGGTTTTGAAACGGAAAGAGAAGCGGCGATTGTTGTTCTTGGTCAAAGTTTGGTTCGAAAGCATACGGCGCAGATTGCCCAACTCAAAAGACACCACCCAAAGGCTTTGTTCATATCGTATACTCCGGATTACAGACTTTCTTTGGGCTTTGTAGAGAAGTTGGCGCTGTTAGGCGTGGACGAAGTGTTTGATGCGGATACATCTGAGAGCGAGATAAAAAAAAGGTTAATTTTTGGTTTGCATCGTGTCAGGCAGAGTGAGGGTTTTGGCGGTTTAGTGATTGTAACTTCTGTCAAAGGTGGTGCGGGTTGCACGTCAATAGCTATGGGTATGGCTGAGGCAATTTATCTGAAAGGTTTGAGCGTTTGTGTGATAGACTTTGATTTAGAGTATCAAAACCTAAGTCGCTTTCTAATGCTTAAAACGATCTCCAGTCAAGAGTTAGCGGACATTTTGTACGGGCACAGAGCTCTTTCGTTTGAGACGGTTTTGACCGCGATTGTGGACTTGAATCAAGAAGGTACGATAGGAATTTGTTTGCCGCCAGCTTTATCTTTTGAAGACATCATCTCGAGAGACAAGGCTTTGCAGTTATATGCGGATATATTAAATATGCTATCACACAAATACGATGCATTAATTTTGGATTTGCCGTGTTCTTGCCCTCGATCAATCAAGGAAACATTTATGACTTTGTGTGACCTTGGTGTACTTGTTGTAAATCCTGAGCCAGTAAGCTTGGTTAATTTTGTGAATTTTTGCGCTAGGGTTAAGTCAAGATTTAATTACGCCGCAAGTGTCGGCGTTATCTCTAACAGATACATAGAAGGCGGTATACCTGAAAGGATAATAAAAGCGCAAGCTGAAGAAAGTTTAAATGCGGTAAGTTTTGTGGACGCAATTCCGTTCTGTTCAAAAGCTCGATATTGGGCTGGGTCAAGGCGGACTTTCCTTAATTTAGCTTCTTCAAGCCTCAGAAAAGCGATGGAAACACTAGCAAATAAAAGCTTGCATTGTTTGAATTTGCAGGATAAAGTTGTAAGACCTGAGTTGGAGTCGAGTGTAAAACCCCTTGCTTTACCGTCAGTTTCGTTGGATAATAAAGGATAAAAGGGAGGTAAGTATGAAAGTCAAAAGCAAAAAGGGGGCAAATGCATTGGAATATGCTTTGGTTGCAGTTGTGGTTTTAATGGTAGTATGGGCGGGTTTTGACGCTTTTGGAGGCCAGTTAGGTCAGTTTTTACAGGGTGTTGGTGATGAAATAATTCAAGTCGGCCAAGACCTTGATATAAACGCACCCAGATAAAAATTTTATAAACACCCGGGGCGTTAATAAGTTTCAACCCGGGTTAGTTGAGTGGCTTTTCATTCGTTTTTTTAGTGTGGTATTTTTCTGTAGCCGCGTATACCTTTTCATTAATTTTTTAATTTTTGGAGATAAAGGCTGGATTGAGGTTGTGCTCAACTTAGGGATAGGATAATCTAAAAATCATTTCGCTTCATCATGATTTTTTTAGTGAGGCAATTTTAAGATAAAGGATATTTCATTATTTGAAACTTTTAGTGAAAAATCATTGATTACCCGTATTTGTTTTATTTCATGTAGTTATAATCTTCACTCCATAGCGAGAAGGGGTCTTTCAATATTTTCCCCAGAATCAGTCGTTCTCTTGGGACATACGAAAATTGAATACCTGCTAACTAGGCGAAACGCCTCTTAGAACCATAGACCAAACTTCTCCCGACAATATTTTTTGTTTTGCTGCCACAAATTTTTTAGCACCAATTACAAAGGGAATAATTCCTTCACACTAACTCAGGGTTTTTATTAGGCAACATCGTTCTTATTCATATTTTACGATTTTCGTAATTATGACACGAGAAAAAACCATAGACTGAATGGCTCAAATTTTTTGTTTTGCCTAGTGGAGGATCTAAAAATTAAAGAACCTGAAGCGAAATAATTACAGAGAATAACGTTTTAACCTTAAATAGTTATGTAGTTGGACAATTTTGTTCAATTGATAGCGTGCTTGCTAGCTTTTCACATTTAACTCCACCGATTTTTAATGTTTTTGATAACAACAACAGTTACGTTGAGACTAGCGTGTTTCGATTCCACCATTAATGAATTTATGAGGAGTGGCGAGTTACGGAATTAGATTCGTCTACGGTTTATTGATCTGTTAAACTGGGTATCGCCAATGGTTAACATTTAGCATATGCAAATAATGCCAATTTCTAACTAATTTAGCGTGTTAAATTTGTTTTTTGCTTTAACATATTTTACAATACTCTACGAAATTTTTTTGGTTATGACGAAGAAAGTTGATTTATCACGGGTTAGAAATATAGGTATCGCAGCGCATATTGACGCAGGCAAAACAACGACTACAGAACGAATACTTTTTTACACGGGCATCAATTACAAGTTAGGAGAAGTTCACGAAGGTTCAGCCACAATGGATTACATGGAACTTGAGCAGGAGCGTGGGATTACTATAACAGCCGCAGCAACGACATGTTTTTGGTCTGGTTCCTTCAGGGATAAGCCGCAACATAAAATCAACATTATCGATACTCCTGGACACGTCGATTTTACGATCGAGGTTGAGCGTAGTTTACGTGTTCTTGACGGAGCTGTGGCGGTTTTTGACGCGGTTAACGGTGTTGAGCCTCAAAGCGAAACGGTTTGGCGACAGGCAACGAAATTTAAAGTTCCTCGTATCTGTTACATAAATAAAATGGACAAGCTAGGAGCTGACTTTTGGTATTCGGTGGACTCAATACGGCAAAAGTTAAAAGCGAGAGCCCTTCCGATCCAAATTCCTATAGGCAGGGAAAGCGAATTTAAGGGTGTTGTGGATCTTATAAAGATGAAGGGCTATGTTTACAAGGATGAAACAAAGGGAGCGGACTATCTTGTAATAGATTTGGAGGGTGAATTGCTAAATGATGCTGTGAAAGCAAGATACCAAATGCTTGAAACCCTTAGTGAGGTAGACGATCAAATTCTTGAACTTCTTCTTGAAGGAAAAGAACCACCGGAAGCACAAATCAAAGATTCAATCAGAAAGCACACAATATCTTTGAATGTTTTCCCAGTTTTATGCGGAAGCTCATTTAAAAACAAGGGTGTTCAGCCTTTATTGGATGCAGTTGTTGATTATCTTCCAAGTCCTCTTGATATCCCGCCTGTCAGAGGCACTAAATATGGTAATGGCGATGTCATCGAACGAAAGCCATTCGTTGACGAACCACTCAGTGCTCTAGCATTCAAAATTTTGACTGATCCTTATGTGGGAACATTGACTTTTGTCAGAGTTTACTCAGGTAAGCTGGAACAAGGAATGACTGTCTTGATCCCTCGGTATGATAAACGAGAGCGCATAGGAAGACTTGTCAGGCTTCATGCAGACAAAAAAGAGGAGGTTAAAGTCATTGAAGCCGGAGACATTGGAGCTGTAATTGGTTTAAAAGATGTTATCACCGGAGACACTCTTTGCGATCCTGACAATCCGATAATTTTAGAAGCCATAGAACCTCCAACTCCGGTTATCAGTGTTTCTGTAGAGCCTAAAACGAAACAGGACGAAGAAAAGTTGAGTTTGGCTTTATCGAAATTAGCGAGAGAGGATCCATCATTAAAGCTATCAATGGATCACGAAAGTGGACAAACAATAATATCGGGAATGGGTGAACTTCACTTGGAAATAGTTCAGCAGAGACTTGAGAGAGAGTTTAATGTTTCAACAATTTTAGGCAAGCCTCAAGTTGCGTATCGCGAGACAATAAGGGGCACTGCGGAGGCAGAAGGCAAATACATAAGGCAGTCAGGTGGCCGTGGTCAGTACGGGCACGTTTGTCTTAAAGTAGAACCTTTGGAAAGAGGCAAAGGCTTTCAATTTGTCGATGAAATAAAAGGAGGCATAATACCCAAAGAATTTATTCCAGCCGTTGAAAAAGGAGTTATTGAAGCATTGTCGGAGGGAATTTTGGCGGGGTATCCTGTTGTAGACGTGAGAGTGACGTTGTTTTTTGGAAGTTTTCATGAAGTTGACTCAAGTGAATTTGCCTTTAAAATAGCCGGTGCCATTTGCGTTAAAGATGCGTGCAAAAAGGCTGGCCTTTACCTTTTAGAGCCTATCATGCTTTTGGAAGTGGTAAGCCCTGACGAATATGTAAGCAATGTGGTTGGGGATCTAAACAGGCGACGAGCTAGGATACTCGGAATGGAAGCGCGCTCGGGAGCTCAGGCTATAAGAGGGTATGTGCCTTTATCAGAAATGTTTGGTTACTCAACAGACTTAAGAAGCATAAGTCAAGGTAGGGCAAATTTTACGATGGAATTTTTCGGTTACGAAGAAGTTCCATCGAATTTAGTATCTGGAATTGTTGAATCGAGAGCAAAAAAATGATAAACTTCCTCAAACTTGGCTATGGCGAAGAAAGTTTTTGAGAGAACGAAACCTCATGTAAATGTTGGAACGATTGGTCACGTAGACCACGGAAAAACCACTTTGACTGCGGCTATACTAGCGGTTCAGGCTAAGGACGGCTTGGCAGTTCCTAAAACCTACAAAGAAATAGCAAAAGGTGGTGTTGAGCGTGATCCCACGAAGACTTTGACAGTAGCAAGTGCTCATGTAGAGTATGAAACCCCTACAAGGCATTACGCTCACGTTGACTGTCCAGGTCACGCGGACTACGTAAAAAATATGATAACCGGTGCTGCTCAAATGGACGGCGCAATTCTGGTTGTTTCAGCTGCAGATGGGCCAATGCCTCAAACTAGAGAGCACATTTTGTTAGCAAGGCAAGTGGGTGTGCCGTATATCGTTGTTTTTCTTAACAAGTGCGATTTAGTTGATGACCCAGAACTACTCGAGCTTGTAGAAATGGAAGTGCGAGATTTATTAAATCAATATGGATTTCCTGGAGATACTACCCCCTTTGTGAAAGGATCCGCGATGAAAGCTCTTCAGCTGGAGGACTCGGAGCTTGGGATCCAGTCAATCAAGAATTTGCTCAAGTGTCTAGATGACTATGTTCCAGTTCCTGAACGTGATGTTGATAAACCATTCTTAATGGCGATTGAAGACGTATTCTCGATAGAAGGAAGGGGGACTGTTGTAACTGGAAGAATTGAAAGGGGTAAAATTCGGATTAACGATGAAGTTGAGATAGTGGGTTTAAGGCCAACTCAAAAGACTGTCGTGACAGGCATAGAAATGTTCAAAAAGTCGCTTGAAGAAGGGATAGCCGGTGACAATGCAGGTTGTTTATTGAGGGGGATAAAAAGAACTGATGTTGAGAGGGGCCAAGTCTTATGTAAGCCGGGTTCGATCACACCGCATACAAAGTTCAAGGGAGAGGTTTACGTGTTGAAAAAAGAAGAAGGTGGTCGTCATACACCGTTTTTCACGGGTTACAGGCCACAATTTTATTTTAGGACAACAGATGTAACGGGCTCTGTAAAGTTGCCAGCGGGGATAGAAATGGCTATGCCTGGTGATCAAGTCTCTATCGAGGTAGAGCTTCAAAAAGCAGTTGCTTTGGAAAATTATACCAGATTTGCGATACGAGAAGGTGGTAAGACCATTGGTTCGGGAATTGTCACTGAGATTATTCAGTAGAATTAAATGAAAGTGTTTGATTAAACAGGTGAGAATGACCTAGGTTAACAATAAAAGGATGGTGAACACTCTTGGTGGCAGCTCAATAAGGATTAAACTGCAGGCATTTGATCCTAAATTATTGGATAAATCTGTAACCGATATTCAGACCATAGTAAGGAGATCCGGGGCCAGACTTGTTGGTCCCATACCGCTCCCAACAAAAAGACGGCTTATTACCATTCAGCGAAGCACTTTTACCGACAAAAAGTCAAGAGAACAGTTTGAGATACGAGTTAGCTCTCGTTTGTTGGAAATAAGAGACCCAAATCCAACAACCATCGACGAGTTAGGGAGCATAGAACTACCAAGTGGAATAGAGGTAGAGATAAAGGTTATTAACTGAGGGCATCGGGTAGCAAAAGCAAATGGGGTAAATTGAGTTTATTTAGTAGTAGTTGTCACAGGCAATAATTCTCTACAATTTTGTGCATCTTAAGCGGTGGAAAAGAAAGAAAGTAAGCAATTAGTTAAAACCGATTTTCGGATGAATGATTTGAGAGTAAAGGAAGTTCCGTAACGGGGAGGAAGCCAGTAATTAAGGGGACTATAGTGTTACTAGGAAAAGTTTGATTGCTTCAAGGCTAAGAGTTTGTTAAAAGAACCTAGTGTTAGAATTTTTGATTTTCCGCTCTTAGGTCGTGTTAAGTAAGATCAAAGCAAAACCCATATCGCTGAGTATTTCTAACAAGTTATCTGTATGATCCGTTAATATGGTTAGTCTCCGCAATCGGAAATCGAATAGGTCTGAGATTTTTTAATTGTAAAAGCATGTTATTTTGAGAGAGTGTGTCAGAAAATCCGGTTTTAAAACCCGGCGGTACAAAATCGATTGGTTTTGTTAGCTTATTTTTCGCTTGATACCAAATATCAGTTTAAAACCGAGTCCT
>JANWWW010000051.1 GCA_025055295.1 Deltaproteobacteria bacterium | reverse complement strand
TTTGCGGAAACCTACTCAACTATTTTGTTTATTATCTGTTTAGGTACTTACATTGAAAGATTTGTTTTTTCAAAGTTAAACTCAAAGTTCCCAAAAATTAGCAAGGTTTTTAACAGCCAATATAGAGTAATTTTAAGCGGCATCGGTAAGAAAAGCTTTGTCTCGGTGGCGCCTTTTGAACTCGATGAAGGATCACATATTTTTATTGGCAAGGGTGAAAGAGTGCCTGTTGATCTTGAGATCATTGAAGGGAAATGCTGGGTAGATGAGAGTGTTCTAACCGGGCAATCATATCCCGTTCAAAAACAGGAAGGAGACTTTATTCATGCGGGATCCCTTGTAATTGAGGGATCCTTGATTGGATTGGCCAAAAGCAATTTTTTTTCGTCAACGTTCAGAAGCATTGTTAGCGCGGTTAAGGATAAAAGTGGGTTTGATGGTTTCTCCGGGCCGCTTGAGAGCGTCTTAAGGATTTTTGTCCCTTTAGTTTTGACAATAGCTTTTGTTTCAGCTGGATGGAACATCTATTTGGGGGATTATACTGAAGCATTCAGGCGCTTTTTGGCTGTTCTTGTAATTGCTTGCCCATGTGCAATCGGTATTGCGTTGCCTTTGGCTCTTAGTTTAGCCGGTCTCAAGGCCTTACAACTTGGAGCGATAGTAAAAAACAGCAGGGCATTTCTATTGATACATCGCGCTAAAACTTTTTCAATTGATAAAACAGGCACTCTGACAAGTCCAAATTACAGCGTCTTGGAGTTCCACATAAAGGATGAAGAAACAAAAGACAGACTTTTTTGTGCTCAGGCTACTTCAACACATCCACTCGCTGTCGGTGTAGTCGAGTTTCTTAAATCTCCCAAAAGCTTTTACACTGTTGAAACTTCCCATGTTTCGGGAAATAGAATAGAGTTTGTTTTTACCGATAAAAAGGTGTTGAGTATAGAAAAAAAAGAGGATCTAACCTTTTATGTCAAAATTGATGGACAGGCGCGCGGAAGTTATAAACTTCGGGGAGCATTTAAAGATCAACTTGAAACTTTTTTCGGCTTTGTTAAGGAAAAGTTTAAAAACGTTGTGGTTTTGTCGGGCGATAAAAGTGACCCAGAGTTTGAGAGTTTTCTTAAAAAATTCAGAATAGAAGCACACTTTGAGCTTAGTCCACTGGATAAAAAGAGATTTATTCAACAGTCTCCCAAACCAGTCATATTTGCGGGTGACGGAATTAACGACGCCCAAGCTTTACAGAGTGCAGATGTTGGTATCAGTTTTACCGAGTCAAGCTTGATAGTTCAAGATCGCTCTGATGTTGTCATGACAAAACCAACCTTAAAAGCAATTGAGGCTTTTTTGCGTTTGTCTTCCACAACATACGGGATTGTATCTCAAAATTTAATGTGGGCTTTCCTTTACAATATCTTAGCGGTACCATTAGCAGCTTTTGGGTATGTTTATCCGGCTATCGGCGCAATTTCGATGTTTGCGTCAGACTTAATCGTGGTGCTGAATAGTCTCCGAATAATTAGGTTTGAGAAGTAAAAACTTAATGATGTTCTCGGAAAACGCCGTTTGTGCATGCATAGCATGACTATTGTTTGCAGGTTCGAGTTTATTTACGAACTGTGATCGATCCCTGCGTTGCCTGAAATTATGTAGCTGTTACACGTAACAACATGGGTTAGTTGTCGTGTCTAGCAGAAACAATTGACTTGCCAGAATCTAATTCCATTCAGACGCAAACTCGGCGGTTTTCCGATCGTGGATGTGGAAAGAAATCACGCTAAAGCACGTGCTTTCAATTCCGCGAATTCCAGCGACAGGTTCATTTGCTACCATTTAAGCCGTTTTTTAGTCTAAACCAAGTTGCATTTTGGGATCTCTTCGTTGTGTTTTCATAATTCAGCTAAGCGGATTGATAGATTAAAAGACTGATTTTTCGCGGTAATTACCGTAAACTTCCGTAATTACATTTACTATTTCGCCCAGAGTGCAATTTGAAAGAGCGCAGTCGATCAGGACCGGGATAGAGTTTCCATTGGATTTTAGCGTTTGTTTAAGCGTATCGAGCTTTTGTAACACTTCGTTGTGATCCCTTTTTTTCCGAAGCTCCTCTAGTTTCGCCCGTTGTTTGCGTTCCACATCTTTGTTGGCTTGGTGGGTTTCAATTTTTGTCTCCTCTTCTTCCAAATGAACGTTTACCCCAACTATTTTTTCTTTGCCTTCGTCAACTTTTTTTTGAAAACGAAAACTGCTTTCGGAAATAAGTCTTTGCGGATAACCTACTTCAACCGCGTGAAGAATGCTTCCCATTTTTTTCACTTCTTCTAAAAATTCGAAAAAGGCTTTTTCAAACCTCTTCGTCAAATACTCCACATAATAACTTCCGCCCAAAGGGTCAACCGTATTCGTAACTCCAGTTTCTTCAGCGATTATTTGTTGAGTACGGAGAGCAATTTTTACTGCATGCTCCGTTGGCAAAGACAAAGTTTCATCCATGCTGTTTGTGTGAAGACTTTGAACCCCGCCTAAGACAGCAGCCAAAGCCTGCAAAGCTACACGCACTATGTTATTGTAGGGCTGTTGCGCAGTTAAACTTACTCCGGCTGTCTGGGCATGCGTGCGTAACAGCCAACTCCTTGGATTCTTTGCGCCGTAATGTTCTTTCATTAAACGCGCCCAGATTTTGCGTGCTGCTCTAAATTTCGCTATCTCTTCAAAGAAGTCGTTATGGACGTCAAAGAAAAAACTAAGTCGGGGAGCAAATTCGTCAATGTGCATGCCTCTTGACAAACATTCGTCTACATAAGCAAGTCCATCAGCCAGAGTAAAGTTTAGTTCTTGTTGGGCTGTGGCTCCTGCTTCACGAATATGGTAACCGGATATGCTTATCGGATTGAATTTAGGCATATTCTTTGAGCAAAATTCGATGATATCACAGGCTAACTTTACACTGGGTCTTGGAGGGACAATCCACTCTTTTTGAGCGATAAATTCTTTAAGCATGTCATTTTGAATGGTACCTGAGACCTTGTCCAACGCGTAGTTGTTTTTGATGCAGGTAGCCACAAAAAACGCAAAAATTATCGGCGCTGTAGCATTTACCGTCATGGAAACAGTAACTTTTTCAAGGTTTATCCCATCAAAAAGCTCAATCATATCAGCCAAACAGGATACGTTAACACCCTCTACACCGACTTCCCCAACACTTAAAGGGCTGTCAGCGTCAAAACCCATTAAAGATGGCATATCGAAAGCAACCGAAAGTCCAGTTTGACCAAGGCTTAGCAAGTACTTGAATCTCTTGTTAGTGTCACTGGGCGATCCAAAACCGGCAAACTGCCGCATCGTCCATGTCTTTGTTCTGTACATCGTTTTGTGTATCCCTCTTGTGAAAGGGTACTCGCCAGGAAAACCTAGATCTTTTTCTTCGTCGAAGCCCAAATCCTCTAGGTGTTCTCTCGTGTATACTAAATCAATCTGTTCAAAACTTAGGTTCTCACGAAACCTTTCTTCTTGCAGATTAGACCCGTTTAACCAGCCAAGATACTTTTTCATGTTAATTCTTTGGATAAAAACTTGATTATATTTATTTTTTGAATTTCGGAACTGCCTTCGTAAATAGTCGTAACCCTTGCGTCACGGTACAAACGTTCGACAATAAAGTCCCTCACATACCCATTGCCTCCAAAAATCTGAAGTGCCTTGTCAACGCAAAAACAACTGGTCTCAGAAGCAAAAAGCTTAGCCTCGGCGCATTCGCGAGGATGCCGGTTTTCGTTTCTTAGACAGTAAAAAGTAAAAGCAGTAGCGTGATCAAGCCTTGTTCTCATCTCTGATAAATAATTTTGTATAAGCTGATAATTTATAATTTTTTGACCGAAAGCGCTTCTCTGAGATGCGTATTGAAAGGCTTCATAGAAAGCCCTCCAACCTATACCTAAGCTTTGGCATGCAACCCCTAGTCGACCATGGTTAAGACCATGCAAGGCTACCTTAAGTCCGTCGCCCGAGCCACCTATCTGCGAATTTGGTGGGATTAAAACGTTTTCGAAAGTTAGTGAAGATGTTTTAGCGCCTCTTATTCCAAGTTTGTCTTCCGGTTTGTGTACGAGAATTCCGGCCGACTTAAGATTTACACCAAAAGCGGAGATGCCTGAGCCATTTTCATCTTTTAAAAAGCAGACACAAAATTCAGCGTATGGACCGTTGGTTACCCACGCCTTTTGACCGTTTAATAAAAAACCATTATCTACAACTTTATACGTAGATTTTATATTCTTGGCGTCACTTCCAGCTTCAGGTTCGGAGAGACTGAAACAACCGATCCAAGATCCGGACGATAACTTTGGAAACCAATCAGATTTTTGACTATCAGAGCAATGCTTAGTTAATAGGCTGCCTACCAGAGAATTATGGACACTCAACACAATTCCAGTAGAAGCGCAGTAGAAAGATATTGCCATAATAGCTAGACCGAGCGCGCTTTCTGAGGAATAACAGCCTCCAAATTCCTCAGGGTAACCCAAACCGAAGTATCCAGCCGTTTTTAGCTCCTTAAATACTCTGTCTGGGATCTCAGCCGTTTGATCTATCTGACTAGAGGGTATTTTGCTTCCTAAATTCAAACTGGAATTAAAAATAAGCTTCTCCTCCTCTGTTAATTGGCCTAGTGGCAATTTAAGTTCTGAGAGCATTTACTTGATGTTAAAAGAGCTTTTTCTTTTCTCTAAAAAAGCTTTAACCCCTTCCTTTCCTTCTTCGTGTTCGAAACATTCAAGGAAACTTGCGGTTTCAAGGTCGTCCAAGAAGCACTTAAGGGGGCGCAAGTAAGTGTTGATGACGTGTTTTGCCTTTTTGCACGCAAATGGGCTTGCTGAGCCAAAATTGTCGAGAATGAGGTTTTTTGTCGCGTCAAAATCTGAGTTTTGGGATTCGAAATCGACAATTCCCAAACTTCGAGCTTCTTCAAAAGTCAAAATCTTGCCGGTCACTATCAGTCTTTTTGCAGACTGAAGCCCTACCCTAAAAGCGAGTCGATAAAATCCAGAAAAGCCCGGCACTAATCCAAGGGATACTTCTGGTAGACCAAATTTGGATTTTTGAGTAGCAATGATGAAATCGGTTGACAGAGCCAATTCAAACCCTCCTCCCAGACAGTAGCCGTCAACTAAAGAGAAAGTTATTTTTTCAAGGGTTGCTAATTTGTCAAAGACCTTTTTGCCGTAAATAATGTAATCGTTTAGGGGCTTAGCCTCCAATGAACTGAAAAATTTTACGTCAGCTCCAGCTGCAAATGACCTTGAATCAAGGGACTCTATAAGAACAAATCGAGTTTCACTTTTGGCGGCTTCGTTAATCGCTTCTTCCAAAGATTTTAACGTGTTGTAATCCAGAGCATTGAGCGCCTGAGGTCGGTTTAGAAGAACACGGAAAAATGGAGGTTCATTCTTATAGTAAACGACGTCTTCCATTTGGTTTTAATTTTCCTAAAAAAATTGTACTATATGAAGTTTTAGGTGAGATTTTTCCTCCTTGTAGGTTTTCTATTAATAGGTTTTATCCCTAGCATTAGTAGTTATTTTGTCACGCGAAACAAAGAATGGTATGATGGGATTTTGAAGCCTTTTTTTACGCCTCCTGATTATTTATTTGGTATCATCTGGCCATTCCTTTTTTTTATCTTGGGACTTTCTGGTTACTTGATGTGGAACACAGGTGACAAGCGAACAAGAAAAATTTATACTTGCCTCTTTCTTGCAAATACCTTTCTTCTGTCGCTATGGAACTTTTTGTTTTTCGAATTAAAAACGATTTCCGGCGCTCTGCTTCTTCTGTTATTCATTCTAGTTTTGGCGTTAGTGCTTCATACAATTATAAAAAAGTATTTTAGAAGCTTCTCGAAATTATTTTTGCTTTATGTTTGTTGGATTTTTTTTGCTTTCTATTTAAATTTATCTATACTAGTTTTAAATTATGAGCACAGTTTTTAAAAAAATAATTGACAAGGAGATTCCAGCGGACATAGTGTATGAGGACGATCTTAGCATAGCATTTAGGGACATAAATCCCGTTGCACCAGTTCACATTTTAATCATCCCAAAAAAAGAAATCCCCATGCTTTCAGAAATGAACCAAGAGGACACAAACCTTGTTGGTCACTTGCTTTGGGTTGCGACGAAAATAGCAAAAAATATGGATCTAAAAGGGTTTCGCGTGGTTATCAACAACGGAAAGGAAGGTGGCCAGCACATTTTTCATCTTCATGTTCACCTTGTAAGCGGAAGGCCACTTTCATGGCCGCCGGGATAACGAACAGACAAGACACAAAAATTTAAATTTTTCTTATTTTAGTTGACAAAGCCTGGAGTTGTCGGAACACAAATCATCTATCTTCTCCAATACGCGCGTTTGATCAAACTGCTTTCGTTGGTGAGCCAAACCAAACTAGACTCGCGAACAATGCAACACTGGCCCAAGATGTGAAAACAAAGTTTCCAAATGAGAAGGAATTGAAACCTTTTTCTCGGAAAAACTCGATTTCCTCCAGAGTCAGATCCCCCTCTGGTCCTATTACACCGATTGTTGGGGACATGATCCGCTCAGAAGCTAAATTACATGTGTCTTCGCTAACCAAAAAAAGAAGGCGAGTTTTAAACCGCTCAAAGGATAACTGAGAAATGTTCTCTACATATTCGATCTGCAAAGGCACCAAGCGTCCATTGATACTGCTATGCTCAATAGCTAATTTATGTAACTTTTCCAATTTTTTTTTGTTTAAAAATCCTACGGTCCTTCTGCTCCTGAAGAAAATAATCTTGTCAATCATTAATTCAGTGGCAACTCTTACTGCCAATTCAGAGTAGAAATCCTTTAAAACAGCTAAGAGCAAGGTGGTTTTCTCTTCTGGTTCAAAAGGACTAAGCTCCTTAAATGTTCCGATAAATTTACCACGTCTTTTACAAACTTCAAGATGTCCTTGATACCAGTTTGCCTGACAGTTTACGGTTACAGGGAAAACGGATTTTGACACGCGCAAAGAGTTGAGACGTTTACTCCAAAACTCAGGCAGTTCTATGTACCTATCTTTTGTATTGAGGTCCGAATCGTTTAGTAAAAATATCCTTCGCAATTGTTAGGCTTATAGACAGTTTTGCAAAGAGTCTAAAGCCTTTTGTATGTTCCAAAAACCGTAATAACGAATGTTTCTATGTACGATTGTAAGCGGCTTGAAAACGCCAAACTTTTTTGCTCTTGCTATAACTCCCTTCGCTCTCTCTCTTGTATCTACCGCGGCAACCTTCGTTAAAAATTCTCCAAGGTCAAGGTCTAGATCTTCCGCAACTTGTATCAAAAATTGATCTTTCGTTGGATCTTCTCCTAGGCCCCAAATCCGATATGTTGCGCGAAAATTAAATTCCTTGCCAACACCCATGTCAAGAGCGACAAACGCTGCTCTAGTTACGCGACTAACATCAAACTCTTCATTTGGCCATTCTGAGGGAAAGTTGAGTTCTAAATTTCGCTCTTTAGCAAAACGCTCTATCTCTTCCCTAACGTACGTATCCTCTCCTTCTAGATAGTGGAACACTTGTTGAGGCAGTCCTGCTGCTTTTGGGTTAAGAGGTTGCCATATGCATTCGACGTCCTGAATATCTTCAAACCTATAAAGGTCGTCAAGAAATATATAACAGTAGGGGTCAGAAAAATCATAAAAAATTTCCACAATTTCTTTGTTCATTTTTGACCTATCGATGATACCAAATAAAGCTATGAGGATTCCAGTTGAAAGGCCTAGGCAGGCATCTGACAGAGTGAGACAACGTTATCTACGGCTTCTTTCCAATGACAACGAACTTGTTCGGTGGAGTCTCTGTCTCTAACCGTGACCGACTCGTCTTTCAGGGAATTAAAATCAACGGTAATACAAAAAGGCGTTCCAATTTCATCATGTTTCGCATACCTTTTACCTATACTCTGGTTTTCCTCCACGCACGAATACAATCTGCGTCTCTTAAGTTCATCATGGATTAATTTGCTTAGTTTGATTAATTCTTCGTTTTTTACCAACGGAAATACAGCTGCTTTATACGGAGCAAGGAATGGTTTGAGCTTCATGACAGTTCTAACCTTTTCCTGTCCTTCAGCGTCAACGCCGGGCTCTTCGGAATAAGCGTCCAAGATTACGGCCAAAAAAGCACGAGTGAGCCCGCACGATGGCTCTATTACCCATGGGACTATTTTGACCTGACCCCCTCTTTGTTCACTCGACTCAAGAACAAAAAAATCTTTGCCTGATGCCCTCGCGTGAGCTAACAGGTCGTAATCACTTCTGCTCGCCACTCCCTCGACTTCATCAAATCCCCAAGGGAACTTAAATTCAATGTCACAACACCTTTTAGCGTAATGAGCTAGTTCGTTTTGAGAGTACTCGCGAATGCGCAAATTTGAGTCCGAATTAATTATCTTTTTCCACCAAGTAACTCTTTTGTCAAGCCAGTAATCAAAATAGAAATTCTCGTCCTGGCTCTTCACGAAAAATTCCAATTCCATTTGCTCAAATTCGGCCACTCTGAAAAGAAACTTCTCGGTTGTTATCTCGTTCCTGAACGCTCGCCCGATTTGCGCGATCCCGAAAGGCAGTTTGCGTGGATAACTTTTGGTTAGATTCATAAACTGACAGAATATATTCTGCGCTGTTTCAGGCCTTAGAAATACCGATGATTTCAAAATTTGTTCCTGAAGATCTTTTAAAATTTCCTCCTTGGATTTCGAAGAATTTTGTAACACAAAAGTTAGGATCTCTTCCAACTGGTCTACCGGGCCCAGTGTCGTTCTAAACATTAAGTTAAAAAGTCGTGGGTCTGAGATATTCTTTGATCCGCAAGAAGGGCACTTGAGTTCGCCTAATTCTTTTTCAACTTTATCCGGTCGAAATCTGATCTTACACTCTTTGCAATCGACAAGCGGATCGGTGAAACAATCAATGTGTCCGCTCGCTTTGAAGACCGGAAATGGTAAAAGTATGCTTCCATCGATGAAAAAAATGCTTTCATCCGAAAAAAGCAACGATTGTTTCCAAAATTCTTTTATGTTTTCTTTTATTAAAAAGCCAAGATGGCCGAAATCGTATAGACTTTTGGCTCCCCCGTAGATTTCAGCAGATTGGATAACAAGACCCCGTCTTTTACATAAAGATAGAACTTTTTGCAGTATATCCACGCAATTAGTAGTTTAATAAAGAGGGATTATAGTCTCAACAAATGGCAGGATGATTAAGCCTGGTTATCGCTTTTCTAATTTCCTCTTCCGACTTGCATTTTAAAACCTGTACAACAAATTTTCTACCCACCAAGTTTTCATTTATTACCGAGTATGAGGCTTTCTTCTCTTCAAGTGTGTCTAGTATATCTCTGAGAAAAGAAATATCATCAACATAAAATTCCATTAATGGCATTTCTATTGTTGTTATGAAGAATATCGGCGAAATCGTTAATAATTTAAAGTTTTTTTTTAATGACATTAGGAATATTCATGAGATACCAGTGGGAAACATAAACAGAACATTTGTTGTTACCCTTAGCAGGAAGTGTTCTGATCAACGTGATCATAAGCCCTTCCCCCGTAAGTTCGTTGCTCAACTGATCAACTCAAAGGTTTTTACGATAAAAGCTGTTGAGCGCAATCTAACTGCTTTCAGTTCCTTGGTGAATACAAATCAAAGTTTGAATGAAATCATTCCCAAATATTTAGTTTACGATAAAAAGGTTGTATCTTGCGACAATAAAGGCAACGCTTGGAAGTTCACAGAATTCATAGAAAAAGCACGCTGCGGTGAATTTCCAAAATCTGAGACCGAAAGTTATTTGGCAGCCCGAAGCTTGGCAATTTTTCACAGGGAGCTTAGTAAAATTAATATCAGATCTTTCCGTTACTCCATTCCGAATTTTTTTGTGCCTCAAATCAGAGTCAAACAGTTTTTTAATGCATTAAAGCGCGGTAATTCACGCAGAGTAGCAAATGTCAGTCGTCATTTGGATCAAATTTTCTGTATTAAGGAAAAATTAGAAAAGCCCATCATCATGATGACTAAACAGCAAAAGTTTTTGTGTCACAATGACACTAAGTTTGAGAACTTTTTGATTGTTGAAAAGAAGGCCTATATTATCGATCATGATGTTCTTCAGCCGGGTGTTATTGCTTATGACATAGGGGATTTTTTACGTACGGTGTGTTTCTTAGAGAACGAGGATAAACAATCCGAGCCGGACATTAAGGTTGATTTTTTAAGATCAGCTTCCGAAGGTCTTAATGTATTGAGTTACGAAAGGTGTTTCGGTGTTGATCGGGAGTTAATTAAACTGTCGCCAGCGATTTTATCATTTATTTTAGCTTTGAGGTTTTTAACAGATTACCTTTTAGGGGATAGGTATTTCAAAATTAAATATGAGGATCAAAATCTTAAAAGAGGTGTGTGCCAGCTGCGAAGGTCAGAGATTCTTTATGAAAATAGGGATCAAATACGTATTCGGTAGAAGTATCAATCTGGTGTATACTTGAAAGTACTCGGTTAGAATAGACAGAAGATGGTTAATTTTACTTATAACCATGTCGAGGTATATGACTTTGAGTTTTTAGAGGGGCCTATCAAGGTCTCTTCGGAAGACCTTGAGGCGGAGTTAGGAGAAGTAATGCCCAAGGGCACTTTAGAAAGACTAACCGGTATTTCCACCCGCACAATGTGGCCAAGGGAAACATTCCCATCAGATATTGCAGCACAAGTGGCTGAAAAGCTTTTAAATCGGTGTAAAGATCTGGTATCCCGAATCGACTCGATAATCAACTTCTCGGTCAGTAGAGACTTTTTTGAACCAGCTACAAGCGTAATAATTCATAGAAAACTTGGTTTAAAAAAAAGTTGCTTATGTTTTGATATATCCAATGCTTGCATTGGTTTCTCGAATGCATTGTCGGTTGCGTCAGCTATGATTGAGAGTGGAAAAATTGAATGTGCCCTGTTGGTGGCTGGTGAAACTGTTAGAGGTTTGGTTGAATCAACGATAGATCGCCTGAAGAAACTAGGAACGATGACCCGTGAACAGATAGTGCAGTATCTTCCGGTTTTAACTCTTGGCTCAGGAGCGGTCGCTTATCTTGTGACCCGACGTCAGACTGCGAACAAGCCCTATCCTATTGCATCAGCTTGTGAGAGTAGTTCGGAATTTTCCGATCTTTGTGAAGGTAATGGAGATTTCTGCATTGCGGATTACGTTTTTGACAAAATCAATAAGCTTGCCGACAAAGCGCCGATTATGCGCACCGAAGCTAAAAAACTAATTCACAATGCCAGTATTGTAGGAAAGCGGGTTTGGGGCAAATTGCAAAAAATGATCGGTTGGACTTCAAGTGTTATAGATAAGATAGTTTGTCATCAAGTGGGTAAACAGGTAAATGAGGCATGGTATAAGACTGTGGGGCTTGATATTTCAAAGGAAATAACAATTTATAAAGAATACGGGAACATGGTGTCAGTATCCTTGCCTGGGGCTTTGGCAATTGCCGCCAAGAGAAATTTAATCAAGCCAAACGAAAAAGTTCTAACCCTTGGTTTTGGTAGTGGTCTAAACGCGATATTCACTGCCTGGCGGTGGTGAGAGTTAACTTAACTATCCTTTGACCAAAATTGAAATAAAAAAATGCCACTTACCTACACTTGATCTGTTTTTTTAATTACGGCTGAGCAAGTTTGTGAAGATACAAAGAATGAAACATCTTGATTATTTCTGGAAGCACTCTTTTATCTGATTCGTTTGGCCGTGTGTTGATAGTCCTTATCAAAACACCTTTTGAAAACTACATTCTTTTTTTTGTCGATTCATGTTGCCTTTTCGGATTTTTAATCAGAAAAGTGTTTTTTTGATCAGACGACTGCCCAACTTTACACACCTCCGTAGCCCCTTAGAAAGTGACAGCATATAAAGGAAC
>JANWWW010000050.1 GCA_025055295.1 Deltaproteobacteria bacterium | reverse complement strand
TACTTTAAATTTTAAGCAATAATGATAGTTCAGAGAAATTTTAGCCGGATTAAGAGGCAAGCAACTGACACACTTTGCAGAGATTTGTTAAACTAGTTTTAGAGAACTTGCCAACAGGATAACTTTTTGGAACAAGCGTTTAACGTGGGTGAATTAAAAGTAAAATTGAGACTGGCTGAAAGCTGTGATAGCTGAATTATTATTTTTTGTATTTGTTGTTATTCTTTGGGTTTTCGAGTTTGTTCCCCCTTATGTAACAGCACTCTTAGTCATTGTGTTTGCTCCGGTGTTAGGATTTGTTTCGTTTAATCAAGTCCAAGAATGTCTAGCGGATGATGTAATTATGCTTTTTATAGGTGTATTTGTTCTAACGAACGTTATGGTGAAGCATAATATTTTAAAAAAAATTTTTCTTAGAATTTTACCTCGAACACCGATTGACCTTGAAAAAGTTGTTCTTATAACGAGTGGTTTTACCTTTTTAATTAGCGCTTTTCTTTCAAACACTGTGGTTACATCAATTCTTTTGCCTATAGTCTTAATTTTGGCAAATTACGGATGCGATAATTTTAAGGTTCGGCTACTTCTTTCGCTTACTTTTTTTTCCAATCTTGGAGGACTGCTAACTCCAATGGGAACCCCTCCTAATGGCATAACTTTAGCGAATTTGAGAAATGTAGGTGTCGAAGTAACAATTCTTTCTTGGTTTTTGAAAGCCGCACCAGTCTCTTTGACCTGCGGCGCTTTGTGCTATCTATTCTTAAAATTTATTTTCCCCGTTAAGAAAAACCATGAAGTTGTGTTAGCAAACGACACTCCACTTTTTGAGTCTTCCTCCCACAAAGGCGCCCCTAGTGGCTTCACTATTACTGAAATCTTACTCATTGGAGCTTTTTTAGCCTGTGTGTTTATATGGGTTATTACAGTATTCGTTCCAAATGTTCCTCTTTGGTTTTCACCTTGGGTAGTATGTCTTGTTTTGTGGGTTATACAAACCACTATTCCACGGAAAAAGGTAGTATTACTGGAGCTAAGTGATATTCAACAGATTCCTTGGGACACGATTATATTGTTTACCGGGGGTTTAGTGCTGGGGGAATTTGTTGAGCAATCTCAGTTATTAGGATTTCTAAAAACCGCCGAGTATTTTACCTCTCACCCTATTATGGCAGCCTTTTTAACGGTTTTATTGTCGAATTTTGCTTCGAATACAGCTAGCGCCAGTGTTATGACCCCTATCTTTGCTCAAATTCAACCCTCATTTGGGATGCTGGTGGGCCTAGCGTCAAGTTTTGGATTTCTCTTACCCGTTTCGACCCCTACCAATGCATTAATTTATGGAACGGGTCTAGTGCCCTTGAAAAAGCTCATGGTCACGGGATTACTTGTTGACATACTCGGCCTTCTAGTTCTTGCCCTGTTTTTTCGTCTTGGCTTTTTGTCAGTCTGGTAAATTTTAAACCGCAAATCGATACCAAGATAACGTTTGTTGCCTAGGATTATCAGCTCGCAAAGCAAGTTCACCGGATTAATCTAACTTAAATCGTAGAAAAATTCCTTGTCATAGATTTGCATACTTGCGTAAATGATCCAGGCAAAACAGCTTTCCTTACATCCACGAACCCCTGAAAATTTTTATTGAAACCAAACGATGAAATGATTATTCCTAGTAGGAAGGGGTATATTCTATGACATCTAGGGTATCAAATAAGATTATCGGAATAGACTTGGGAACAACAAACTCCTGCGTCGCGGTTATGGAGGGGGCTAACGTAACTGTAATTACCAACAGCGAGGGTAGCAGAATTACTCCATCCGTCGTGGCGTTGGCGAAAAATGGAGAGATTCTAGTTGGTCAAATAGCTAAGAGGCAGGCTATTACAAACCCAAAAAACACAATTTTTGCTGTAAAGCGATTAATTGGCAGGAGGTACTCTGATCCAGAAGTTCAAAAAGCGAAGACCGTTTTGCCGTATGAAATAATTGAAGCAACCAACGGTGACGCATGGGTGAAATTGGGTGATCAACCAAAAAGTCCGCAGGAAATTTCTGCCATGGTATTGATGAAAATGAAGCAAACTGCGGAGGATTATTTGGGAGAAAAAGTAGTCAACGCTGTAATTACAGTCCCTGCTTATTTTAATGACGCTCAAAGGCAGGCGACCAAGGACGCCGGTAGAATCGCCGGTCTCAACGTGTTAAGAATTATCAACGAACCTACCGCAGCTGCCCTAGCGTACGGAGTTGACAAAAAAGGTGACAAGGTGATAGCTGTGTTTGACTTGGGGGGTGGGACATTTGATATTTCAATACTTGAATTATCCGAAGGGGGAGTTTTTGAGGTTAAGTCGACAAACGGTGATACTTATCTTGGGGGCGAGGACTTCGATATGCGAATAGTTGAATGGTTAGTCCAAGAATTTAAACGTGATCAGGGAATTGACCTTAGAAACGATGTAATGGCCCTTCAACGCCTAAAAGAGGCCGCGGAAAAAGCCAAAATTGAGCTTTCATCTTCAATGGAGACAGAAATCAATATTCCATTTATTACAGCTGACGCCTCAGGGCCAAAACATTTAAACCTCAAGTTAACACGCGCTAAGTTAGAACAGCTTTGCTCAGATTTATTGGAACGGCTTGTCGATCCGTGTCAAAAAGCTATCGCGGATGCTGGCATTAAAGTGAGTGACATTAATGAAGTCATACTTGTTGGTGGAATGACCAGAATGCCGGCCGTACAGCGTAAGGTGCAAGAGATATTTGGCAAAGAACCTGCAAAGAATGTTAATCCTGATGAAGCGGTGGCTATAGGCGCCGCCATACAGGGCGCTGTTCTAAGCGGTGAGGTTAAGGATATTCTATTGCTTGATGTTACCCCGCTGAGTTTAGGAATCGAGACATACGGTGGGGTTATGTCTGTTTTGATCCCGAGAAATACGACCATTCCAGTAAAAAAATCCCAAATTTACACAACAGCGGCTGATAATCAGACATCAGTAGAAATTAAAGTTTTTCAAGGTGAAAGGCCCATGGCAGCTGATAACAAGTTGTTAGGACGTTTTGAGCTTGTGGGCATCCCTCCGGCACCTAGAGGAGTCCCTCAGATCGAAGTTACTTTTGACATTGACGCAAACGGCATCTTGGAAGTGTCGGCCAAAGATAACGCGACAGGCAAAGCTCAGTCGATTAAAATCACGGCGAAGAGCGGTTTAACTGAGGAAGAAATTCAAAGGATGGTTAAAGAGGCAGAGGAGATGGCAGAGCAAGATAAAAAACGAAGAGAATTCATTGAGGAAAAGAACAAGCTCGATTCGATGATTTATGAGGTGGAAAAACTGTTGAGGGATAAAGGCGAAAGCATTTCCTCGTCTTTAAAAAACGAGGCACAAACTATCTTAGATGAGAGCAAGAAGCTCGTTGTAGAGGCTGATTCAGTTGATCAAGTAAAAGCGCAGTTTGAAAAACTCCAGTCTGTGGCGTTTAAAATTTCAGAAGAGTTGTATAAACATGCGGGAACAACAACTACGACATCGGGTCAAGGCGATGCGAAGGGTCAAGATGATGTTGTTGATGCAGAGTTCCGGGAAGCGGGTGATAACAAATGACAATAGAAATAAATGGCCAAAGATTATTATGAAATTCTTGGGGTACCGAGAAATGCCTCTATTGACGATATAAAAAAGGCTTACAAGAAGTTAGCTCTAAAATATCATCCCGACAGGAATCCAAACGACAAACACGCCGAGGAGAAGTTTAAGGAGATAAATGAAGCCTACAGTGTTTTATCTGATCCGGAAAAAAGAGCTCAGTACGATCAGTTTGGCTCAGCAGCCTTTCAAGGAGGTGGTTTTCAGTGGCAAGGCGACTTCGGGGGATTCGGCGGTTTTGAGGACATTTTCGATGACATATTTTCAACATTTTTTGGTGGAGCGCGAAGGGCAGAGAGACATAGGGGTCGGGACCTGATTGCCGAAGTCGAAGTAGATTTTGAGGAAGCGATTCGGGGTACGACCAAAACAATACAGTTAAAGCGGAAAGAGCCGTGCTCAAATTGCGGTGGAACAGGCGCTAAAGACAGAAGCAGTATTGTAACCTGTTCTGAATGTAGAGGCGCAGGTCAGGTTTCTATAAGTCAAGGGTATTTTTCAATAGCTCGTACATGTCCAAGATGTAACGGTTCGGGCAAAATTATTACAGCAACTTGTTCAACATGCAGAGGCTCAGGATTTGAGTCAAGAAGTCGAAGTGTTACTGTTAATATTCCGGCGGGTGTTGAAAGTGGTCAAAAACTGAAAATATCCGGCGAGGGCGAAATTGGTCTAGGCGGTCGTCCGGGCGATTTGTACTTAAACGTTATAGTAAAGCCACACCCGTATTTTCAGCGTCGCGGGGACGATCTTTTTAGTGAAATAGAAATTCCATATGCGGTTGCGGTGCTTGGCGGAGAAGTGATGGTTAAAACAATTGACGGCGATGTCGTGTTGAAAATACCTCCGGGAACGGCTTCAGGTAGAGTTTTTAAATTGAGGGGTAAAGGCGCTTCTAGTGTGGGATCAAGGCGAAGGGGTGATCATCTGGTGCAAATTCAAATCTTCGTGCCCCAAAAAGTTACTCAGGAGCACAAGAACCTGCTTTTGAAGTTAAACGAACTTGAGCAAAAGGAATTTACAGGACAAAAAGAAGGTTTTTTTAGCAGGATCAAGTCGCTTTTTAGCTAAATAAGCAGGTTTTGTTTTTATAAAATAATAGAACAAAGAAAGATAGTAACGTTTATTTGTTAACGCTTGTAGCAGGTCCCAGCATAACAATTAATGAAGATGAAAAGAGTAAAAGACCTTGAAGAAATCTTCGCAAAACGGCAAAAAAAGACTCGACTATTCCAGTGTTTCAAACCAAGGCCGGGCGATCTGTTCCGCTCTTATCTTCAACTGCGGCAAATGTATGAACTGGAGCGAAGTCATCTAAACTTATTAAGAACGTTGGATAACACAGGTTCGTGAGGCACGGAAGCGTATCGTATGGAAGAACTATTTTTTTCTTCAAACCAGATGAAAGGTTATAAATCTCCTTAAGCTAAATTTGCTTACGAACTACCGAGAGGCCTCATATTTTTTGACAACCTCCTAATTACCTTTGGATTTATTTAGCACTCGAAAAGGCATTTTGAAAAAGTCAATTTTTTTCAAAATTTGTAAAAAGGCCAGAATTGCTCTCATGGGGAACTTTAAATTTTTAATGACTAATTTTCAAACTTAGGTTTCCCAAAGGGCTTTAAATTTGCCGTAGTCAGAAATTTTTCACGCTAGAGGCTAGCCTGTGGGAGCTATTTCGTCCAAATCAAGATTTATTTTTTTCTGCATTGTGTAAAGCTTGTTCGAGTCTCATTTTTATGTTGTGTGTCTGTTTGCCATCGTCATCAACAACCCTGACATGGTGCTCTAATCTGCCTGTAAACTCTCCGATCTCACAATTGAGTTCTTGAATTTACCTTGAACAAATCCTCTCTTTCTATATACCACCCTCCCTAACCTTCCTTGAACTCCTATAACCCAGTAACCTTAGTTTGGAGTTAAAGTTGTGGTGAAGCAAATACTAACCTAAGTGCTTTTTAAACTCCTATCCAGTTATAAGGTAAAAATTTATAATTGATCTACTTTGTAACCTCTTTGCTAAACTCCTTTCATCGAACGCCTCAAACATCCCCTTTCGTGTAGGACGACATAGTTTGAGTTTATCAGTGTGCTATTCATTCTTTCAAAAATTCTTGATGAATTTGATGCTCTTAACTTAGTCTTTCCCTTAAAGTAAAACTCACCCTTTAATATCCAGTATTAAGTGATATAGTATTATATTTCTAGGTATAAGCCTTGATGTCCTCTCATTTGGCAACATATCACCAAGCCTTTTTAACATAAGCTTCTTTCAATACCTTCAGATTAGACTTTATAAGATTTGGCCAGTTGTCTTTAACATCGCACAAAGATCGACCAATTAGTGCCGTTTCTCCGATCTTTTACTCGTGTAAAGCTGGTAATTTTTTACCTTTTAAATTGGTAAGACTTGTTCCTTGGTACTTCCTTCTGCAACACTGAAGCTTTTCCACAAAGTCCCCATTCTTCCAGCTCCAACCGTCCCTAGGAGCATAAAACAGACACACTAAAGCAGCGTTATCAGCCTTTTTAAAGGTCTGTATTTCTTGGAGCATACGTAGTCTTGGCGCGTTTGTGTAATGCCTTGCGCCATAGTTTCAAATTGGTCACTTCTTTAAGCCGAATAAAATTAAATACGTTGATTGGGAGACCTAGCGAGAATATAACGGTAGGTTTTGCGAGTCGTCCGCAGTTATGATCCCTGTTTCCAGATAAATCACTTACTATCTGTCCAGCTTCAAAAAAGTTTTTCCAATCAAGCACAGCAAAATCTGAATGATTCTATGTCGTGTCAATTAACATAAAAGTTTATCAAAAATATATTATTTTAGGTTAAAATATTGAATAGTTTAAAATTAAGCTAAAATATTTTGCATTTGGTAAAACTTGTATTTTTAAGTATTTCACAGTATAATAAGGCATGTTCGCTAATCTCGTATGAGGAATTTTAAGGTGGTACCCAATAAAACTTCGATTGAGGCAGCCAAATTTTGGAACCACTTTCAGTTGATGAAGGATGTGGCGAGTTATCAACAAAAACTTTGCTTTGAAGGTCACGGTGCCGTTCCGTGTGCTATTTACTCGGCGGAGAAGTATAAGGAAGGATCATTCAATCTACGAAATAACCCGCAATCCGTTGCGTTCTGTTTTCTTTTGCCTAATTCCTTTAATGGGTCTTTAACAGATGTAATAGCCAGAGACAATTCGTCTGGTTTAAGCTGGGGGCGAGACGCAAATTCGATGTATTTGAGTAGCCTGTATTTGTTACGATGCACTCTTGTGGAAAGAGAAGTAGGGCCCGACTATCCGCCAGTCCTTTACAGGCAACCCTCAGGGCACATTATCGGGACGATAGTTTTTGGCGTAATAATAGGCGGATTTTACGACGCGTTAACTAAAGAACTTGAGCGGCTGTTGAAGCATCCGGAAAGGTTCGTGACCCATAGGCAATCCCCACAGACTGTGTCAAATACTTTTGTTCTCGAAGAAATTTTAAACGAGTTTGGTAATCAAGGGGAGACAGGTTACTCGAGAAACTTTCTAAGGGAAGTCGTTTCGATAGTCAATAACTTTTACAGGGAAATTATGCAAATATGGCGAGAGTGGGTTGTAACGTTGATTTCTGGAGGTAACACGATACTGCTAGGACACGATTTTAGACCACCTACTGCGATTGAGCAGCAAATAGGCGTCCACTTCGAACCATCAAAAATTGACGATCTTGTTGAACCAACATTATTTTCCACGAAAATTGAGCGAGCCGTGGGTTGCTTGGAGCGTCTACAACTTCAGTATGATCAATTTAAAAGAAAATTTTCAGGCATTTTTGCCGAAAATACTCAGCGTCGACGTGATAATGTATATTTAACGGTTTTTGAAAAATTGGACGAGGTTATTGATCTTTTAAACTTTGTCAAAGCAGGCCTTGAGAAACGAAATTACGAGAGTCGCGTTGAGCGTTCCCAAGCAAGAAGTTTCGAATTAATTAGAGGTCTCTTGACCGATGCCGAAACCATGAATGCTTTCGTAGTGCAAGCTTATAGAATAGCAGAAAATTTGAGTCCTCGAGCGTTGCTTGAATTTGATCAGGGCCTATGGGGTTTAAATTTTGGTTTGATACGTTTGTTATCTAGCAGAGGTTTTGAATACCTAATCGCTTTTCCAGAGTTTCTAGAAAGTGCTAGAAGGAAAATGACGGAATATTTCATGAGCGAGCAAATTCATCTGGGGAAAAGCTTAACCCGTAGCTTGTCTCCAAGTAGGCCCGAACCTTCGCTACGTACCCGATTTAGCGACGCGCTTTTAAAAATAACAACCTATGCCAGGCAGGAGGATGATTGTACAAGTATTGCGACTTTAGGACAAAAGCCTTCGAATGTCGAAACAATCTTTGATAAGCCGCTGTCTTTTTTTCCAATTTTCCACGAACTTTTCTACTTCTCTATTGAGCAACTTATTCAAAATTTATCAACTGAAAAATTTGATGAGGATGGTTTTTGGCGCTTATTCACAACAGCGCTTAATTTAGGCTTCTTTTGTAGCAGTGTTGTGTCGGCAAGTTTAGAAATAGAAAGTCAGGACCTTGACATTAAAAAGTTTATAAATAGTGAAGCTGGTGTGCCATTTGGAATATGTGTAATTTCTCAATGGCATGCCTTAGGGTTAGTGTTTATGCTGGCCTCAAAAGGGTACTTCGAGTCCACGCGGAAAAGAAAAGTGCTGTCACGAATTCTGCGCGATATTAATGGCTTATTTTATTCAGACGCTTTTTCTTCTTTTGAGGACTTTTTTGATTTTCTTTGGGCTCGAATTCGTCAAAAAATTGCAAATGGTTTAGAAGATTTTGACCACCGAGGGGTCGAGTTGTCGCTTATTAACCAACCTTTTGAAGACGTTATCCTCAAACTGTATTTTACCTTGTTAAACTCGCCTCAGGATTCCAACGATTTTTCGCTTACTGCGGAGGAAGTCGTAAAGACAGTTCGTGACAGTATATATGATACTTCAAAAATTGCGCATGATATTCCACCTGTGTTTTTAGGGGCTTTAGGGATTTTACTTGACTTAATGATTGCTGTTAATCCGGTCACACGTGAGCTTGTTGAATCGGAAGATGAACGAAAGTTCGAGACAAGAAGGATAGTTCATTATCTTGAAAAATTTTTGAATGTGGAGGTTTTCGATAAATTTGAAACATCGGAAAATTTCTCTGAAGAAGAGGTTAAGCGTTTCACTAGGATCGTTGAACTGTTAGGCGGCACAAAAGATGAATTGATTACCGCGCTGGACAGAGTAAGTATCAATCATAGGAGCAAAGCTGATACTGCAGAAGTTGTGGTCGCACTTCAGTTTAGGGATCAACAGATCACGATCACTTACCCATTGAGTGTATCCAAAAACTTAAGGGCACGTAGTCCTGAGAATTTGATCATACAAAGATTTCGAGAGTTATTCGCGCAATTGACTGCTCATATCCTAGCGGAAGGGCAGCAACTTGTTAAAGATTTAAATCTATCTGTTGAAGAGACCCAGAAAGTCTTGCAAATTACTGGCTGGGATCCGATCAAGACGTCAAGAGCAAAACGTATTATAGAAGGCATCGGATATCAAGAATTCTTATATCTGCACGAGTTTTTTAGAAGTATGTTAGATGAACTACTGGAAGACGAAGATTTGGTTGCTGATCCGGCCGTGTTTGAGATAGTTCTCGACATAATAAATGCGAGGTTACCCAACGAAATCCCACCAGCCCGTATAATTGTACGCAGCGATACAGCGTTGTCGTCTGACAAGCCAAAAATCGTAACTCAGTATCAACGCGAGCAGTCTGAGAAACCGAGACGAAGACAATTGATAGTCACGGAATACTTTAGGCGTATTTATAGCGATCTAACAGTGGTCAGTGCTTTAAGGGATCATCAGAGGTTGTCTGATTTTTTTGACCAATTAAGCGTGTTTCAGGAACTAGGCTTGAGCGCTGATGAAGTTTTGTCAATTTATAACAAGAATAGGCGACTTCTCTATTGGCAAAGATTGTTTGGTAATTATCGATTTAAGGAGTTCTGGGACAAAGAGGTTATTGATATCCTATTTTGGCTCGAATTAATTGAGCAATCTGAGATAGCAGACCTTGTTCTTACGTTTCCAACAATTCTTGAGCCCGGGTTGTTGCAAAAGAAAGACGATCTTGTTAGCTATTTCGCAAACCTTTACGATACGGAGGATAGCACAGTAATACAAGAGAAGGTTGTCACAAGTGTAAGAAGGTGTAAAGAGCTTTTGACTGTAAAAGTAGAAGATATCGATTTCAAACTTACAAATCTTGTTTTAAAGATGCTCAGGGTCACTAAAGATCAGCGAAGGGTTGAAAATATCGACGCTGTTGGTGACATGGCTGAAGAGTCGGATTTATCAGATAACCGTCAAGATGGTGAAATGACTGTTCGAAAGCTTAAACAACAACTGATTACACATGGCCCTGAGCTAATATTCTACTCTGGTAACTTGGAAAGATTTGGAACAATCCTTAGGTACGCTTTAAATGCCGCTGAAAAAGGCTACATCACGGATGTTTCGGTTGAAGAGTTGACCAGGCTAAACAGTTATAACCCTGTGGTGATCAGCTTAGCCTTGGAGCTTTTTCCCGATTACGGAACGTCGTTAAATTTTTATCAGTTTCTGGACTCTTTAAACCGAAAGCTTCGCGAGCGCTTCGGCTTAAGTAAGCGACAACAAATCAAGGGCACCATAGATAAATTTATCGGTAGTGAAAATCGTGATGAGCTTAGAAGAATTTGTATCGAGCTAGTAAGTCAGCAAACTGCTTCATTTTTTGCAAGCTAAGCATTGATATAAATCCAGATCACGCTGCATCTTCACTCAATAACATACCTGACCTCGCCGAATAAATCACGAATGCGAAAATGAGTTTTGCCTTTATTATGAGCCAAGACAGTAGTTATTTTTATGAAAGCTTATTTAATCATTTAGGATTTAAGACCATCTCAACTAAAAAAGGTTAATATTTGCAAAGTGTCTGTTTTTGTCAGTTTTATCTGATTCATAATAATACAGTTTTAGCGCTCCGTTAATTAATATCCTTTAAGTATAATTAAACAATTTAATCCGCCTGTGTAAGTCTTTCTCGTCGGTTTTTTTACTTTTTTGTGTTCTCATAATCGCACCTTGCGTAGCAGATTTGAATTCGGCGCTCTTATTGCGCTTAATTATGAGCAATTGATCGGCCCCATTAAGCGATCGCTTGCGAAAGAAAGATATACTTTTTTAATTTTAAATGATGACCAAGGTATCTGATTTCACTGCTTAGTAAAAACTGTATTTTCTCGATAAAGCTTTTCAGTTGGAATTTGTATCATAAAAAGCTTTTTTAATAGATAAGTTCAGCAAACCGTGGTCCTGGTTAATTTAACATTTCCCTTGGAACAAACAGTATTTCAACTGTTCTAAAATCCTCATAAAACCTTGGAGGTGGGGGCGGCAAACGGTCTGTTTTGATGACTGCTTGCAAACAACTTGAGTCGAAAGCTGTGACACCGCTTGAAGCTTTGAGCTGAATATTGTGAATTTTTCCGTCTGGCATCAAGTTGAAGGCAACAACTGCCTGAAGTTTAGATGTTCTATCATGCCAAAACCAGTTACTCTTTATAGTTTCAATTATCAAATCCCTGTATCTTAACCATTCAGGATCTTTGAGTATGCCGCCACCCAACCCTTTTTCAGGCCCGATCCTTCCCGCACCTATTCCTTCACCGCCGGCTCTTGAACTCTCACCCAAATATTCTCTTAATATTGATGAGTATTCGGAGTCTATTTTTGTTTTTGGTTGAAGGAGTGGAGTCGGTTTTTTTGTCGGGGTTGATTTTTTCGGAATTGTGGTTTTGGTGGGTGCCGGCGTTAAGGTGGGTCTCCGAGTGCTAGTTGCCGTAGGCCTGACAGTCGGAGTTAAAGCTGTTCCAATGCCCGGCTCTTTTAGAAGATTTTCCAGTTCTTTTTTTTGCTCTGAATTTAGGTTGTCTGTTCGAAGTTGTTTTTCGTTAGTCTCCTGCTTTTTTTCAATTACCGGTTTTTCGAAATCTTTTTTTTCAGGCACCTTGGAAATACCTCCAAGCTTGCTACCCGTTTCTATTGAAACTGAGTAAACCTCCTCCTGAATATTCCAATCTCTGTCAGCCTCTATGAACAAGCCGAGAAAAAGAGCCCCCATGTGCAACAAAAGCGACGCGGATAAATACCTCTCGAGCTTTGGCTCTTTCATTTTTTGTGAACTGCGATTTCGTTCGTATATTTATATTCTATTTTAAAGGACTCGCAACAAGATTTATATCCGTTATTCCCTGACTTGCAAGTTCACCTAGAGCGCGCAATACAACTCCATAATTCGCATCTTTGTCGGCTTTTATAAATACCTTTCTATCTTCTTCCTTTCTAGTGTCAAGAATACTTTTAACCCGGGTTCCCAGCTCTTCGATTGGAACTACATTGTCACTGCCAAGATAAGCAGTGCCATGTTTGTCAATTGTAACCACAATCTGTTCTCCTTTGCCCTTGGTGGTAGTCGCCTTGGCTTTAGGCAGATCCACTTTTAA